>LFFH01000001.1 GCA_001510455.1 Actinobacteria bacterium casp-actino8
GTTCTTCGGGTCGCGCCGTGCCCGAGGGCGGCGTGTCGAGACGATCCTTGATCACGCGCAACGGAAGGAAGTTCTCTTTTTGTTCCCGAAGGATGAACTTCAGACGTTCGACGTCGTCGTCGTAGAACTTTCGATATCCCGACGGTGTGCGTTCGGGGACGATGAGGCCCTGGCTCTCGAGAAAGCGGATCTTGGAGATGGTGATGTCGGGAAACTCCTCGAGCAGGAGACCGAGAACCTCTCCGATCGACAAGTACGGACGTTCGGCGGTCGATCGCTGGCTCACGCCAACTCCGACGACGCGATGAAGAGGAGACGGAAACGACCGATCAGGATCTCGTCACCTTGCTGAAGCACCACCGAATCGACGCGGCGTTGATTGACGTACGTGCCGTTCAACGAACCGACGTCCCGCAACACGTATTCGTCGGTGTCACGTCGTATCTCGGCATGTCGGCGGGACACGGAGATGTCGTCGAGGCTGATGTCGCTGTCGGGGTGGCGACCGAGACGTGTGATCGGGTCCTGGAGCGAGAACCTCTCACCGGCCTGCGGTCCCGAACGCACCATCAGCGATGCCGTGCCGGTCCGGACGGCGGTGCCACCGTCACCGAACACCGGCTCGTGGGCCACTCGGGACAACACTTGGGTGCGCTCGGGATCGGCCATCGAAGTGCCGCACGACGGACAAGCCGCGGAGTCACCGCTCACACGGCTTCCGCAGGACGGACAGAACACTTTGCTCACGATTGGCCGATCAGGTCCCGATAGGCGGCTGGTGACATCAGTTGGCTCACATCGGTCGACGACATCGTGATCTCGCAGAGCCAACCGTCTCCGTACGGGTCGGAGTTGACCAGACCTGGTTCGCCGTCGAGCCGTTCGTTGACGGACGAGACCACTCCACCGACTGGTGCGTAGATGTCGGAGACGGACTTCGTGGACTCGACCTCACTGAACGAATCACCCGAACTCACCGAGGTGCCGACCGACGGGGCCTGGACGAACACGACGTCGCCGAGTGCGTCCTGCGCGTAGTCGGTGATTCCGACGCGGGCCACGGATCCATCGACTCGCACCCATTCGTGATCGGACGAATAGAGCAGGTCGTCGGGCACGTGCATGGGCGGAATTCTAGTGGAAACGACGGTGCGTTTCAGCGGGTGAGACTCCGTCGGATGACGGGCACGTACTGAATTGCAGTGACGTAGCTGAGCGTGAGACCGATCGGCCCGATGATCCAGGCGGCAACGGTGAAGGCGTCGGCGACGGCGAGCGAGCTCTCCCCCATCACGAATCCGGGGAAGGTGAACATGAGGATGAAGGTGGCCCACTTGCCGAGATAGGTGACGTCGAAACGTTCCATCCCCGCCAACAGGGTCAACAGGGCGACCGTCCCACCGAACACGACCTCTCGCACCAGCACTGCGAGGCAGAACCAGAGAGGTGCCGAGCCGTCGATCATGATCGCAACGATGGCCACCACGAAGAGGAGCCGGTCGGCCGTCGGATCGAAGATCTTCCCGAATTCACTCACCTGGTCGAAACGGCGCGCCACCCAGCCATCGATCCAATCGGTTGCACCGAGTGCTCCGAGGAGCCAGGCGGCATAGGCCCGATCGTCCCGACCGAGCAGCAGCCAGAGAAAGAGCGGAAGGCACGACAGTCGAACGAGAGTGATGAAGTTCGGCCAGGTCCAGACGTTCCACGGTGGACGATGCGCGTCCGGGACCGACTCCTGTGACTCCACACGACGAGAGTAGACCGTGGTCGTCGGTGATCGTCGTCCAGAGAAGCCGTCTAGGGTTCGCTCATGCGGAGCGGTCTTCTGGACGGTCGAGTCGTGGTGGTGACCGGGGGTGGTTCCGGCCTCGGGGAAGCATGTGCCGTTCGCTTGGCCGAAGACGGTGCCCATGTCGTGGTGGGCGACATCGATGAGGCGGCCGCCGGTCGAGTGGCATCATCGGTCGGGGGTGAAGCCGCGGTGTTCGACGTGGCCGACTCGGCGGCTGTCGATGCAGCCGTCGACCGGATCGTGGCTCACCACGGTCGTATCGACGTGATGATCAACAATGCGGGGATCGCTCCCCCATCGTCGCCCGAGAGAACCCAGATCTCGATCGCCAATCAGATGAAGCGGATGGAAGGTCGGCATCACGAACAGGTCCCCACCGACGCAACGGTCGGTTTGTCGGATGCCGACTGGGATCGCATGATCCGCGTCCACCTGTACGGAGTGTTCCACGGAACGAGAGCCGCGCTCCGCCACATGACACCAGCGCGATCAGGCTCGGTGATCAACCTGTCGTCCATCCTCGGACTTCGCCCGATGGCCGGCGCACCTCATTACGCGGCGGCCAAGGCGGCCATCATCGCATTGTCGAAATCGGTCGCCCAGGAAGTGGCGGCGTTCGGCGTTCGCGTGAACACCGTGTGTCCCGGTTGGATCGACACACCACTTTTGTCGCCCATGGATCCTCTCGTTCTCGACGCGATTCGCATGCAGATCCCGGCTGGGCGCATGGGAGCCCCCCACGAGATCGCCGAAGTCGTTCGCTTCCTTGCCGGACCCGAGTCCTCGTACTGTGTCGGAGAGGTGTTCGCCGCGTCAGGAGGTTGGGTCTGATGCCCACGGTCTTCACACGAATCATCGACGGGGAGATTCCCGGCACGTTCGTCTGGAAGGACGACCAAGTGGTGGCCTTCTTGTCGATCAACCCGATCGCGCCCGGACACGTGCTGGTGGTTCCCCGAGCCGAGATCGATCATTGGATCGAGTGCTCACCCGCGCTCTCGCGTCGGATCTTCGAAGTGGCACACGTCATCGGAAGTGCGCAGCAGGCGGCGTTCGACTGCGAACGCGTCGGACTCGTGATCGCTGGTTACGAGGTTCCGCACACGCACGTTCACGTCATCCCGACCGAGGGGATGCATCATCTCTCGTTCGCCAACGCGGCCACCACGGTTTCGCGTGACGACTTGGATTCGTGGGCCGAACGGATCAGGGCGGCCTTGCGGGCCGCGGGGCGCTCCGAGGTCGTCTGACCGGCACGAGCCGTTTCAGGTCGTCAATCGACCGGATCGAGCAAGGATGGGTCGTTGTTGCGCACGGAATTGACCCGAGTGCTCACGGGACGAAGGGTGATCGAGGTGGGCGGAGCCGAGATCATGAGCGCGGTGAGTTCGGCTCGATCCGAGATCGATGGGTCGAGCCATGTCGACCAGTCTCTCTCGTCGAGGATGACGGGCATCCGATCGTGAACCGGAGCGATCAGTTCGTTCGCCTCGGTCGTGAGGACACAACACGTGTGGAGCCAGGGTGAGTCGACATCGGATCGCCACGACGACCACAGTCCGGCCACCGCGAGCGGACGGCCATCACGACGAGTGACGTAGACCGGTTCCTTCGGAGCCTTCGTCGGACGCGGAGCGTCGTAGACGGTCCGCCATTCGTAGAAGCCGTCCATGGGAACGATGCATCGGCGCGACGGGACGAGGTGGCGGAAAGACGGCTTCTCGAAGACGGTCTCCGATCGGGCGTTCACGAGACGAGCCGATCCGGACGAATCCTTGGCCCACGACGGCACGAGGCCCCACTGGAAACGGCCGAGGCGCCGGCGCCCTTCTCGATCGACGGCCACCGCCAGAACCTTCGTGGTAGGAGCCACGTTGTGATTGGGGTGGAAGTCGGCGACCTCGTCAGAGGGCGTCTCGGTTCCGAACAACTGAGCCAGCTCGGCCGGTGGCGTGAGTGAGGTGAAGCGACCGCACACGCTCGCAACGTACAGGGTCGGGGGGCTACCGTCGGAGTCGATCGAAGGAGGGCTCATGTCCACGACCACGTCCGTCACTCCCCATCCCGACCTCGGTTTCGCGGCTTTCGATGCCGACAATCACTACTACGAGGCCGAGGACGCGTTCATTCGACACATCCCGGCCGACATGGCGTCGCGATGCATGCAGTGGGCCGAGATCAAGGGCAAGCGTCGCCTGCTCGTCGGAGGTCGCGTCAATCGCTTCATTCCCAATCCGACCTTCGATCCGGTGTCGAAGCCCGGTGCCCTCGACGACTACTTCCGCGGTCGCGTTTCGGGTGAAGACATGCGCAAACTCTTCGGAGAACTCGATCCGATCAGCCCGGCCTACCGGAACCGCGATGCCCGTCTCGCCATCATGGACGAACAAGGTGTCGAGGCCGCCATGTTCTTTCCCACGCTCGCCGTCGGGATGGAAGAGTCTTTGAAACACGACGTCCCAGCGCTGTGTGCAGCGTTCCGAGCCTTCAATCGCTGGGTCGACGAAGACTGGGGTGTGCACTACCAAGATCGCATCTTCGCGGCGCCGTACATCACGCTCGCCGATCCGCAGTGGGCGATCGACGAAGCCGACTGGGCCATCGCCCACGGCGCACGAGTCGTCGTGATGCGCACGTCGCCGGCGCCGGTTGCCAGTGGTGCGACCCGGTCTCCCGGTGATCCGATCTTCGATCCGTACTGGGCCCGCCTCGCCGAGGCCGGTGTTTCGGTTGCGTTCCACTCCGGGGACGCCGGATACGGGAGATACATCGACGACTGGGAGCCGACGGGTGAGTTCGAAGCCTTCCGTCAGTCGCCGATGCGACTCATGACGAGTGACCGAGCACCTTTCGACATGTTCGCAGTGCTGGTCACCCATGGCGTGCTGTCCCGCCACCCGAAACTCCGTCTGGCGTCGATCGAGGCCGGAGCCGACTGGGTGCCGAATCTCGTGAAGAAGTTCAAGAAGGCGTATTCGGCCCAGCCCTTCCAGTTCGCCAAGGATCCGGTCGAACAGTTCCGTGAGCAGGTGTGGGTTGCTCCCTTCTACGAGGACGATCTACGCCTCTTGGCCGACACCATCGGCGTCGAGCGACTCCTCTTCGGTAGTGACTTCCCTCATGCCGAGGGCCTCGCCGTTCCGACGTCGTTCAAGAACGATCTGGTCGGATTCGCCGACCATGAGATCAAGATGGTCATGCGCGACAACGGTTTCGCTTTCCTGGGGGCCACTTCGTGACACGAGACGACTCGTCGAACCGGGATTTCTCGTCAATTGGCATCATCGAGACGATGATGGGCTTTCCCGATCCGGACCCACGACGGCTGTACGAGTTCTTCCGCGGCAACATCAAGGAGCCGTCGAGCAAGGAAACGATGTTCCCCGTCGAGTACTTGTTCAAACACAACGTTCCCGGAGCGCTCGAACAGGATCTCGACCCGGTCGAAGTCGCCCTGTCGACCATGGATCACTTCGGAATCGAACGATCGATGATCGGAGTGGAGGGTGAACCCGGATCACGAGCGATTCGTGAGTTTCCTGATCGATTCATCGCTTCGTGCAGTGCCGACGCCAACAACGGCGTCGATGAGGTCCGAAAGATTCGGCGACTCCATGAAGAGGTGGGCCTTCGTGCGGTCGGGACCTTTCCGGCCGGTTGTACCCCTCAGGTGCCGATCGATCACGCCAGGTGGTACCCGATCTATTCGGTGTGCGCCGAGCTCGGTGTTCCGATCTTCATCTGTGCCGGCATCCCGGGCCCTCGCGTGCCGAGCATGTGTCAGCACGTCGAGATGCTCGACATCGTGTGCTACGACTTTCCCGAGCTCACCATCGTCACTCGTCACGGATGTCAACCCTGGACCGAACTGGCCGTCAAGTTGATGCTCAAGTGGCCGAACTTGCACTATTCGACTTCGGCCTTCGCTCCGAAGCACTACGACCCGCGGATCATCGACTACGCGAATTCACGTGGTGCCGACCGCATCATCTACGCCGGTTACTGGCCGATGGGCCTGACCTACGAACGCATCTTCGGCGACCTGCCTCACGTGCCCTTCAAGGACGACGTCTGGCCGAAGTTCCTGCGCGAGAACGCTCTACGGGTTCTCGGACTGAACTGAGGGTGTCACGAACCGCTTCGTGATCGAACGAGGAAGTAGGTCAGCGATGCGCTGGCGATCGTCTTCCCCGTGCTCGCTCCGACGATTTCGGCCTCGCAGAACACCAGTGATCGTCCCCGTTTGACGACCCAACCCTCGGCGATGGCTGTCTCTCCGACGAGCGCAGAGAGATATCGAACGTGCATGTCGACCGTGGAGTATCCGGCTTCGGGTTCGAGGCCGGTTCCGATCGCCGGAACCAAGACCACGTCGAGCAGAGTCGCAATGGCCCCACCGTGCACGATGCCCATCGGTTGTTCGAGTTCGGGCCGGAACGGCATCGACATGCGGCAGTAGTCCTGTCGAACCTCGTCGACGACGATTCCGACGAGCTGTGGGAAGTAGACCCGATCCCATTTGCCGAACTTCATCCATCGCTCGCGTGTGGTGGCATCGACGGGAGCGAACAGTCGAGAACGATCGGTTTCCTGCGTGGGGTCCATGGCGTACTCTCGCACATTCGGCGATTCGGACCACCGTGCTAGTTTTCGATCATGGTGTCGATCATCACTGCAGTCGTCGCCGGTTTCGCGACCACGATGCTGGCGAATCTGATCACGACCGTGTACCTGCACCGGAGTCTCTCGCACCGCGCGCTCGTTCTCGCGAGTCCCGTTCGTGGCGTGTGCCGTGCGCTGGTGTGGATCGCGACGGGAATTCGTCCTCGGCAATGGGTCGCCGTGCACCGGAAGCATCACGCTTACACCGATGTCGACGGTGATCCTCACTCCCCCGTCCTGCTCGGATGGTGGCGGGTCCAGTGGACCAACGTCGCGTTGTACCGACGAGCCGCTCGTGAACCGGGTCTCGTCGCGAAGTACGCGCGGGATCTCCCGGCCGATCGCTGGGACCGTTGGTTCTTCGATCGATCCCTCGTGGGTCTGGCCATCGGCGTCGCCCTGTTGATCGCGACGATCGGACCCTGGGCTGGCCTGGCAGCGGCGGTGATTCACACCAGTCTGTATCTCGCCACCTCGGCCGCGGTGAACGGTATGGGACATCACTTCGGCCGTCGCCCCTATCCGAACGGTGCCGGCAACCTGCAGTGGCTGGCATTCCTGACCGCTGGTGAAGGTCTGCACAACAATCACCATGCCGCACCGACGTCGGCGCGACTCTCGCACCGGTGGTTCGAGATCGACTTCGGTTGGTGGGCGATTCGCCTTCTCGCGTGGTTCCGCCTGGCTCGGGTCCGGCTGGTCGGTCGAACGTCCCGAGTCTGATCGGCACCCACATGCAGATCGTTTCCGCGCTCTTCGTCGAGAACTTCCAATTGCGTCAAGCGCCGGGGCCGAGCACCCGACTCGACATCACCGGCGCCATGTTCTCCATGGCTGCTCCGAGCCCGGCGCCCGTCACGATCGACCCACATCTCGTCGCTCTCGTTCACTGTCCGCCCGACGATGCTGGTTCCGGAGTTTTCGAAGTGGTGTTCCGACGAGGACTCGACGAAGAAAGCGAGCAGGTGGCGCGAAACGTGAGTCCCTTCACGGTCGAACCGGGGAAGTTCACCTATCGACTGGTCAAGGGTGAACTGTCGTTCGACGAGTACGGAACCGTGTACGCCCATTGCCGGGTCGACCGCGGTCCGTGGACCATCGTCCCGTTCACTCTTTTGCCACCGGCGTGAAACGGTTCGGCCGCGGCCGACGAAGTACAGTCGAAATCGTGACCGACCTGCCCCGCCTCTCCCCGGAGATCGATCGGGCCGCCGTCTCGCTCATTCGTGGTCTGGCCATGGATGCTCCCCTCGCGGCCAAGAGCGGCCACCAGGGAACGGCGATGGCGCTCGCTCCACTTGGCCACGTTCTGTTCTCGCGTGTCCTGAAGGCCGATCCGGCCGATCCCGAATGGTTCGACCGCGACCGATTCGTTCTGTCGGCCGGGCATGCCTCGATCCTCCAGTACGCGCTTCTTTTCCTGCAGGGTTCGGGCGTCGAAATGGACGACCTCCGATCGTTCCGCCAGTGGGGCTCCCGGACACCTGGTCACCCCGAACGAGGTCACACGCCCGGAGTCGAAGTGACGACGGGCCCACTCGGTCAAGGGTTGGCCAACGCCGTCGGACTCGCATTGGCCGAACGTCATTTGCGCGCTCGCCTCGGGGCCGAACTCGTCGACCACCACACGTGGGTGATCGCCGGTGACGGGTGTCTGATGGAAGGTGTCAGTCATGAAGCGGCGTCGCTCGCCGGCCACCAGCGGCTCGGCCGTCTGGTGGTGATCTTCGACGACAACCACATCACCATCGACGGTCGCACCGATCTCACGTGTTCCGACGACGTGGCGGCTCGCTTCGCGTCGTATGGCTGGTCGGTCATGCGCCTCGGCGAGATCGCCGACGATCTCGATGCTCTCGAATCGGCTCTCGTCACCGCTCGTGACGCCGCCGACGATCGTCCGAAGCTCTTGATCTTGCGGACTCGGGTCGGTAGCCCCTCCCCTGACTGGACCGACCGACACGAGGCGCACGGCAATCCGTTCACTGCCGATCACGTCGCGCGCACCAAGGCGACCATGGGGATTCCCGACGAACCGTTCTGGGCACCGAACGACGTGGTCGACGCGTGTCGTTCGCAGGCTCGATCCGGATCCGCTCGTCGTTCCGCTTGGCAGTCTCGCTACGAACGCTCCGAACGAAAGGCTCTGTTCGATCGCCTGCTCGATTCCCGAGACGCAGTGGCGAACGCTCAGCTTCCGTCGTTCGACGCGGGTGAACAGGTGGCCACACGTGTGGCGGTCCAGAAGGTGTTCGATTCCCTGCTCGAGGTGTGTCCCGAACTGGTCGCCGGAGCCGCCGACCTCACCGGAAACACCGGCGCGAAGTTGACCGGTCAGGACGGTATGTCGGCCGAAACCCCCGAGGGTCGACAGCTGTACTACGGCGTTCGCGAGCACGCGATGGGCTCGATCATGGTCGGCCTGGCCTCACATGGTGGTGTGCTTCCCGTTGGTGGGACGTTCTTCGTCTTCTTCGATTACATGAAGCCTCCGGTTCGCTTGGCGGCTCTCTCGGGAGTCAGATGCATCTTCGTGTTCAGTCACGATTCGGTCGGGGTCGGTGAGGACGGCCCGACTCACCAGCCCATCGAGCATCTCGCGGCACTGCGGGCGATCCCCGACCTCCAGGTGATCCGTCCGGCCGATGCGAACGAGACCGCGGCCGCCGTGCGGGCCGCAGTTCTCCATGACGGGCCGACCGCTCTCGTTCTCAGTCGCCAGAACCTCCCGGTCGTGAGCGACGGTACGGCGGTCGATCGGGGTGCCGGAATCGTGCGCGACGGCCACGATGTCGTCGTCGTGGCAACGGGAAGTGAAGTGGCCGTGGCCCTCGAAGCCGCTGAACTGCTGGCCAATGAGGGAATCTCGTGTCGGGTGGTATCGATGCCCTCCTGGGACCGGTTCGAAGCATTCCGCCACCGTGACCGGGCAGGGGCCGAACTCGTCCTTCCGCCGAGTGTCCCCACGGTGTCGATCGAGGCCGGTTCGACTCTCGGTTGGGCCAAATACGCCGATGTCACTCTCGGAATCGATCGTTTCGGGGCCAGCGCGCCGGGTGGCGTCGCCTTGCGAGAGTTGGGAATGACCTCGGATGCCGTGGTGGCGGCCGCACGTGAGCTGATCGGTGGCTGACGTCGTGTCCCGACGACTGACACAGCTCTTCGACGAATGTGGCCAGAGTCCGTGGCTCGACAACCTGAAGCGAGACCTCCTGGAGTCGGGAGAACTCGCCCGCCTCCGAGATTCCGGAGTCCGTGGGCTCACGTCCAACCCGACGATCTTCCAGAAGGCCATCCAGGGCTCGGACTCCTACGACTCACAACTGCGCGAACTGCTGCGCGTCGGGTCGTCGATCGACGAGTGTTACTGGCGTCTCGTCCTCACCGACATTCTCGGCGCGCTCGACGTGTTCGAACCTCTTCATGTGGCGAGCCGAGGACTCGATGGTTACGTGAGCCTCGAGGTCGACCCGCATCTCTCGGGAGATGCCGACGCCACGTTGGCGAGCGCCGAACGAATCTGGAACGACGTCGGGCGCTCCAACTTGATGGTCAAGATTCCCGGAACGAAGGCTGGACTACCGGCCGTTCGAGCGGCCATCGCCCGCGGGGTGAACGTGAACGTCACTCTGATCTTCGGACTCGATCGTTATCAGGCCGTGATGGAGTCCTACATCTCCGGACTCGAGGATCGGTTGGCCGCCGGATCTCCCATCGACTCCATCGCCAGCGTGGCATCTTTCTTCGTGAGCCGTGTCGACACCGAGATCGACGCCCGTCTGGTGGCGATCGGAACACCGGAAGCCCTCGACCTCCAAGGTCGTTCGGCCGTGGCTCAGGCGCAGCTGGCCTACGACGCCTTTCGCCGAACTTTCGCCGGTGATCGCTGGCAGCGATTGGCCGATGCAGGAGCCGCAGTACAACGCCCACTGTGGGCGTCGACGAGCACCAAGAATCCGTCGTATCCCGACACCTTGTACGTCGACAGTCTCATCGGCCCCGACACCGTGAACACCTTGCCCGACGCGACCCTCGAGGCCTTCGCCGACCACGGGACACCGACGCGAACTGTCGACAGTGATGTCGCGCTGGCTCATCGAGTCTGGACGGGTCTCCGTGAGGTCGGTGTCGACGTCGATGACGTGGCACTCAAACTCGAGAGCGAGGGTCTCGCATCGTTCGTCGCCAGCCACGACGACCTACTCGACGCCTTGCGACGCAAGGCCGAGTCCTGGTCGATCTGATCAGTCCGGTTGTGGACCGCCGGCGAGTAGTCGACTCGCTTTCTCGAGAGCCCGTCGAGCCTGGGTGATGGCTTTGTCGACCGCCGGTCGAGCTTCTCCGTTCCGTTGAGCTTCCCGGAGGACGTCGAACGAGATCTCGTCGAGTGTTTCGCTGAGTCGATCGATGTCGGACGCGATCTCGGCGAGTCGTTCACGTGTCGAGTCGTTCATCGGTTCTCCTGTCGTCGGGCCGCAGCCAGCAGCTGGATCGGATGCACGACCGAGAGGCCGGCCGCGGCCAAGTGTTGTGCACAGCCGGGGTTGGCCGAGGCGACCACGAGAGAGTGATCCGGGTCGACGCGACCGATCATCTCCAGTTTCCGCTGACGGATCTCGCCGGCCAGATCGGGTTGCAGAAGCGAGTAAGCACCACCGGCACCACAGCACAGTCCATCATCGTCGATCTCGACGATCTCGACCACGTGTTCGAGACACCGACGCACCGACTGATGGACTCGCTGGACGTGCCGAAGATGGCAGGGGTCCTGGAGAATCACTCGTCGAGTTCTCGTTCGATCGAGGTCGAGTGCGTCGAGGTGATCCTCGAGCCATTCGTGCACGTCGACGACACGGGCCGCGAATCGTCGGGCCTCGTCGGTTCCGATCAGGTTCCCGTACTCCTTCAGCGCCGCTCCGCAACCGGCCGAATCGACGATCACGGGGCGGTCACCCGGAAACGACGCCATGGTGTGGACGGCTCGTTGGACCGCTCCCTCATGCCAACCGGTGTGCGCATGGAGTGCTCCGCAGCAATGACCAGCGGTCGCAACTCCGAAGCCGAGTCCGAGAGATTCGATCAGGTCGGCGAGGGCGCGATGAACGGGTCGGAACCAGGTGTCCATGACGCAGCCGGTGAAGATCCAGACATCGGGTTCCGACGACGTCGAGCGAAGACGGCGACCGAGACGACTCGGCACCGGGCCGATTCGTCGGGTCGTGATGTGCGAGAGCCCCGGAACGGCGGCCACTCGAGTAGCGGCGGCCAGGAGACGACGGCGGGTCAACAGGCGCAGGCCGAGGCGTAACCACCACGGAACGGGCCGTTCGGTGCGACGTCGTCGGTTGGTCGCTTCCAGCAGTTCGGAATACGGGACTCCGCTCGGGCACGCCGGCTCACAGCCCCGACATTGCACACAGGTATCGAGGGCTTCGACCACCTCGTCGTCGAAGTCGAGACGATCGTCGTGCAACCCGCGCATGATCTCGATACGGCCCCGTGGGGACTTGCTCTCCTCGCCGGTCACGCGAAATGTCGGACAATGCGGCAGGCACAAACCGCATCCCACACAACTGGCCAATGCGTGGTCGCTCACGTCGAGTCGAGGCACTCCTCCAAGGTACTCGCCTCGTCCCGCTCCCCGTCGCCTGGCTCGTCCTACACTTCGGACATGAGTGAAACCGATCGCCGGCCCGGGTCGGAAACATTGTCGGATCCCGTCGGATCGTTCGCCCGTGTCGCCGACGAATTGATCGCATCGTTCGACTCCGATCTCTCGGCAGCGGTTCCGGACTGTCCGGGTTGGACGACGAGAGACCTGCTGGTGCACACCGGCCGTGTCTACGCCGCTGTCACGGCCGTCGTGGTGGCTCGGGCCACCGAACCGGTTCGACCCTCCCCCGACGTCTTGTTGGCCGATGACGCGACGAACGATCAAGCTCTCGAATGGTTCGTCGAACGACGACGAGCGGTCGAGGACGCGCTACGCGATCTTGATCCCGCAACTGCGGTCTGGACGTGGTCGAGCGATCGAACCGGAGCGTTCTACCGGCGCCGCATGGTGCACGAAACGGCCGTTCATCTGGCCGATGTCCAGCGTGCGCTCGGTCTGCCGACGCGGATCGATCGTGACGTGTGCGTCGATGGAATCGACGAGTACTTCGACGTGATGGTGCCCCGTGTGATCGGCTCGAAGGCGATTCCCTCGGGATCCCTTCATCTCCACTGCACCGACGGTTCCGGAGAATGGTTGGCCGTTCCCGGCGACTCCACGATCCAGGTGACGCGCGAGCACGCCAAAGGAGCAGTTGCCTGGCGTGGCGCGGCTCAATCTCTGTTACTGGCGGTTTGGGGCCGTGTCGACGGAGACCTCGACATCATCGGGGACGACTCCGTATCGTCCGAGTGGCTCGCCCTGGCCCCCTGACCTCGATCCGCCGACGGTTTCAGCGTTCGCTGAATCGTTTGACCTGAGGGTTCAGGAGTCGATGAGGGTCGAATTCGGTTTCGAGACGTCGATGAACTTCGGGTGCCGTCACACGACGACTCGGTGCCGGTCGACGTCGGTGCACGAGTCCCACACCGACCTCGACGACATCACCTTCCTCGCCGACGACTTCGAGAGCGTCGTCGGGAGGCAACGACCAGCGATGAGGAGCAAGAGCGGGCGGACTGTCGGATCGAGCACCCCATCGTTGCAACTGTTCGTCGATGTCCTGCGGATGACCGTCCAGATGGATCCACAATCGGCCGCCGTCCCACAGGAGACTGGTCGGTCGGTAGAGATGGCGCCTCACCTCGTCGAGGCGTCGACGGTCGACGCCGTCGATGACCGACCATCGTGATTCGAGAGGAAGCGGACGGGTTCGGACGGTGACCTCGCCGAGAACTCCGAGAGTTCCGAGTGATCCGACGAGAACCCTCGCCAGATCGAAGCCGGTCACGTTCTTCACGGTCGGACCACCCACCCGGATCGTCGTACCTCGATGATCGACGAGAAGGGTCTCGAGCAGGACATCGCGAATGGGTCCCCGCCCGAGACGGTGCACATCCGACCACCCTCGGGCCAGAGCCCCACCGATCGTCCCACTCCCCCCGATGTTGACGTCTTGACCGGCGGAACGAAGGACGGCGCGAAGCTCGTCGAGGGGTGTTCCGGCCCCGCATCGAACGATCATCTCGTCGGGCTGGAAGTCGAGGACACCGCTCGGTGCCGAAACGAAGTGGCGCGCGACGTCCGTGGTGGATTCGTTCTCGAGAAGTGGACGAGTTCCGAGACCGATGACAGCGGTCGTCTCGCGGGCTGCCGCTGCATCACGAAGACGTTCGGACAGGGAGACGAGATGATCGGGAACGTCTGTCATGTCGGCTCAGATCCAGACGCCATCGTCGATCGTCGCCGCATCACCACATCCGCTCGGTGACGGAAGAACCTTGGCGGGATTGGCCAGACCGAAGGGATCGAACGCTCGGCGAAGTCCGGCCTGGGCCGCCAGATCGTCGTCGTCGAACATGAGGGGCATGTAGTCGCGCTTCTCGAGTCCGATGCCGTGTTCTCCCGACAGCACACCGCCCGCAGCGACACTCGTTTCGACGATGCGGCGACCCGCTTCGTGCACCCTCTCGAGTACTCCGGGTTCACGCTTGTCGAAGACGATGAGGGGGTGAAGATTTCCGTCACCGGCATGGAAGACGTTGAGGACGAGCAGATCGAGATCGGCAACGATTCGGTAGATCTCTTGCAGGACGTCGGGTAGGTGACGACGTGGAACGACGGTGTCGTGCAGGTAGTAGTTGGGCTTGATGCGAGCCACGGCCCCGAAAGCCGTCTTGCGACCTTTCCAGAGAAGGGCTCGCTCTTCCTCGGAGTGGGCATGTCGCACCGATCGGCAGCCGTTCGCTCGGGCGATGGCGACGATTCGTTCGGTGTCGTGTTCGACCTGATGTCGCAGGCCGCTCACCTCGACGAGGAGTACTGCTCCGGCGTCGGTGGGTAGACCCGCGTGCACGTAGTCCTCGACCGCACGAATACAGAGTTGATCCATCATCTCGAGTGCATCGGGGACCATTCCGGCGGCGATCACGGCACTGACGGTTTCGGCTCCCTTGGCGACATCGACGTAGTCGAAGAGCATCGTGCGGACGTGCGGAGGGTCGGGTGTCAGGCGTACGCAGACCCTCGTCACCACTCCGAACATTCCCTCGCTGCCGACCACCGCCCCGCGCAGGTCGAGTCCCGGTGGCTCGGGCTCCTCGCCTCCGACCACGTGAACCGAACCGTCCGAGAGAACGATCTCGAGCGCGAGGACATGGCTCGAGGTCACACCTTCGGCGAGACAGTGCGGACCGCCGGAGTTGTTGGCGACGTTGCCTCCGATCGTGCAACTCTGCTGGCTACTCGGGTCAGGGGCGAAATGAAGTCCGAAGACGGGATCGAGATCGGACACAGTACGACTCAGGTCGAGGTTCAACATGCCGGGGCCGACCCACGCCGTACGGTTCACGACGTCGACCGTGTCCACGCTGTTCATGCGGATGGTGCTGATCACACAAGCGTCGTCGAGAGGTGTCGCACCTCCGGCCAGACCGGTTCCCGCTCCTCGCACGACGAACGGACGGTGGTGCTCGTGACACGCTCGCAGTACCGAGACCACATCGGATGTCGACTCGGGAAAACAGACCACCCCTGCCGCTCCGACCATGTTGGAGGCGTCATGGGAGTAAAGAGCGATGTCGACTCGGCCGTCCTTGACGTTGTCGGGTCCGAGCTCACGGCGGAGTCGAGTCAAGAAGGCATCGATCATCGGCGAGATCGACGACGATGTGTCGACCCCGAGGACGAATCGTCGACGAATCCGGGATCGATCTGTCGAAGGACGACGACTCGACCTGGTTCAACCGGTTCGCCGTCGACGAGAACGGCATCGTCACGTCCGACCGACGAGTCGAGACTCTCGGCGCGGCCATCGAGCCGAGCCTTCAGTTCGGCCTCCTTGGTTCGCATGGCGTCACGACCGTCGCGCAGTGCGTCACCGACGTCGTTGACCGTTCGGCGAACCGAATCGCTCGCTCCTCGTACGACCTTGACCGGAGCGAGCTCGGTCACTCGTGCGACCTGCTTCTTCACCCGCCGACGGGTGGCGGTCACGGCGAGAGCACCGGTGATACCTCCGGTGACGAACCAGACGAAACGTTTGATCATGACGACTTCCTCCGTCGCATCGGAGTGACGTTACCCTGGGCTTCCCGTCGGGCCCGCCGCTCACGTCGACTGAGTCGACGAACGGCGCGAGAGGTACCGGTGGCGATCGCTGCCGTCTTGATCACCGGCGCTGACAGGGCGGTGCGAGTGACACGGCCGGTTCCGGACACTGCTCCACTGATGGCTTCGGCCGAACCGAGCACACGATCGAAACGGTCGAGGTCTCGTCGAGCGTCCTCCACTGCATCACGCGCGTCGAGGGTCGACTCTTTCATGTCGGCCAACAGGAGCTCGGTCCGTTCGCTCCAGACGCGGAGTTCGCGACGTAGTTCCTTCAATGTCTGCAACACTCGGTACAGCACGACGACGAGGGCGGCGAAGGCCACGACGCACAGGAGAACACCCAGCAGCAGAGCGAATTCGGTGGCACTCATGATTCGCTCCTTTCGCTGGTGTCGTCGTCGGGCGACTGGCTGCTTCGTCTCCCTATTGTGTCTCGTGGGGAGGGCTCGAACCACACACGTCCGACCAGCGCGTCGGGTAGGTGTTGTTGGTCGACCCAGGCGCCGGGATGGTCGTGAGGATAGAGGTAGCCGGTGCCGTGGCCGAGTGAGGCGGCTCCCTGGTAGTGGGCATCCCGGAGGTGCGCCGGAACCTCCCCCGACACTCCGTTGCGTACGTCGGCCCGGGCACTCCAGATGGCGGTGGCCGTGGAATTGCTCTTCGGGGCGAGTGCGAGGTGCAGAGCCGCCTGAGCCAGATTGAGTTCGGCCTCGGGAAGTCCGACGTGCTCGAGAGCGTGGGCGGCCGATACGGCGACCCCGAGAGCCGTCGGATCGGCCAGGCCGACGTCTTCGGACGCGAAGATGATCATGCGACGGGCCACGAATCGAGGATCCTCACCAGCTTCGAGCATTCGAGCCAGATAATGGACCGTGGCCTGCGGATCGGAGCCTCGCATGCTCTTGATGAAGGCACTCACCACGTCGTAGTGGTCGTCGCGTCCGTAACGAAGGGCCGAGGTCCCGAGGGCGCTCTCGACGTGTTCGATTCGGATGACACCCGGATGGGCCAGAACCGAGGCCACGTCGAGGGAGGTGAGGATTCGACGCCCGTCACCGGCCGAACGTTCGACCAGAAGCCGCTTGGCATCCTTGTCGATCGTGGTGGCGAGAGCATCGACGCCTCGGTCGACGAGCCGTTCGAGCGCTGCCTCAGCGAGTGGCTCGAGTCGAAAGAGAGTGCTCCGTGACCGTAGCGGGGCGTTGACTTCGAAGTACGGATTCTCTGTCGTCGCCCCGATGAGCGTGAGTGTGCCGTTCTCGACTGCGGGAAGAAGTGCGTCCTGTTGCGACCGCGAGAAGCGATGGATCTCATCGAGAAACAGAATCGTTCCTCGGTCGTGAAGGCCCCGACGTTCGACGGCTCGGTCGACGACCTCACGAACATCGCGAACTCCAGCGGTGACGGCCGATAGTTGTTCGAAGGCCCTCTCGGTGGTGCCGGCCACGGCGAGAGCAAGGGTGGTCTTGCCGGTTCCGGGGGGTCCCCAGAAAATGGTGCTCGAGAGACGATCGGATTCGACGAGCACGCGCAGCGGTCGGCCGGGGCCGACCAGATGCTCCTGGCCGACGACGTCGTCGAGTGATCGAGGTCGGAGTCGGGCGGCCAACGGCGCGCGCTCACGAAGCCTCTCCTCGGCGGCTGCCGTGAAGAGGTCGGGGGCGTCGGTCACGGCAGAAGTCGCGAAAAGGCGCGCTGGTACGCCTCTCGCCGCCAGGAGATGACGGTCTCGATCAGTTGATGGGGATCCATCCAGGTCCAATCACGGAACTCGCGACCGTCGACGGTCGGCACGAAGGCGTCGTCGACGACGCCGAAGAGGAACCACCTCTGGACCTGTCCTCGCACCGCCTTCCCGAACTTGGCGACATCGAGTCCGTCGGGCCATTCGTAAGCGATCCACTCCGGCAATTCGCTGACCAGTCGCACCGCCGTCGATGAGAGGCCGGTTTCTTCCTCGAGCTCGCGCCACGCGGCGTCGAGAGGACTTTCGCCTGCGTCGAGACCACCCTGTGGTAGTTGCCACGAACCGGGGGTATCGACGCGTTCACCGGCCAGCACTCGTCCGTCCTCGCGTCGCACGATCATCACGACACCGGCTCGGAACGACTGGGTGGCCATCGATCAGCCTGCGACCACCGGTGGGAGGACGCGGATGCCGAGTTCTTCGAGTTGCCGAGGCTCGGCCGGGTTGGGAGCGTCGGTCATGGGATCCTGACCGCTCTGCGTCTTCGGAAAAGCGATCACCTCGCGGATGTTGTCCTCGCCGGCCAAGATGGCGACCAGGCGATCGAGACCGAATGCGAAACCGCCGTGCGGAGGCGCACCGTACGTGAAGGGTTTGAGGAAGAAACCGAATTTGCGGTTGGCTTCCTCCTCGCTGATGCCGAGAGCCGTGAACACCTGACGTTGGAGTTCGGGTTCATGGATTCGAATCGATCCGGAGCCGAGTTCCCAACCGTTCAGCACGAGGTCGTAGGCAAGAGCGCGCACCGACAGTGGATCGGTCGAGAGACGATCGAGATCATCGGGGTGCGGCATGCAGAAGGGATGATGACCGGGCTTGGGTCGACCCGACTCCTTGTCGACCCCGACGAACAGCGGAAACTCAACGACCCACACGTAACGGTACGGCCCTTCGTGGACGGGCGGACGACCGAGATCGTTGCGGAGCTGACCGAGAACTTCGCACGTGGTCATCCACTCGTCGGCCACGACCAAAAGGAGGTCACCGGGTCGGGCGGAAAGAGCGGCGACGAGGGCGGCCGATTCGTCAGGTGAGAGGAATTTGGCCACCGGGCTCTCGAGTGAGCCGTCGGCACCCACCTTCAACCACACGAGACCCTTCGCCCCGAGTTTCTTGGCTCGATCGGTGAGACCATCGAGTTTGTTCCGGCCGAACTCTTCGGCGCGCCCCGGCACGTTGATGCCCTTGATGGATGAGACGCCCTGGAAGGCCTTGAACTCGGTCGACACGAACACGTTCGTGAGTTCGACGAGTTCCATACCGAAGCGCAGGTCGGGCTTGTCGACTCCGAAACGGTCCATGGCCTCCCGCCACGTGATGCGCTCGATGGCTTCGGGACGGACGCCGGTGACGGCCTCGGCGGCGGCGATGACTGCCGAACCGATGGCCTCCAAGACGTCGTCTTGAGTGACGAAACTCATCTCGGCATCGAGTTGCATGAATTCGTACTGGCGATCGGCACGAAGGTCCTCGTCACGCAGACAACGGGCGATCTGGTAGTAGCGATCGACACCGGCGACCATGAGGAGTTGCTTGAAGAGCTGAGGACTCTGTGGGAGGGCGTAGAAGGAGCCGGGCTCCTTACGAGACGGAACCAGGAATTCGCGCGCTCCTTCCGGTGTGGACGGAACGAGCATCGGTGTCTCGACTTCGACGAACCCCTGGGCTTCCATGCTCCGTCGCACTGCCGAATTGACCGCTGCCCGGACGCGAAGGTTCTTCTGCATACGCTCACGACGAAGGTCGAGATAGCGATACTGAAGGCGAACGTTCTCGTCGACGTCGTCGGCTCGGGCATCGATCGGAAACGGCGGCGTCTCGGCGGACCGCAGTACTTCGACCCGGCACTCCCCGACTTCCACTTGTCCGGTCGCCAGGTTGTCGTTGACGGTTCCCTCGGGGCGGGCCCGAACCACGCCGGTGACCCGGACGACGTACTCACTGCGGACGTCGACTCCATCGTCGATCACGCACTGTATGACGCCGCTGTGGTCTCGGACGTCGACGAAGGCGAGCTTGTCGCCGTGCTCTCGGCGTTTGGCCACCCAGCCGCACAACGAAACGGTCTGGCCGACATGAGACGGACGCACTTCACCGCACATCATCGTGCGTAGGGAGGTGCGGGACGGGTCGACACTCATGGTTGATCCTTTGATCGAGGGGAGGAAAGTCGATCGAGAAGGTGACGATCGACATCGGGACGGGGAACGAGGACTTGCTCGGAGTCGTGACGAAGATCGCGAACGAGGACGACGGCGTTCGCGATCTCATCGGCACCGACGATGACGGCGAAACGGGCGCCGCTTCGGTCGGCGGCTTTCATCTGGCTCTTCATACTGCGACCTTCGAAGGCACGATCGGCCGAGAGCCCCGAACGTCGGAGTGAGTCGGTGATCATCAAGGCCTCGCGTCCCCCGGTGGTGTCGACAACGAAGGCATCGAGTTGAGTGGGAACGGCCGAGAACACTTGTTCGTCGTCGCAGGCGATCAAGGTTCGATCCAGTCCGAGCGCGAAGCCGATTCCGGGTGTGGGCGGTCCACCCAGGTCCTCGACGAGTCCGTCGTAGCGCCCGCCGCCGCCGAGAGCGTTCTGAGCCGAATCGAGAGTTCCACCGGCGTATTCGAAGGTGGTGTGTCGGTAGTAGTCGAGACCACGGACGAGACGTTCGTCGCGAACGAACGGAACACCGAGAGCGTCGAGGCCGGCCTGCACTCGTTCGAAGTGTGAAGCGGCGACATCACTGTAGAAGTCGTCGATACGTGGAGCGGCGGCAATGATCGGTCCGTCTTCGGTTCGCTTCGAGTCGAGGACACGTAGAGGGTTTCGGGAGAGAGTGTTGCGTGCCTCGTCGGACAGCTCGGTCCGATGGGCTTCGAAATGAAGAGCCAGAGCCTCGGTGTAGCGAAGTCGATCGGCCGGTTCACCAAGGCTGTTCAGTTTCACCTCGACACGTTTCAGGCCGAGAGCCACGAAGAATTCCCAACCCAAGGCGATCACTTCGACGTCGAGATCGGGATCGTTGACGCCGAGCACCTCGATTCCGACTTGATCGAATTGCCGGTAACGGCCCCGCTGCGGCTTCTCGTAGCGGAAATTGGGCCCGGTGTACCAGGTCTTCCAGGGCAGAGTCGGCCGGTGTTGGACGAAGGCTCGGCAGACACTGGCGGTCTGTTCGGGACGGAGGGCGACGTGGCGCTCTCCCTTGTCGACGAAGTCGTACATCTCCTTGGTGACCACGTCGGTCGCCTCTCCGACCCGCGTGAAGACACCGATGTCCTCGAGAAGTGGCGGAATGATCTGGCCGTAACCAGCCGCTTCGACGGTCTCGGCGAAGACCTGAACGAATCGGCGCCAACGGCCCGACTCGGGCGCCATCACGTCGCGCATACCTGGGCTGGTCTGGAACTCCGGCACGATGGGCAAGGCTACCCGAGTGACTCGGTTCGGTCGGTCGCTGGTTCGGCTGGGATTCGGGTCAATTCAGGATTCGGGAGGCGTCGTAGACGCCATCGATCCGCTTGATGGTTCGGATAACACTCTCGAGATGGCCGGCGTCGGCCAGCTCGAACTCGAACCGCATCTTGGCGATTCGATCGTTTCCGGTGTGTGTACTGCAGGCGACGATGTTCACGTGTTGTTCCGAGAGGGCGTTGGCGACATCGCGCAAGAGTCGCGAGCGATCGAGGGCCATGACTTCGACCGCGGCACGAAAGACCGTTTCGGCCGAAGATCCGTCCCATTCGACGTCGACGATTCGGGCCGCTTGATCAGCGGCCAATGATTCGGCATTCGAACAGTCGGATCGGTGAACACTGACACCACGACCCCGTGTGAGAAAGCCGATGATCTCGTCTCCGGGTACCGGGGTGCAACACTTGGAGAGTCGAACCACCGTGTCGTCGAAACCTTCGACATGGACGCCGTTGCGAGAACCGGAACGGTGGAGCTCGTTCGGATGCAGGACGGACATCGTCATGGCGGAATCCGGATCGGTCCGGAAGCGAACGGCGATCTTCTGGGCGATGGTGCTCGCTCCGAGATGACCTTCTCCGATGGCGGCGAACAACGCTTCGGCGTCGACCAGACCACTCGCCAACGCTTCGTCGACCACGTGCCGACTGGCGAGCACCTGGTTGGCGGGAAGGCGGTTGGTTCGTAGCTCGCGGGTCAACTCCTCGCGGCCGTTCTCGATCGCGTCCTCTTGCCGCTCTCGCGAGAACCACTGTTTGATCTTGTTGCGGGCGCGTGGTGTCGCCACGAAATCGACCCACTCCTTCGACGGGCTCGCGGTGTCGACCTTGGACGTGAAGATCTCGCAGGTGTCGCCGGACCGCAGGCGATGGTCGAGAGGAACGAGACGGCCGTTGACGCGAGCACCGATGCAGGCGTTACCGATCTCGGTGTGGACCGAGTAAGCGAAATCGACGGGACAGGACTCGGGGGGAAGGGCGATGACTCGGCCCTTCGGAGTGAAAACGAAGATCTCGTCCTGATCGAGGTCGGTCTTCAGGTTTTCCATGAACTGAGTCGGATCGGCCACATCGCTCTGCCAGTCGATGATTCGGTTCAGCCAGTCGATGTCCGGTGTCTCGCCCCCCGCCTTGTACGCCCAATGGGCGGCCACTCCCCACTCGGCTCGCTGGTGCATCTCACGAGTCCGGATCTGGATCTCGAGCGGTTTGCCGTCGGGTCCGATCACGGTGGTGTGGAGACTCTGGTAGAGATTGAACTTCGGCATGGCCACGTAGTCCTTGAATCGACCCACGACGGGACGCCAATGACCATGGATGCATCCGAGAGCGGCGTAACAGTCCTTGACGGAGTCGACGACGACTCTGACCGCCACGAGGTCGAAGATCTCGTCGAAGTCCTTACCGCGCTGGATCATCTTCTCGTAGATGCTCCAGAGGTGTTTGCCGCGGCCGGTGACATCGGCCGAGATGTTGAGATCGGCCAGCTTCGATCGCACGTCGGCCATGGCTCGCGCGAGGTAGAGGTCCCGTTCCGGGCTTCGACTCGTCACGAGATGATCGAGTTCGGCGTAGCGCTTCGGGTAGAGCGACGCGAACGACAGATCCTCGAGCTGTTGCTTGAGGCCCTGCATGCCGAGACGGTGAGCAAGGGGCGCGTAGATCTCGAGTGTCTCGTTGGCGATACGGCGCTGCTTGTCGACCGGCATGGCCGCAATGGTGCGCATGTTGTGGAGTCGGTCGGCCAACTTGATGATCAGGACTCGCAGGTCCTTGGCCATGGCCACGAGCATCTTGCGCATGGTTGCGGCCTGTTGGGCCTCCTTGGAGTCGAATTGAATTCGCTCGAGTTTGGTGACTCCATCGACGATCGCTGCGACTTCGGCTCCGAACTCTCGCTCGACGTCGGCAATGGTGATCTCGGTGTCTTCGACGGCGTCGTGAAGGAGAGCAGCGACGATCGTCGTCTCGTCGAGGCCGATGTCGGCCACGATCTTGGCCACGGCGATCGGGTGACTGATGTAGCTCTCCCCGCTCCGACGGGTCTGGTCGGCGTGCGCGAGACGGGCGACGTCGAACGCCTTGACCATCGCACTGCCGGATTCCTTCGGGTGCCGACGGCGATACGACGTGAGGATCGGTGTCACATGGTCGTCGATCGGCCCGTGTTGCCGACGCCAGGGAATGAGTCGGGTGACGGTGGACATGGTCAGTACGTCAGAAGGGATTCGATCCGATGGGAGCCGAGACGGGCTCGACCACCCAGGGCGTTCAGTTCGAGAAGGACGCCGATGCCCACCACATCGCCGCCGAGAGTTTCGACAAGACGACAGGTCGCCGCCGCAGTGCCGCCGGTGGCCAGGACGTCGTCGACGACGAGGATGCGTTCCCCCGGGTGAATCGCGTCCCGATGAACTTCGAGTTTGTCGGTGCCGTATTCGAGCTCGTATTCCTCGCGCACCACGGCCCACGGGAGTTTGCCGGCCTTTCGCACCGGCACGAATCCGGCCGAGAGAGACACGGCGATCGGTGCTCCGAGGATGAAGCCACGTGCTTCGATGCCGATCACTCGATCGATGTGGACGTCGGAGAAGCGCTCGGTCAGCGACGCGGTGGCGAGAGCAAGCGCTCCCCCATCTCCGAGAAGCGGTGTGATGTCACGAAACGTGACTCCCGGCTTCGGGTAGTCGGGAATCGCCCGAATGAAATTCGGCAACGATTCGACGCTCATGAGACCAGACTACCGACGTCGCTTCTTGCGTGGCCGAGGAGGATGAGTCAGGACGGCCGACGCCGTCTCGGACCGCCCGGCAATGGGGACGCCCTCGGTTGCCTCGACTCGCCGGGCCGCTCTTGCCCCTGTGGGAAGTCCGGAGACGACCATCGCCCGCAGTGCCTCGCCGGTGCTGTGAGCTCCGTCGAGTGATGCGAATTTGGCTTCGCGTCGCTTCAAGAGGGCCACGAGCGGGGTAGCGACGATGAGCGACGAATAGGCGCCCGTGAGCATTCCGACCAACAGAGCGATGGCGAACTCGCGAAGGGTGACCGCTCCGAAGACTCCGGAACCGAGAATGAGGAGGGAAAGAACCGGCAACAACGAGGAGACACTGGTGTTGATGGAACGCATCAGCACCTGATTGGTGGAGACGTTCACGATGTCGGCGATCGGGACTCGAGTTCCGGAGAAGTGCTTGACGTTGTCCTGGACCTTGTCGAACACCACGATCGTGTCGTAGAGCGAATACCCGAGGATGGTGAGGAATGCGACGACGGTGGCCGGGGTGACTTCGAACTGAAGGACCGAATACACACCGACACTGATGACCACGTCGTGTGCCATGGCCGCGATGGCTGCGACGGCCATTCTCCATTCGAAGCGCCACGAGATGTAGATCGTGACGAGAACGAGAAAGATCACGAGCGCTCGGATGGCCTTCTCGGTGATCGCCCGTCCCCATGACGAACTGACGGACGTGACCGACACGTCTTCCGATTCGACACCAGCGGTGCTCGAGAGAGCATTCTGGACCGCCTCGGTCACATCGGCTGGCTGATCGGCCACCTGGATTCGAATGGTCTCCTCACTCGCGTTGGAGAGTTTTTGAATCTTGGCGTTGGCGGGGTCGAGGCCGTTCTCACTGAGTACCTCGCGAGCGATGTCGACGTCCATGGTCGCGGTTGCGGGCACCTGCCATGCCACACCACCTTCGAAGTCGAGGCCGAGGTCGAGGCCGCGGGCGAACAGTGAAACCACCGACAGGACGAGTAGCACCAAGGACAGGGTGAAACCACGTCGACGACGTCCGTAGAAATCGACGGCTGTCTCACCATGGAACAGGCGACCGAGCGACGAGCGATCGTTCGTGGTCATGACGTACCTCCGGCCGGAGTCTTGATGCCGAACGCTCCCCGCTGTCCGATACGACTGCTCCGAGCCACGAGCATCATGGCGGGGCGAGTGAAGAACCAGGCGACGACCAAGTCGGTCAGTGTGGCGAGACCGAGGAAGAAGGCGAAGCCTCGGACGGAACCGACGGTCAGGTACCAGAGGGTGAACGCCGCCAGCAAGGACACCGTGTCGGCAGCGACGATCGTTCTCCATGTCGACTTGAAACCGCGCTCGGCCGAATTCCGCAAGGTGCGACCGGCCTTGACTTCGTCCTTCAGCTTCTCGAAGAAGACGACGTAGGAGTCGATCGTGATGCCGACCGACACGATGATTCCGGCTGCCCCAGCCAGGCTGAGGGCGAGACCACTCGTCGCCGACAGGAACGTGATGACGTTCCAGAGAATTCCGGCCGAGACGAGAAGGCCGCCCACCACGATGACGGCGAGGGTTCGGTAGTAGAGAATCATGAAGAGCAGCACGAGGGCGATACCGATCAGACCGGCGACGACCGTGGCTCGGAGCGAGTCCTCACCCAACGTGGGAGACACGGTCTGGACGGCTTGCACTTCGAGTCGGACCGGGAGCGCTCCGCTCTTCAGCACCCGAGCGAGATCTTTGGCCTCCGACTCCTTGAAATTGCCGGTGATGTCGACTCCACCACTGAATGACGGCTGGTTGACGGTGGGGGCCGACTGGACGACTCCGTCGAGAACGATGGCCATGCGTCTCGTCGGACACGAGCCGGTTCCGCTGAAACACTGCGAGGCACCGATGTTCCACAGGTCTTCACCGGACGAACCACGCTTCAGAGTGACCCGTACTCCCCAACCACCCTGGATGATGTCGGCCGTGGCGTCGCTGTTGAAGACCTCGCCGGTCGCGAAGGCTGGACCCAGTTGGTAGATCTCGGTTCCGTCGATGTTCTGAACGATGACGGCGGCCGTCGGGTCGTTGGGATCGCCCGAAATGGGTTGGGCGGCCACGTCGGCGAATTCGGAGGCCGGGTCGGGAACCACGGGCTCGGCATCGGCGGGTGGCGCCCCGTCGGTGTCCGGCGAGTCAGCGACGGTTGTCTCGGGGGTCGTCGTCTCCGATGACTCGTCAGGGGTCGCCCCTTCTGACGGCTCAGATGTCGTGTCGGGAGTCGTGGCACGTGGGACGGAGCGCGACGGGCCAGGAGCGGCGGTCGTCTCGGGAGACGTGTCATCCACTTCTGGTTGCGGGTTGAGGTCGGTTCCCGGGGCGATGGGGCTCGCGCTCAGAACCGGACGAAGCAGGACGGCACCGGTGACCTGGACGAGACGGATCGCCTCGTCCTGATTGTCGACGCCCGGGAGATTCACCACCACGGCTTCTCCCTGGCGGATGATCTCGGGTTCGGACACACCGAGTGCATCGACTCGCTCGCGAATTCGTTCGACGGCCACGTCGAGACTCTCGGAGTTGTAGTCCCCGACCGGTTCCTGAGTGACCGACACTCCACCTTGCAGATCGAGACCGAGTGCGATCTCGTTACCCGCCGTCACGTTGCCCAGGAGGGCCAGCAAGACGACGACCACCAGGCCGATCACGGATCCGGCGAGACGACGAGTCATGACGAGGAGTTGCCGTCACTCTCGTCGGGGACATCGGCTTCCGACGAAGTTTCGACCACCTTGCGGGCGACAGCAGCCCGAGAGATGCGAATCTCGACGTCATCGGCGATCGAGAGCCACACCGTGTCGCCATCGATGGCAGTGACGAACCCGTACATTCCCGATGTCGTCAGGATCTCGTCCCCTTCGGTGATGGAACGCTGGAGATCGGCGGTCTGCCGCATGCGACGACGCTGTGGTCGGATCATGAGGAAATACATCGCGGCGCCGATGAGGCCGAAGAACACCAGGGTGAAGACGAAGCTGCCACCAGCGTTGTCGTTGGTCTCGGCGGCCGAACGTACGAGGTTGGAGACGAGGGGTGAAGGCATGAGTGAGACGGAACTTTCTCGGATCTGGGACCGTCGGAATGCTAGTGCCGAACGGTCGAGTTCGGGTGGTCTTCGACGGACCGCTGGTCAGCCCCACACCTCGAGAACCGCCTGGCGGAACGCAGCGAAACGACCTTCGGAGATCGCCGAGCGCATTCCGTCGACGAGATGGAAGGTCCAGGCGATGTTGTGCCACGACACGAGCCGAGAGGCCGATGGTTCGTTGACCTGGAAGAGGTGTCGGAGATAGCCGATGCTGTGGCGGGAACAGACGTCGCACGGACACGCCGCGTCGAGCGGAGCCTCCGACAGGGCGTGGCGGGCGTTCTTGACGTGGACGCGCCCGGTGGACGTGAGGGCTGTTCCGTGACGACCGAGACGCGTCTGCATCACACAGTCGAACTGATCGACACCGAGGCCGACCGCCTCGACGAGAGACGCCGGATCACCGACTCCCATGAGGTACCGAGGCCGATCGGTCGGGAGATTCTCGAGCGCCGCAGCCAGCGCCGGAACCATCTGTTCCCGGGTCTCCCCGACCGAGAGCCCCCCGATTCCGTAGCCGTCGAAATCGAGATCACTCACGATTCGCGCGCTCTCTCGTCGTCTCGACGGATCGATTCCTCCTTGGACGATGCCGAACAGGGACTGATCGGACCGGGTATGGATGGCCCGACCGCGTCTCGCCCAGGCATGGGTGCGCCGCAGGGCCTCGTCGATCACGTCGTCGGTCGAGGGCAACGGGGGGCACACATCGAGAATCATCTGGATGTCGGCTCCCAACTTCTGCTGGACGTCCACGGCGAGTTCGGGAGTGAAACGATGTGAGCTTCCGTCGTACGTGCTCTTGAAGGTCACGCCGTCGTCGTCGACCTTCGGTTCGAGAGAGAAGATCTGGAACCCGCCCGAATCGGTGAGGGTGAGACCGCGCCAGCCCGCGAAGCGACCGAGACCGCCGAAATGGGCGATGGTGTCGGCACCCGGTCGCAACATCAGGTGGTACGTGTTCCCGAGGACGATCTGTGCTCCGAGTGCTTCGTAGTCGGCAGCGCTGAGGTATTTGATCGCCCCTCGGGTTCCGACCGGCATGAAACACGGTGTGACGTAGGTGCCGCGCGCGGTGGTGGCCACACCGGTGCGAGCGGGACCGTCGGTGGCGATGGTGTCGAAGCGAACCGGAAACATCAGTCGGCGTGCCGATCGAGGAGCATTGCGTCTCCGAACGACAGGAATCGATAATGGGAATCGAGGGCGACTTGGTACAGATCTCGCCAGCGACTCCCGATGAAGGCGTCGATCATGAGCAGCAAAGTGGTTCGGGGCAGATGGAAGTTGGTCATCATGACGTCGACTCTCTTCCATTCGTATCCACGGTGGACGAAGAGGTCGGTTCGACCCGACAGACGGCCAGTGGTGAGAGCCGTCTCGATCGTACGCACACTCGTGGTCCCGACGGCAACGACTCTCTCGGCAGCCAGGATCCTTTCCATGGTGGGTTCGTCCACGCGAAAGGTCTCCGTGTGGATGACGTGATCACGCGGATCGTCGACCGTCACGGGCTTGAACGTGTCGAGACCGACCACCAATTCGACGCGAGCGACGTCGATGGACGATTCGTGCAAGCGAGTGAGCAGTTCCGGTGTGATGTGCAGGCCGGCCGTCGGTGCAGCCGATGAGGCCGGACGTCGGGAGTAGACGGTCTGGTAGCGGTCGGGGCGCTCGACGGCCGCCGTGATGTACGGGGGAAGGGGCATCTCGCCCAGGCGATCGAGCACGGACGGAACCGGTTCAAGCCCGAAGAAATCCACGATGAAGACATCGGACTCGTCGCTTCGCCCGATGAATCGAACGATCTCGTGACCGTCTCGATCGACGAGAACCTCGCCCGCCTTCAGTCGACCCCCCGGCCGCACCAGAGCCGTCCACTGGCGATCGAGGAGAGGATCGAGAACCAGGACTTCGGCGCGACCGCCGCTTCGACGGGCGAGGTGCAGACGGGCCGGCAACACACGTGTGTCGTTCACGACCAACAGATCGCCGGCCCGAAGAAGTCCGGGCAGGTCGTGAACATGACGATGTTCGACGGCGACTCGCCCCGCCGACGTTCCCCGATCGACCAGGAGACGTGCGGCATCACGCGGCTCGCACGGTGTCTGGGCGATGCGCTCCTCGGGCAGGTCGTAGTCGAAGTCGGACGTCCGCACGATTCAGAGAAGGCGAGGCTGCTCGGTCGGAACCGGCAAGCCGAGATGTTGCCACGCGCTCGCCATCGCGACGCGTCCCCGCGGTGTGCGAGCCAAGAGGCCTCGTTGGATGAGGAACGGTTCGTAGACGTCCTCGACGGTCTCGGGTTGCTCGCCGATCGCGATGGCAAGCGTCGAGAGCCCGACGGGTCCGCCGGAGAACTGTTGGCACACGGTGCTCAGGATGTGTCGATCGACCTTGTCGAGTCCCGCCCCATCGACTCCGAAGACGGCCAGACCGCGATCGGCGACGCCGCCGTCGACGAGGGCGTGCCCGTCGACCTCGGCAAAATCCCGGACCCGACGCAGGAGGCGGTTGGCAATTCGCGGCGTCCCTCGACTTCGTCGAGCGATCTCGTGGGCCCCTTCGGCAGTGATCGGCACCTGGAGTATTTCGGAGGCTCGTGAGACGATCGAGGTGAGCTCGGTGTCGTCGTAGTACTCGAGTCGGGCGACCAGGCCGAAACGGTCTCGCAACGGTCCGGTGATCATGCCGGTCCGTGTGGTGGCTCCGACCAACGTGAAACGGGGCAACGTGAGGCGAATACTGGAAGCCGCCGGACCCTTGCCGACCACGATGTCGATCTGGAAGTCCTCCATGGCCGGGTAGAGGATCTCTTCGACCGTCCGGCTCAGTCGGTGGATCTCGTCGATGAAGAGAACGTCGCCTTCCTCGAGGGACGTGAGGATCGCCGCCAGATCTCCGGCTCGTTCGAGCGCGGGACCCGACGTGACGTGAAGCCGTGTCCCCATCTCGGCCGCGATGATGACCGACAGAGTTGTCTTGCCGAGTCCGGGTGGGCCGGCGAACAGCAAGTGGTCGACGGCTTCGTTGCGACGACGGGCTGCTTCGAGGACGATCGACAACTTCTCGCGTAATTCGGACTGACCGACGAATTCGTCGAGTCGACGTGGCCGAAGGCCGACTTCGTCGTTCTCGTCGGGTGTGGAGCGCGGGTCGAGGAATTCGTCACGCACGACGGGCCGCCAACTGGCTCAGAGAGTGACGGAGCATCTCCTCGGTCGTTCGGGATCTTCGAACGTCATCGGGCATGTCGCGAATCACGTCGCGGATCTCGGTTTCGGAGTAGCCGAGTCCGAGCAGCGCTTCACGAAGGTCGGAGAGTGCTCCGGATTCGACGGTCGTCTCGACGCTCGCTCCGACGAGGCGTCCCTTCAGTTCGACGAGCAATCGTTCGGCCGTCTTCTTGCCCACACCGGGAACGGCCGTCAGCGCGGTCACGTCACCGTTCGCGACGACATCGACGAGAGCCGACGGAGAGTGCGTGGCGAGAATCGACATCGCCAACGATGGCCCGACCCCGTGGGCTGCGATCAGATTCTGGAAAGTGGCCCGCTCGTCGCGTGTGAGAAAGCCGTAGAGGGTCTGGTCGTCCTCGCGGATGTGATGATGGACGTGGAGAAAGGCTGCCGACGTCGGCTCGAGTTCGGCGAGTGTGCGCGGTGAGACGTGGACGACGTACCCGACCCCGGCCACTTCGAGGAGTGCGTGTCCGTCGGGTGAACGCTCGAGGACCGTGCCTCGCAGTGAACCGATCACGAGCCGACCACCGAATTGCGAACACGAGCTGCCAACGGGGACATGGCCAGATGGCACAGAGCGATGGCTGCCGCATCGGCAGCGTCGGCCGGAGACGGTGGTCGGGGAAGACGCAGCCGCATCTGGACCATTTTTTGGATCTGAACCTTCGATGCCGAGCCGTCACCGGCGACCGAGGATTTCACTTGGGTCGGGGTGTACATGGCGACATCGAGTCCGCGTCGAGCTGCGCTGGCGAGAACCACGCCACTGGCCTGACCGACGCTCATCGCCGTTCGCACGTTGGCCTGGAAGAAGACCCGCTCGACGGCGACCGAAGTCGGCGCGAAGTCGTCGATCAAGGCCTCGATGTCGTCCTGGAGCGCTCCGAGACGCCGGGCGAGATCGTCACCCACCGGGGTGCGGATCACGCCGAGTGACACGATCTCGTCGCGACCACCAGGACCCCGGGCCAGCACGGCGTAACCACAGCGGGTCAAACCAGGATCGACACCGAGGACACGCTCGGACTGATCGAACATGCGTACGATTCTACCCGACCCTGGGGCCGGGTCGGGCTCATTCGATCCGACGGAGTGCGTCGGCGAGCTCGTCGACCGAGCGGTAGGTCAGACCCGCCAAGGCCCGGTGGACGTACCGAACGACTCCTTCGGTGTCGACGATGACGACGCTTCGACGCACGAACCCGAGGGGGCCGAGTACCCCGAACGCTGCCCCCACCTTCTTGTCGACGTCAGCGAGCAACGGGAACGCGAATCCGTGATGCTCCGAGAACTTCTCGTGACTGTCGACGTCCTGGGCCGAGATCCCCAGAACCACGGCGTCGAGTTCGGCGAAACGACCGAGTTCGTCGTTGTAGGCGTTGAGTTGTCGTGTGCACACGGGCGTTTCGTCTCCCGGATAGAAGACGAGAACGACGTTCCGTCCACGGTGCTCCGACAAGCGGTGCGAACGACCACCGGTTCCGGGGAGTTCGAAGTCGGGAGCGATGTCCCCCACCGAGAGCGCCATCAGACGGCCGCCGCTTCCAGGAGTTCGTCACTGATGTCGAAGTTCGCGAAGACGTCCTGGACGTCGTCGTTGTCCTCGAGAGCCTCCATGATCCGAAGGATCTTCTTGGCAGTGTCGGCGTCGGACACCTCGATGGTCGTGGACGAGACCATGGTGGAGTCGGCCGAGATGACGACGAGACCGGCCGACTCGAGGGCCGACTTCACATCGAAGACGATGCTCGGTTCGCACATGACGCGCCAGGCGTCTCCGTCGGCGACAACATCGTCGGCCCCGGCTTCCAGGGCCGAGAGCATGACCTCGTCCTCGGCGGCACCACTCGCGATCATGAGGACTCCACGGCGAGAGAACTGCCAGCCCACTGCGCCGGGCTCGGCCATCGAACCACCGAGTTTCGAAAAGATGTTCCGAATGTCGGCGCCGGTTCGATTGCGATTGTCGGTGAGGGTGTCGACCATGAGGGCGACCCCACCCGGGGCGTAACCCTCGTACATGATCGACTCGTAGGAGTCGCCGTCGAGTTGCCCCGATCCCCTCTTGATGGCCCGATCGATCGCGTCGTTGGTCATCTGAGCGGCCTTGGCCTTTTGTACCACCGTGCGAAGGGTCGCGTTCGTCGACGGGTCACCACCACCTTCGCGTGATGCGACTTCCAGTTGGCGGGCGATCTTGGCGAAGAGCTTGCCGCGTGCCTTGTCGGCGGCTCCCTTCTTGTGCTTGATGGTCGCCCATTTGGAATGGCCGGACATGGTTCACCTCATCGAGTGGGAAGGGACGTGGAAGAAGTATCGCGAACGTGTGATCGAGTCTGCGACAGCAGTTCGACGAAAAGACGATGGACCCGAGTGTCGCCGGTCAACTCGGGATGGAAGGAACACGCGAGTCGATTCCGATGGCGAACCAGAACCGGATGATCGCCGAAGCGAGCGAGAACGGCGACTTCGGGGTCGACAGAGACGATCATCGGGGCACGTATGAACACGGCGTGGAACGGATCGGAGGATCCGACGATGTCGAGATCGGTCTCGAAGGAATCGATCTGACGTCCGTAGGCGTTTCGACGCACCGTCATGGGCAGGGCGTTCAGATGGATCTGATCGTCACGGCCGTCTTCGATGGCCGATGCCATGAGGATCATCCCGGCGCAGGTGCCAAAGACACCGAGTCCGGAATCGAGAGCCGAACGCAAAGGCGCGACGAGACCGGAGGACTGGAGGAGATTACTCATCGTGGTGCTTTCCCCACCGGGAATGACCAAACCGTCGAGATCGTCGAGCTCGTCGGGGCGACGAACGAGAACCGGCTCGACGTCGCAGAGACTCAGTGCCTCACGATGAGAGGCGAAGGCCCCTTGAAGAGCGAGAACTCCGACTCGCACCTGGCGGCCTCCCGGACGAAATCACCAACCACGCTCCGCGTACTTCTGGTTGATCTCGTCCATCCCGATTCCGGTCATGGGCGCACCCAGATCCCGACTCACCTTGACGAGGATGTCGGGATTCTCGAAGTGAGTGGTGGCCTCGACGATGGCGCGGGCTCTCTTGGACGGATTGTCGCTCTTGAAGATCCCCGAACCGACGAACACCGCTTCGGCGCCGAGTTGCATCGCGAGTGCCGCATCGGCTGGCGTTGCCAGACCTCCGGCACAAAAGATCGGGACGGGAAGACGGCCGGTTTCGGCGACCTCCTGCACGAGGGGAAGCGGAGCCTGCAACTTCTTGGCCCAGTCGAAGAGTTCGGCGGAGTCGGCGGTTCCGATCCGACGGATGTCGCCGAGGATCGATCGAAGATGACGAACAGCCTCCACGACGTTGCCGGTACCGGCTTCACCCTTCGAACGAATCATCGCTGCACCCTCGGACACGCGACGCAATGCCTCGCCGAGATTCGTCGCACCGCAGACGAACGGGACCGTGAAACCGAACTTGTCGATGTGGTGGGCTTCATCGGCCGGAGTGAGCACTTCGCTCTCGTCGATGAAATCGACGCCGAGCGCCTGGAGAATCTGTGCCTCGACGAAGTGACCGATACGCGCTTTGGCCATCACCGGGATCGAAACGGCTCGTTGGATCCCCTCGATCATGTCGGGGTCGCTCATGCGAGCGACTCCCCCGTCGCGTCGGATGTCGGCCGGAACTCGTTCGAGGGCCATCACGGCGCAGGCCCCGGCGTCTTCGGCGATCTTGGCCTGTTCGGGGGTGACGACGTCCATGATCACCCCGCCTTTCAGCATCTCGGCGAGACCGCGCTTGACCGGGAACGAACCCGTCGAGGAGGAAGTCATGAGCTGAATGCTACGAGGATCAGGGCCACGGCACATCGTCGACCGATGTGTCCGACGGTACGGTCACCGATTGGCCGGAACGAATCAATTCGACCCATGTGCGGCCCGGTTGCAGTGCAATCGGCTCCCCGTCGAGGGAGGTCAGCGTCCAGGGCGATTTCTCGTCGGCTCGGGACCACGTGCCTTCGATCATGCGTCCGGCGGCGTAAACCCACGCCGGTCCGGACCCGGTGGTCTGGGCCTCGGGACTCCGACTGTCAGCCACGCTGGTTCGGTACTCGCATTCCAGGACGACGACGTTGTGGGTCGATATTCGGGAACCGTCGGAGAGAACGTGTGGATCGTCGTCCCGAGATCGAAGAAAGGTTCCACTCGATCCGTCGTATTGCCAGGACGCCCGCATGCCACCGTCCATTCGCAACTTCACACCGGTCACCGCCTCGCCGCTCTCGCCGAGCGAACCATGGCTGAACTGAGCTGGAGGCCGGCCTCCCCTCCCCTCGTCGAGGGCCCAGATGCTCGACGTCCGAGTGAAAAGGTTGTGGGGAGCCCGTTTGTCGGAGGATCGAAAGTAGCCCCCGTTCGGGCCGGCCGCCGACACGCTCATGTTGATCAGTTCCGAGCGATTGATCAGTCGAGTCGTCGTGGCGTTGCCACCGCTCCACACGAGAAGGGGTCGGTCGAGACTCGTCCCGAGGCTGATGTCCTGGGTGCGTCCGGAGCGAATGGGGCCGATCGGGTCGGAACCCTGCGAGTGAAAGATCGCCGCCATGCGCGTCCAGCCTTCGACGTTCTCCTCGTACACGATGTCGGCTTGATTCAGCCCGGTCTGGGGCCAGGCGCCGGGAGCGTTGTCGATCTTCACGAGGAGGGCCGGACGATCGAGGATCGACGGATCGTCGATGGGAAGGCCCGTGAGTGGCGCAACCGGTACGGGTACGGCTTCGGTCGTGGTGGTCGAGGCCGGAGCCTCCGAGGTGGTGCTGACGATGGTGGGCTCGGTGCTGGTCGTCGGGGCTTCGGTTGCCGCGACGACGGGTGCCGTGGAGGTTTTCTCCGCTCCTCCGCACGCGACCACGAGCCCCGATATGCCGAGAAGGACGGGAATCAGGCGTTTCATGTCAGAGCTCCTTCAGAAGGGCAATGCGATCGTCGAGGGGTGGATGGGTGTCGAACATCCGATGGAACCAACCGAGACGTCCTTCGTCGCGAACTCCTGACAACGGCTGTTCGATCCACATGTGGGCGGTCGCCATCGAGGCCGAGTGAGTCGTGGTGGTGTCGTCTCGCAGCTTCTCGAGGGCTCCGATCAATCCAGGTGGATAACGGGTGAGCTGACAGGCCGAGACGTCCGCCAAGGTCTCGCGGCGACGACTGATGGTCGCTTGCATCGCCTTGGCGACGATCGGTGCGACGATCAGCAGAGCGAAGCCGAGGAGAGCCAACGGATTCGAGCCGTTCGAGTGATCACCCTGTCGGCGTACCCGACCACCGTTCCACCACATGAGGCGAATTCCGATGTCGGTCAGAACGGCAACTGCACCCACCATCGTCACGGCCAAAGTACTGACGAGGATGTCGTAGTTGCGAATGTGAGAGAGCTCGTGAGCCACGACACCTTCCAGCTCGACACGATTCATCTTCTCGAGGAGTCCGGTGGTCACCGCAATGGCCGCGTGACGAGGATTGCGGCCGGTTGCGAAGGCGTTCGGTGCCGGATCATCGATCACGTAGACCGCAGGTTTCGGCAGCCCACCAGCGATGCAGAGACCCTCCACGAGATTGTGCAAGCGAGCGTACGTCTCGGAATCGGCGGGATGAGCTCGACTCACGCGCAAGGCGATCGAGTCCGACTTCCAGTACGACGTGAAGGCGATGACACCGGCGATCAGGACCGAGACGACGAGTGTCGTCGGGCCACCCCCTACCAGAAAACCGACGGCAGCCCCGACGGCCACGACGAATACGACGAAGCCTGCGACGAGCGCCGTGCTGCGCCGTTTGTTGGAACGAATCTCGTTGAACACGGAACCTCAGAAGGAAACCGACGGCGGGTTCTGCGCCTCGGGTTCGGCCTCGAAGAATTCTCGACGTGGGAACGAGCCGATCTTGGCGACCAGCACCGTGGGAAAGGTGTCGAGCTTGTTGTGGAACGTGAGGACCGAGTCGTTGTAGAACTG
>LFFH01000002.1 GCA_001510455.1 Actinobacteria bacterium casp-actino8
TCGGGGAGGTAGATGCACACCGTCATCTCGGCGTATCCCTCGTTGGCGCGATTGCCCATTCGGAACCATCCGCCCACCTTGTGTTGCGGGTCGAAGCAATTGATGTACATGCTCTCGTTGAAATTCGACTCGGGGCCGAGTTCGTGCATGTATTCGTCGGAAGGATCGAGACGTACGCCCATGGGCCGACCGTAGTCGTTCAGAAGAGTGTGAGTTGCTCCCAGGTGACGGCCACGTCGGGCACGGCACACCACGAGAGCCGCCCACGACGGCCGGGACGTCTGACCTCGAGTCGTTCGGGTCGGAGCGACCGAGCAGCACCATGAGCGTCGTGAACGGTGATGCTTCCGTCTCGCTCGACCCAGGAGATGCGACCCTCCTGCCATCGACCACGGTCGGCCCGTCGGAACCGCACGTCTTCTCCGGCTCGCAGTCCGAGACGACGGAGGATCTCGGACTGTTCGGGGGTGGCCCGTTGCGCCATCAGAGTTCTCCGAGGACTCGACGTTGAAGGCGGCGCATGCCAGCGATCCATCGGTCACGGTCGGCGACCTTCTTCGTCTCGAAATCGGCGACCTGCGGGTGTGGGAGGATCAAGAAGCGCTCATCGGCGATGGCCGCCGCGACGATGTCGGCGACCTGCTCGGGCTCGAGTACGTCACCGGACGCCCGCACCACGTCACCGGCGGCATTGTCGCCGAGGTCGCCTCCGGTCAGCATCGCAGTGTTCACTCCCTGTGGGCATAGACAACTGACTCGTACACCTCGGTCGCCGTAGGTGATGGACATCCATTCCGCGAAGGCGACCGCCGCGTGCTTCGACACCGAATACGGAGCCGAGCCGATCTGAGCGAGCAGGCCTGCGGCGGAGGCCGTCGAACAGAAGTATCCCGAGCCACGTTCGAGCCACTCCGGCAAGAGAGCGCGAGCAGCCCATCGATGAGCGTGGAGATTCACGTCGAAAGATGTCGCCCAGTCGTCCTCGGACGTCACTTCGAGAAGTGTTCCGAGTCCGACACCGGCGTTGGCGACGAAGAGATCGATTCCTCCGAGGAGACGGCGAGCCTCCTCCACGAGAGAACGGTTGCCGTTCTCGGTGGAAAGGTCGGCCACGACCGAAAAAGCGGTCCCGGGCCGAAGGGCGTCGAGTTCTGCGGCCACCGACCGAATACCGTCGCCATTCGTGTCGGCGACCACGACCGAGGCTCCGTCGGCGTGGAAGCGACGGGCCAGAGCTGCGCCGATACCACCGGCCGCACCCGTGACGACGACGCGAGACGAGGTCAGATCCACGATGGGATCGTAGGTCACTCGTCCGGACGTCGGAGATTCGACCGGCTTGTGCCGGATGCCTCGTCAGCAGGAGGTTCGCCGTTGACCGCTCGTGGATCCACGCCATTACGCTCGGGTTGCGCGACGATGTCGCACAGAGGTCCTGACCGGACGTTCAACGAAGTGAGCACGAGGAGTCGACGATGACGGGAACACAGGTCGCCGAGCCAGTGAACGACAAGTCGTCGCACGAGGACGTGATCGCACAGGCGTTGTCCATCGTCGACGAAGCGTTGTCGCAGATGGTTCGACGTGAGCTCGTGTCGGCGAGCGAAGTGAGTGACCTCCTGCTCGACGTCCGAAATCTCCTCACACGGAGCTGATGGCGTCGACTCGCACTGGCGAGTCAGGACGACTGTTTCGGGGCCACTCGACTCGTGGTCGTTCGTTTGGTAGCCGTTCGCTTTGCCGTGGCTCGTTTCGCTTTCGAGTTCTTCCCCTGAGGTGTTGCGTTCACCAGAGCGTCGAAGGATTCCTCGAGTAATTCACGGAGCCGGTCCGGATGAGAGACGGCCGCACTGTCGACATTGAGGCCCATGTCGAGGCTGCCGACATGAGACAGCAACGTGAGGTTGAACGCCACACCTCCGAGTGGTCCGATCGGAAAATTGTGCAGGATCTCCGATCCGGCGACGAACACGGGGATCGGCGTGCCCTTCACGTTCGAAGTGGCGAAGTCGACCGTTTGGGCCTGAAGGCGCGCGACCCGAGTCAAGAGGGCAGTGGGTAGAGACGAGGCGAGCGTGGCAATGGTGGCGAGACTTCCGCCCGCCGACGCCGAGGCCTCGTCGGTGCGTCGAGCGATGTCGCGAAATCGATCGGCGGGTGGTAGCTCGCCGGTCGGAACCAGGAAGCGGGCGAGGGAGAATGAGTTGGCCGATCCCGAGTCGTCGGATCGTGACCGCGTGCTGACCGCCATGGAGGCTCGAAGGTCGTCGACCGGTGCACCGAACTCACGGTGATAGCGGCCGGCGGCGTCACTCGCAGCCGACAAGAGTGCGGTGTTCAGCGTTCCTCCGAGCCGACGTGCTGCGTCGCGAACCTCGATGAACGGAACGCGAAGAACTTCGGCCCGGCGCCGGGTCGATCGTTGCGTCCAGAGGGGTGACCGAGCCGACTCGACATCGGTGAGCTGACCCATGGCCACTCGCAGCGACTCGATGGTCGACGCACCATGAGAGGGAATACTCGAAGGATCGGCGACCAGATCCTTCACCTGGCGGACCATGGCGAGCGGAAGACGAAGTGAGCCCGATACGACGTCGCGCCACATCTCGTTGTGAGCGTGAGATTCGTCGAGCAATGCACGGGCAGGGTCGATGTCGATCGGAGCCGGTTCGGGTGCATCGCGTTCGAAATCGAAGAATTGCAGAGACAACTGCACGGTTCCTTCGCCATCGGCGATCGTGTGATGGAGCTTCTCGACGAGCGCCGCTCGGCCTCCCTCGAGGCCCTCGACCACCACGAATTGCCAGAGTGGTCGAGTGCGATCGAAGGGATCGGCGACCACGAGGGTGACGTAGTCGAGGAGCTGTCGCATGGAGCCTGGAGCGGGTAGGGCCACGCGACGGACGTGGAAGTCGATGTCGAAGTCGGAGTCCTCGACCCAAATGGGAGGGGAGACGTTGGCCGGTGTGGAGTGCACTCGCTGACGGAGGCGAGGAATGACGACGGTGGCCCTCTCCATGCGACGACGCAGTCGGTCGATATCGGGCGGACGATCGAGAATCGACACGTTGGCGAAAGTCGACGACAGCTGAGGGTCCTTCTCGAGGCGCCACATCAGACCCTCGGCGTCGGACATGCGGCGTTCGAACGAGATTTCCTGAACCACGGCTCCAGGTTAGAGCCCGGATACCTTCGAGGGGATGGGGAACGGGGCTCGGTGATGATCGTGAGGCGCCGGTTCGTGACGACGAGGTTGTTCCCTCCGATCTCGCTACTTCTGTTCGTCTCGCTCGTCGTCGGATGCGCCTCCTCGTCGCGGTGGGATCGTGGTTTGGGCAGTCGGATCGACGACGGTGACGTGGTAACTCGTGACGTGACCGTCGGGATCGATCGTTGGGAGGTGGCGATTTGTCGAGTGCCCGATGACGTTCGGGACCCCTTGTTCGAGACCTCGGTCGAGCGACTGTCATCCGATGTGATCACGATCGTCAACCGTCTCCAGGGGGTCACCGATTATTTCGACCGATGGTCGCACGGGCGATATCGACTCGAGTGGACGGCAGCCGACGACGTGTCGATCGAAGCCGACGAGTCGGCAGTCGACTGCGTCGATCGGGCACTCGACCGTTCGGCGACATCCACCAACGGCGTTCTCGTCGTGGCCGACGCCCAGCACGACGTGGATGCGCCGGGTGGTTGGGGTCGCCGAGGTGATCGATGCGAACTTCCGTGTGCTGCGTCGGAGTCGCGTCGTTCGGCGTACGTCGGGGCATCGGACTTCTCCACGTATTGGGGGGACGAACCACCGCTCGACTTGATCGAACACGAGATCGGCCATGCTCTCGGGTGGCCGCACAGCGCATCGTCGGCTGGGATCGGCGACAATCACGTCTACGACAGCCATCTCGACGTGATGAGCAACAGCGCGTCACCTCGTGATGTCGATCCGACGCGACGCCACGCTCCGGGTGTGCTCGCCTTCGACGCATGGTCGAGTGGGTGGCTCGACGATCAGGAGATCGCTTTCTTCTCTCTTCGGCGGCTCCGGTCCGGCGAGTGGCAGGACGCCGTTCGGCTGGTCGCGTCCGACACGCCGTCACCGGTCGCGGGAGACGACCAGATTCGGCTCGTCGTCGTCGACGTGGGGGACGATCTGCTCACCATCGAGTTGCTGGCCGATCGGGGTGACAACGACCATCTCACCGGGTCCGGAGTCGCCATACATCGACTCGTGTTCGATGGGTCGGCACCCGAGGGACGATGGCAGGTGGTGCAACCGATCGGAGCGGATGGGTCACTGCTACTCGCGCCGGGTCGTACATGGGGTGACGACGAGTCGGATCTTGCCGTTCGTATCGGTGATGTCGTCGATGAATCCGGAAGGGTTTCGACCGACGTGCGCCTTCGGCGCGATCAGGGCTGACGAAACGTCGTCGACCGGATTCAGCGCGGTACGGACGTGTGCTTGAACTCGTTCAGGATCGGCCAGTCGACGTTGTCGAGAATTCGTTCGATGGTGTGAACGGCCAGTGCCTCGTCGCCCTCGGCCCGATCGAGAAGACGGACGAACACTGCCTTGTCGTCGACCACGAACACCGGCACCCCCCACACGTCATGGCTCGTTGCGTATTGCGTGTGCTGGTCGCGAATCGTCGCGAGCGGTCGGCCCGAGTCGACTTCGGAGAAGACGGCGATCGGATCGATGCCGCAGCCGGTGAGTACGTTCGACAGATCTTCCCGATTTCGGATGTTCCCGCCGAGCGCGTGCTTGAACTCGTAGAGCGCATGGTGCAGATCGACGAATGCATGGGGTTGTTGATCGCGGACGGCGACAGCAACTTGAAGAGCGAGGATTCCCGAGTCGGTCTCGGGGGCGTCCCACACGTCGGGCATCCCCGCCTCCACGTGGGATTGCCCGAGGCAGAAGGGGAGAAACGTGACGTCCCAATCGGCTCCGGCGCGCAGTCCGGTCACCACGTGATCGTGGGCGATGCGACCGTAAGGGCAGCGGTAGTCCCAGGTGACGGCGAAGGTGCGGGTCATGATGTCTCCTCGATCTCGGTGCGCTCAGCGCAGTCTCTTCACCAGAGGTCGGACGAGCAAACCGAGGCCGAGTCCGACCGCCGCGCCTCCGATCACGTCGGATGCATGGTGGATACGAACGAAGGCCCGACTGGTCCCGACGACGGCCGCGAGGCCGAACCACAACGGAGCCGATTTCTTGCCGTCGAGAGTGGTGAGAACCGTGGCGGCGAACACCGCCGAACTGGCATGACCGCTCGGAAAGCTGCTGGTGGACGGAGTGCGCACCGTGAAGCGATCGTCACCACTGTCGGTGGGCCGTTCGCGACGGAACATCCTTTTCACACCTTGGTTGACGATCAGGGATTCGGCTCCGAGCAGGGCGGACAGCGCAAGAGCCTGGGAGGCACGCCGATCGTTCGTGACTCCACGCGCGGCGCCGATCAGGTGCCAGACGAGACTCCAGTCTCCGAGGTGACTGGCGGTGGTGAAGATCCGCCCGGCTGTCGGTGAGCTTCGGAGCCGTTCCAGATAGACGTCGGCCGCTCGGTCGAAGCGAGCGACCGTCGAACCGAGTCCGTCGACACCTCGTTCCGGATCGGATTCGTCAGTGAGCATGGGGGTGGCCAAACCGTGTCGGTCAGGGCTCGAGTGTGTCGGCGAAGGTGTCGATGATGCGAGCGATACGAGCCGGGTCGACGAACGGCCCGAAATGGTCGAGGTCGCTGTACTCGATGTGATTGCCGTTCGGAAGTTGATCGGCGACCGCCTCGGCCCATCCCGACGGTTGGAACGGTTCGGGGTGACCCGAGAGCACCCAGACCGGGATCTCCAAGGAGGCCAACTTCTTCCAGAGTTGGGGCACCGTCGGATTTCGGAAGTTCTCGGCCTCGGTGGACGGATCGCACTTCAGATGCACCAGGCCGTCGTCGCCCTTGCGCAACCCGCCGTGGACGTAGGCCTCGAGGGCTTCGGGAGTGAAGGCCGACATCGGCAACTTCGACGAGTAGTTCTCGATGGCTTCTTCGAAACTCTTGAACGACGACTTGCGTCGCGCTGCGCCATCGGCGAGAACGTTCGGTCGATTCGCCGGCATGCGGAGATCGGCGGGTGGCACGATGGGCTCGTACACCAGAAGTCCACGAAACAGAGACGGGTCCTTGACGGCGGCCATGAGCAGTGTCGCCCCGCCCATCGAATGTCCGACGCCGATGATCCCACCTGGCTCGTGGAGATGCTTCGCGACCGCCGTGGTGTCGGCTCCGTAGCCGGCCCAGGCGATCTTCCAGTTCTTAGGGAGCGGTGTGTCGCCGTGACCCCGGTGGTCGTGGGCGTAACAGTGGAAGCGACGAGTCAGATGCTCGGCGACGGGCGTCCAGCACAGACCGTGGAAGCCGTTGGCGTGCGACATGAGCATGCGGGGTCCGTGACCACCGAGGTCGTGGACCTCGACCTTCACTCCGTTCGTCGATGCAACTTTCACGTGTGGGTGTCTCGCTCGGGCCGAGCCAGCACCCTGAATCGGGTCGTCAATTCTTGCGACGACGGCGGCGATTGAGTCCGATCACGAGTCGATCGAGCACCACCCCGAAGAGGATCGCCACGATCAAACTGAGGGAGAGCTGGCTGTTGATATCGAAGAACAAGAATTCTACGGGCGTTTCTTCCCAGTTCTGCACGACGAACACGGCGATGACCACGGCGACAACCGCCACACCGACGAGACGCCACGGAATTTCTCGCACCTTCTCCTGCGGAATCTCGTTCACGACGACCTCCTCTGCCAGGTGACCTGGTGATATGCCGAACGAACGCGAGTGTAGGACCGGATCAGGACGGCCCGGGTCGCGGCTCTCGCGGCAGACCCAGTAATCGCTCGCCGATGATGTTTCTCTGGACCTGGCTCGTGCCGCCGGCGATTCGACCACCTGGTGCCGAGAGCAAACCGAACGCATCGGGTCCGTCGATCGTCGCATCGACACCGGCGATGTCGGCCCGCAGCATCGCCACGTCGAACATCATCTCGGTGATGCCGAGTTTCATGAGCGAGGCCGCCGTCGACGCGATCGGTCCCTGGCGCTGGGCCATCGCCTTGTAGGCCATTCCCTTCGAGAGGAGAGACGTCAGTTCCTGACGTTCCACCGTCGTGAGGTCGCGACCCTGAGCGAGTCGAGAGATCGACTCGAGTCGTCGTTCGAGAGAGATGACGCTCGTTCCGATGTGCCCACGCTCCGACGTGAGAACCGCCATACCGACACCCCAGCCGCCGTGCAAGGGTCCGAGCAGAGCGTCGGCAGGAACTTCGACGTCGGTGAAGAAGACCTCGTCGAACTCGGACTCTCCGGTCATCTGCTTCAGTGGCCGGACGTCGATGCCGGGCAGACTCATGTCGAGCAGGAAGAAGGAAATGCCTTCGTGTTTGGGTGCGTCGGGATCGGTGCGCGCCATGAGGATGCCCCAGTTGCTGTAGCGGCCACCCGAGCACCACACCTTCTGTCCATTGACGATCCACCGGTCTCCGTCGAGTACGGCCCGCGTGCTGAGCGATCCGAGATCGCTGCCGGCTCCGGGTTCGCTGAACAGCTGACACCAGACGTGCTCGGCGCGCAGCGTCTTCTCGAGGTGGGTCGATCGGTGATCATCGGAGCCGAACTTCTGGATCGCGCCACCGGCGAGGACGAGACCCACCATGTTGAACACTCCCGGCACACCAGCCAGGGCACATTCGTACAGCCACTGAGCCTGATGGGCCGGCGTGAGTCCGCGTCCACCGACGTCGGTGGGCCAGTGGATGCCGGCGTATCCCGAGGCGAACAGGTGCCGTTGCCATTCGAGTCCACGCTCGACGAGATCAGGAGGGCAAATCGCGCCGTAGTCGCGCGGTGCGAGGGACGCGTGGGCGGCCAACCATTCCCGTACCTCGCCGGCGAAGTCCTCGACGCTGATCATCGTGACTCGATCACTTGAAATGAGGCAGGAACATCGCTGTCTCTTCGCCGAGATTGTTCGGTGTCGCGTAGCCGCTCTGGTCCATGATCTGCTCCCAGTTCGACTGAACGTCTTCGGGAGAGAGATCGGCCTTGAAATAGCCCTGAGTCTCACCGATGAAGACATGAGCAACTCGGCCGCCGCCCACCGAGAACGTCTGACCGGAGACCGGGCAGTCATCGTGCGTGAGATACGCGACGAGAGGTGAGACGAGACCGGGATCGAGTTTGTCGGCGAGAGCACCCATGATGTCCTCGGTCATGCGAGTGAGGGCGAGGGGAGCGATGGCGTTGGCCTTGATGTTGAAACGTGCTCCTTCGACCGCCAGTACCCGAGTGAAACCGACGAGTCCCATCTTGGCGGCGCCGTAGTTGGTCTGCCCGAAGTTGCCGAAGATGCCGGCGGCCGACGACGTCGACACGATGCGGCCGTATCCCTGCTCGCGCATCTTCACGAAGGCGGGCTTGGTGACGTGGAAAGCACCCTTCAGGTGCACGTCGAGAACCGGGTTCAAGAGATCGGGTTCCATGTTGTGGAACGCTTTGTCGCGCAGGATTCCTGCGTTGTTGACGACGATGTCGACTCGACCGAAAGCGTCGATCGCTGTCTTGACGATGGCTTCGCCGCCCTCGGGTGTGGCCACCGAATTGGTGTCGGCGACGGCCTCACCACCGAGACCCTTGATCTCGTCGACGACCTTCTGCGCCGCCGATGTGCTCGCTCCGGTTCCGTCGACGGATCCACCGAGATCGTTGATCACGACCAGCGCGCCGCGACTCGCCATGAGCAGCGCATGCTGTCGTCCGAGGCCACCACCGGCTCCGGTGATGATCGCTACTTTGCCGTCGTATCCGAGTGACGTCATGTCTGTCTCCGTGGTCGATCTCTTGCGAGGGGGTGATCCGCCGTTCAGCGGGCCGTCGTTCGATCGGACGGCATCGCGAAACTACTCCAGGCTCGCGATGGCACGAGCAGTCAGAGCCTTGTAGTCGAGCTTTCCGTTTCCGGCTCGTTCCACACTCTCGACGAACAGGACGTGCTTGGGGGATTTGTACGCGGCTAGATGCCGTCGTACGTGCGCCACCAGTTCGCCCGGGTCGACGGTGAGGTCGGGGAGAAGTTCCACCAGAGCGGTGACCGCTTGGCCGAATCTCTCGTCAGGAACTCCCACGACCGCGGCGTCGGCCACGGTGTCGTGGGTCTTCAATGCCTCTTCCACCTCTTCGGGGTACACCTTCTCGCCACCAGTGTTGATGCATTGACTACCGCGCCCGAGAAGGTGCACGGTTCCGTCGGCATCGACACGTGCCCAGTCGCCGGGGATCGACCAACGAACCCCGTCGAACATCTGGAACGTTGCTGCGCTCTTCGCCTCGTCCTTGTAGTAGCCGATCGGTGTGTGTCCCTTGATCGCCACCCGACCGAGTTCGTCGGATCCGGGAACGATCTCCCGCCCGTCCTCGGTGAGGACCTTGGTGTTCGGTCCGAGCATGAAACGGGCCGTGTCGGACGTCCCGTCGGCCGATGTGGTGTTCTGGGCCATTGCCACCGCCTCGGACGATCCGAGGGAGTCGATGATCACGAGGTTGGGTGCGTGGCGAAGCAGACCTTGTTTCGTCTCGGCCGAGAACATGACGCCGCTCGACACGATCACGCGCAGACTCGACAGATCCCAACGATCGGGTTCGGCATCGAGGGCACGAAGGATCGGTTTGCCGAATGCATCGCCGACGAAGGACATCGTGTTGACGCGGCTGTCGCTGATCGTGTCGAGAAGTTCGATCGGATCGAAGTTGCGGCCCGCCAGGGTCACGATGCATCCGCCCACCATGAGATTGCTCATGGCGTTGAAGAGTCCGGTTCCGTGCATGAGTGGAGCTGCCGGAAGATTCCGAGGACCGGGTTTGGCCGAACGTGAATCGAGAACGTCGGGATCGGGGTTCGGTGAGAGCGGTCGACGATTGCCGGCGTCGAGAGCAAGCATCAGGTCCTCCTGTCGCCACATCACCCCCTTCGGCATTCCGGTGGTGCCACCGGTGTAGATGAGAAGAAGGTCGTCCCCACTTCGTGGCCACGGTGCCACGGACGAACGCGTGTCGCCGGCCGCCCTTTCGTAGTCGATGGCCCAGTCGGGACACGGAGTGGTTCCGTCGTCGACCCAGAGCCACGTACGGACTCGGGGGACCCTCGACCGAACCTCGTCGACCTTGTCGGTGAACACACTGTGGAACACCACGGCGACGGCGTCGGAGTTGTCCCAGATGTAGGCCAGTTCGTCGACGGTGTAGCGGTAATTGGTGTTGACCGGAACGAGCCCGATCTTGAAGGCCGCAAAGACGCTCTCGAGGTACGTCGAATCGTTGTAGAGGTACTGAGCGACCTTGTCCTGGTGACGTGCTCCGGCGGCCAGGAGTGTGGCTGCCACGCCGTTGGCTCGTCGATCGAAGTCGGCCCACGTGTGTACCAGTCCCCGATGTTCCTGGGCCGGAGCGTCGGGAAGTCGTCGGGCGATGTGTTCCCACGCATCGGCGTAGTTCCAGGTGGTCGCTGTGCTCGTCACGACGCTGATGGTATGCGTAAGGTCGCGAATGTATGGACTTCCAGGTTCCTGGCCTCGACGATCCGCGTCGATTGGCGGTGCGGGAGTGGCTCGCTCGGAATCCGGATCCGACCGGCCGCCAACTCGCCGAAGCCGGCTACGTCGCGCCTCATTGGCCGGAACCCTTCGGTCTCGGGGCCGACCCGGTGCATCAGATCGTCATCGATGACGAACTAACGAAGGCTGGTGTGCGTCGCCCCTCCAATCCCATCGGTATCGGTTGGGGTGGTCCGACGATCCTGTACGCCGGAACCGACGAACAAAAGCAGAGGTACCTCGTCCCGATGCTGGCCGGCGAGGAGTTCTGGTGCCAGTTGTTCAGTGAACCGGGTAGCGGTAGTGACTTGGCGAATCTCGGGACGCGCGCAGTGCGCGACGGCGACGAGTACGTGGTGAACGGCCAGAAGATCTGGACGAGCGGCGCGCAGTACGCGAAGTTCGGCATTCTCATCGCCCGCACCGATACCGACGCACCGAAACATCGCGGCGTGTCGTACTTCATCTGCCCGATGGATCTGCCCGGTATCGAGATCCGGCCGATCACCGAGATGACAGGAGCCCAGACCTTCAACGAAGTGTTCTTCACCGACGTTCGGATCCCGGCCGAGAATCTCGTGGGCGAGGAGGGCGATGGATGGCGGTTGGCCAAGGTCACCCTCGGTAACGAGAGAGTGTCGCTGTCGAGCGGAGGAGTTCTCTGGGGCAGTGGGCCGACGGCGCTCGAGATGCTGGACGCAGTGCGAGACCACGGTCCGATCACCGATCCGGTGATGCGCCAGCGTTTGGCCGACATCTACATCGAACACGTGCTGCTCGACCTCATCCGCATGCGAACCCTCAGTGCTCGTATCAGAGGTGAGCAGCCCGGACCCGAGGCGAGCATTCGCAAGATCCTCGCCGACGAGCACGGTCAGAACGTGATGGAACTGGCGCGAGACGTCCTGGGAGCGGCGGGCATGCTGCGGCAGACCCCGCGCCAGACGAACGGCGAAGGATCGAGTGGTGGGGCCATGTCGTTGCGAGGTGGCAACGGAGGTGGGGTCGGCCTGCGATCACTCGACCATCACGGTTGGTACGACGGCTACATGTTCGCTCGCGCCCTCACCATTGGCGGGGGTACGGGCGAGGTGCAACGTAACATCGTGGCGGAACGAGTGTTGGGGCTTCCACACGACGTCGACGTGCTTTCGGGGCAGACGTGGGCCGAGACTCAGAGGGTGAACGGGGGACGAGCGTGAAACGGATTCAGAAGCGTCTGGCGACCGAACCGCATCCCACCAAGGTGGCGCTGCTCGAAGTGGTGAAGGAAATGATCGGCGAGTTCGGCGCCGACGGTTTCACCGTCGAGATGGTGTTGGCCGAGTCAGGAATCTCCCGCGGTTCGCTGTACCACCATTTCGAGGATTTTCCCGATCTGGTCGAGGAGGCTCTGCTCGACATCAATCGCACCAACGTTGTCACCAGTATCGAATTGGTCCGACACGAGTTGGCCGGAGTCCGAACGAAGGACGAGTTCCTCGATGCTGTCGGACGTGTCACTCGGGCTCTTCATTCCCCGGAGCGTTTCAAGGCTCGTGTCGATCGGGTTCGGATGTTGGCGGTCTGTGGCAACGATGAACGATTTCGCAAGCGATTCGGCGACACTCAGGCCGAGGTGATCATGGCGTTCGCCGACGTGATCGCCGACGCCCAAGCACGTGGTGTCGTGCGCGCCGACTTCGATCCGAAGGTCTTGGCCACTTTCATGAGTGCGTACACCACAGGTGTGATTCTGAACGACGTCTCGTCCGATCCGGTGTCGTACGACGACTGGAACGCACTGGTGGCCGATGTGATCGAGAGATTCGTCTCCTGACATCGGTTTCCTGAGTCACAAGGTCGGGATTCGGCGATCACGCAGGACTTTTCTCCCGCCTATAGGGTGCGAGATGTGACCATGACATCTGTCCCCTCTCGTGCTCTCGGGGTCTCGCTCGCGCTGTTCGCTGCAGCCTGCGGATCCGATGACACGGCCTCCGAGACCGCTTCCGATACGACGTCGCTCGAGCCCTGCCCCCTTCCGTCGGCGATCGAAGGTGGTCCACTCGTCGTCGCCACCACGGTGGCCCCGATCACCAGCATCGTGGCCACCGTTGCTTCGGGTACACCGACCGTGATCACGGGTGTCGTTCCCGAGGGAACCAACAGTCATACCTTCGAACCGCCGCCGAGTGTGGCGGCCACGCTCGAGGACGCTGACGTGGTGTTCATCAACGGACTGATGTTGGAAGAGCCCACCAAGGAGCTGGCTCGGGCCAATCAACGTTCCGGTTCGGTGATCTGTGAACTCGGAACGGCGATCCTCCCCGAGTCGGACTACATCTTCGACTTCTCCTTTCCACGCGAGGGCGGCAAGCCGAATCCTCACCTCTGGACCAATCCGCCGATGGCGATCGCTTACGCCGAGCTGACTCGAGACGTCTTGAGTTCTGCCGATCCGGCGAATGCGTCGACCTACTCCTCGAACTTCGATGCATTCCGTTCGAAGGTCGACGACTTGAGTGATGCCGTTCGGACGGCATCGGAAACTCTCGATCCGGCGCAGCGACAGTTGCTCACCTATCACGATGCCTACGCGTACTTCGCCGAGGAGTACGGCTGGACAGTGATCGGTGCGATTCAGCCGTCGTCGTTCGACGAGCCCACCCCTCGTGACGTGGCCGATCTCATCGATCAGGTTCGTGAGGCCGGGGTCCCGGCCGTTTTCGGTAGTGAAGTCTTCCCGTCCGACGTCCTCGAACAGATCGGCAACGAAACCGGGGTGAGATACGTCGACGTGTTGAGAGACGACGACCTCCTCGGTGAGCCCGGTGACGCCGAGCACTCCTGGCTCGGCCTCATGAGGTTCAACTACGTGACGATGGTCGAAGCTCTCGGAGGGGATGCGACGGCTCTGAAGTCGATCGACGTCTCCGACGTCGGGCCCGACACGGCGGTCTACCCGCAGTGAGTTCGTCGCCGACGCCGCGAGTCGCGGTCGAGCCGCTCGTGGTATTCGAGCACGTCTCGTGTTCCTACGGTGATGCACCGGTCGTCGAGAACGTCGACTTCGCGGTGAAGCCCGGGGAATTCGTCGGAGTCGTCGGCCCGTCCGGTTCGGGAAAGACCACCGTGTTACGAGCCCTTCTCGGGTCGGTGAAGCCGGTCCACGGTTCGGTCCGTCGGCGTCACGGACTGCGACTGTCGTACGTTCCTCAGCTCGAGACCGTGGACTGGAACTTTCCGGTGACCGTGCGCGAGGTGGTGGCCATGAGTCGGCCCACGCGTTCGTGGTGGCCCCGCATGTCGCAGGTCGAGAGAACGGAGATCGACGACGTACTCACGCGTCTCGGGCTCGAAGGTCTCGGGAATCGACACATTCGTGAATTGTCGGGTGGCCAGCAGCAGCGCGTCTTCCTCGCTCGTGCACTTCTTCAGGACCCCGATCTGCTCGTGCTCGACGAGCCGACCGCCGGAGTCGACGTACGAACCCGTCACGAGGTTCTCCACGTTCTCGCGGACCTGAACGAGGGTTCGTCGGGCTCTCGACCGATGGCGATCGTTCTCACGACGCACGATCTCAACGGCCTGGCTGCGCACCTCCCGCGGCTCATCTGCTTCAACCGAACCGTGGTGGCCGACGGCTCACCCGATGAAGTGTTGCGTCCCTACTTCCTCGAACGCACCTACGGCGCTCCGATGGAGGTGTTGCATCACGGTGGGATGCCGGTCGTCGTGGAGCACGGCAACGACGAACTGCGCGAGCGCATGTCCCGTCGCGGCGCCTAGGAGTCACGTGTTCGCCTTCGACGCCACCGAACCATTTCAGTACGAGTTCTTCCGTAATGGTCTCGTCATCGCTGGAATGGCCGGAGCACTCTGCGGTCTGATCGGGGTCTTCGTCGTCCTGCGCAACATGAGCTACATCGGACACGGACTCAGTCACGCAGTGTTCGGTGGCGCAGCTCTTGCGGCGGTACTCGAATTCAACTACTTCGTCGGTGCCGGTCTGTGGGGACTGTTGTCCGGATTCATGATCGGCCGCGTGTCTCGGCGTCGCATCATCGGTGCCGACGCCGCCATCGGCGTGGTGACCACGGCATCGTTCGCCCTCGGACTGGCATTGCAGGCTCGCTACGGACAGGCGGGGCGAAGCATCGATGCGGTGTTGTTCGGCAACGTTCTCGGTGTCTTCCCATCCGACATCGCAGCGGTGGCCGGGGTCGCCGTGGCGAGCGTGATCGTGGTCGTCCTCCTGTATCGGCGGCTGCTGTTCTCGACTTTCGACCCCGAAGTGGCGGGCGTGAGCGGGGTGAACGTTCCGGCCATGGAAGCAACCTTGATGTTGCTGTTGTCGGCGACGATTCTCGTGACCGTCCGGGTGATCGGCGTGTTGTTGATCTCGGCCTTACTCGTGTTGCCGGCCGCCACCTCAAGAATGATGACCAATTCGTTCGGGCGCATGCTCTGGTTGTCGCCGGTTCTCGGGGCGTCGTTCGGTCTGGTCGGTATGTATGCCAGTTGGTACGCCGATGTTCCGAGCGGAGCGGTGATCATCTTGGCCGGTACGGCCGCTTTCGCCGTGGTGTACGCCGTGGTGGGGGTTCGGGGGCGTCTGCGCATGGCCGGCCTGAGTGGTGCCCACGCCCACGCCGCCTGACCCACCGCTTCGCCCGCTACCTGCCGCCCCTCGATTTCCACCCGGTTCCCACCGTTCAAAATCGCCCACTCTGTTGCGTTAGCACCCGTATACGGGTGCTAACGCAACAGAGTGGGCGAAAAGTGCCATTCGGGGCCGGAAGGGGTGTCGCGTATCTCGAGGCCCACCTCGGCCAGGCGGTCACGCAGGAGATCGGACAGGTCGTACCTCTTCTCGTCCCGCACCGTTCGCCGCACCTCCAGAACCACGCTCATCACCGGATCGATCGCCGTTCGGGGGTCGGCCAGACCCTTCACTGCGGCCTCTCCCAGTCGCACGATCATGGATCGCAGAGCAGCGCGAGCACGATCCATGGCGTCGCTCTGCAACGTGTCGACCGACCAGTCACGAATGGCGGTCTCGAGTTCGAGGACGGCGCGCACTGCTGATTCCGAATCACCACCCGTGAGAGCGGCGTCGAATTCGGACTCGGCTCTGGTCACGTCGTCGAGCAGCGAGGCCGCTGGCGCCGACTCCGCATTCGACTGCGACCGGATCGGCGACGTGTCGAGAGGTGTCGAGACCGATCCATGGCGCCTGGGGTCGCGTAACGCGTCGACGGGGAGGGTGGCGCCGCTCTCGAAGACCGTGGATTCACCACGTACTCGCACCGTGATCGTGCCATTTCCGATGACCGTCGCCGTGTCGGCATCGATGTCGATCACGACTCCGGTGTGCTCGTCGATTCCGAGGACGTGCGCTCCGTCGGGGAGTTCCTTCTCGAGAGCGGCCAGGCGACGCTCACCCAGATAGCAGAAACGGGTGTCGTGGTGACCGCCCTCGGTGTTGTCGTAGTGGGGAATCACCGCAACGTCGAGGCCGACCTCCCGAAGAACGTCGAGACCCTCGAGCCAATGGGGTTCGGCTCCGACCTTGTAGATCTCGTAGACCGGAACCGTGAATCGGCCGAGAGTGAGAGCGGCCGCCGACGCGAAGGTGACGGCTCCTCCTCCTTGCAGTTTCTCGCGCAGCACATCGGGAACAGGTGTGTTCTCCCACTGAGCCAAGGCGTAGGTGGGACTACCCGGCCCGGCGAACAGATAATCGGCTCGACGGAGAAGGCTGAGCCCCGTCTCGACGGTGAGAACGTCGACGTCTTTGAGCCGACCCAGACCAGCGACCTGAATCGGGTGACCGACGCTCTGGCGGAAGTACTCGACGGCACGTGACGCCAACTCCGGAGCGTTCTCCTGGAAGCCGTACGGGGTGTCGATCACGACGGCGAGTGGATCGCCGGGAAGTCGGGCGATGAGATCGCGGTGATGCTTCATCATGGTGGGGGCGGTCTCGCCCGAGCCCATGATCGTGAGAATGCGCGGTGCGGAGGTCATCGAGTCACACCCTTCATGAGAGGAAGCCGTTTCGTAGATTCGACATCATGACCTCGGCGACGGCAATCGGGTGCTGGGCATGAACGTCGTGATGAGCCGGACGAAACCAATGCACACGACCGCGCTTCAGAAGTCGTAACGCCTCGTCGACCGCTCGATCCTTGTTCTCGGTCCAAGCCACGTCACCGGAGTCGGCGGGGACGAACAGTACCGGGCGATCGATGTGCGCATAGAGATCACTCGGCCGGTGTGCCCACAGTTCACGAAGGATCGTCATGTGCGTGTCGAACGGGAGCCACGGACGAACGGTGCCGTCGTCGAGCAGCTCGAAATTCGAGAGCGTTCCGATGATTCCCGACTCGGGCCAGTCGGCGTGCATCGATCGAATCGCGGCTTCCATGCGTCCGGCTCGGGTTCCGGCGAGTCGGGGTGGTTGCAGCGCATCCGCACAGTCCTCCCAGACCGGAAACGAGCGTTGAAGATCGATCATTCCACCGTCGACGGCGACCGAACCGATGACGCGATCGGGAAAGCGATGAGCGGCATCGACGACCACGTTGCCTCCCCACGACTGACCGACGAACACCGCTCGTTCGAGATCGAAGTCGTCGAGGACTCGACACAGGTCGCGGCCGATGGTGGCGAAGTCGTAGCCCGATGAAGGTCGGTCGCTGCGGCCATGACCGCGCAGGTCGACGGCGATCGAACGAACACCTAGAGTCGTCAGCGCCGCGGCAACTCCGTCCCACATCCGGGCGTTCGATGCGAGACCATGGATCAACAACACCGGAGGTAGAGAGGCATCGGGGCGGGACGGTGAGCGATCGACGACCCGCAGTGACACTCCCTCGGCGACGCTGACGTGTCCGACGTCGCCGTCGGAGACCGGAAAGCGCTCCGCGAAGGTGGAAGAAACGGGAATCATGCACTGAGAGTCTGCCGTTGTCGGCTCCGCATGGCACGATGGAGAGCGTGGAGACATCGGCCACGGCATCACTCGACTCGAAAATCGCCGATCTGGAGACGATCATCGGCGAACTCGAGAACGTCGTGGTGGCCTTCAGTGGAGGAGCGGATTCGGCGTTTCTCGCTCATGTCGCTCATCGAGTTCTCGGTAGCGACCGAAGTGTGGCGGTCACTGCTGTGTCACCGAGCCTGGCCGGGGCCGAAGAAGCCGAGTGCCGAACACTCGCTGGCGAATGGGGTTTGTCGTGGTTGCCGGTGGACACCGCTGAGATGGAGCGAGCGGCCTATCGAGCGAACGACGTCGATCGTTGCTATCACTGCAAGGCCGAGTTGATGGACGTGGTCGCTCCGATCGCCGATGCACGACGAGCGACGGTGGTTCTCGGAGTCAATCTTGACGATCTCTCCGATCATCGCCCGGGTCAACGCGCGGCAATCGAACGAGGCGCGGTGTTTCCGATGGTGCAGGCCGGGTTCACGAAAGCTGACGTACGAGAAGCCTCGCGACGTCTCGGTCTTCGCACATGGGACAAGCCCGCCGCGGCGTGTCTCGCCAGTCGAGTTCCGTACGGGACTCCCGTTTCGGTCGAGATTCTCTCCCGCGTCGATCGAGCCGAGGATGTCCTGCGGCGACTCGGCTTCCGCCAGGTACGCGTCCGTCATTACGGCGAAACGGCACGGGTCGAGGTCGACGAGCTCGAGTTGGCCCGGGCGGTGTCGGCTCGTCGGGAGATCGTCGAGGGACTGCGACAGGCGGGGTATCGCTACGTGACCCTCGATCTCGAGGGATTTCGAAGCGGCAACCTGAATCAAGCGGTCGATCCGGCATCAACGGTTCGTCGGCACGACGGTGGCGACCGTAGGGTTCCGTACGACGCGGGCTGACCGCGCGCACTCGAAAGGACGAGTCATGAAGTTGTCCATGATGCTCAATTACGCCGGCGGCTTCCACCAGGCGGTCGACCGAGTGGTCGAACTCGAGAAGGCCGGACTCGACGTGGTCTGGATCGCCGAGGCCTACAGCGCCGATGCAATCAGTCAGGTCGGATACCTGGCGGCCAAGACAAACACCGTCGAGATCGGAACCGGAATTCTGAACGTCTACAGCCGTACGGCGGCTCTCATGGCGCAGACGGCGGTCGGTTGCGACTACGTGAGCAACGGTCGCTTCATTCTCGGACTGGGTGCCAGTGGCCCGCAGGTGATCGAAGGGTTCCACGGCGTTCCTTACGAGAAGCCCATGATGCGTCTGAAGGAGTACATCGAGGCGTGTCGGATGATCTGGAAGCGTGAGCAGCCGTTCCAGATGGATGGTCAGACGGTCAAGGTTCCAGTGCCGGCCGGCGAGGGGACCGGACTCGGCAAGCCACTGAAGATCATCAAGCCCGGGCAGGACATCAGACCCGACATTCCGATCTGGTGGGCGAGCCTCATGGGTCTCAGTGTTCAGGCGACCGCCGAAGTGGCCGACGGTTGGCTGCCGATCTTCTTCGATCCCGAGAAGTTCCACACCGTGTGGGGCGACGATCTGAAGAAGGGACTGGCCAAGCGAGATCCGAAGCTCGGCCCGCTGCAGATCTCGGCCGGCGGAATGGCCGCCATCGACGAGAAGTTGACCGGAGACGCTCGTACTCAAATCCTCGACTTCGCTCGGCCGAACGTCGCTCTCTACGTCGGTGGAATGGGAGCCCGGGACAAGAACTTCTACAACACGATCTGCAAGAAGTACGGCTACGAGAAGGAAGCCATCGAGATCCAGGATCTCTACCTCTCGGGCAAGAAGGAGGAAGCCGCCGCGGCCGTTCCGGGTGCCATGCTCGAGAACACCAACCTCGTCGGACCGAAGAACTACGTGAAGGAGCGTCTGGCCGCCTACAAGGAAGCCGGTGTCACGATCTTGTCGGTCACACCGGTCGGTCCTGATGCCGTCAAGACCATCGAGACTCTGAAGGAGATGATCAGCTGATTTCGAACGTGGGGGGAACCGTTTCGGCGGGCTGGGAGCCCGTGCGCGACGCTTTCGTCGCCAATCTCGAGAGCGGCCAGGAGACCGGCTGCGCGGTGTCGGTGTACCACCGAGGTCAGAAGGTGGTCGATCTCTGGGGTGGCCATTACGACGATGCCGGTACCACGCCGTATTCCGACGACACTCTGCAGTTGGTGTTCTCCACCACCAAGGGCATCACCGCCATTGCGGTGGCGATGTGCGTCGAGCGGGGACTGTTGTCGTACGACGAGAAGGTGTCGACGTACTGGCCCGAGTTCGCGGCTCACGGCAAGAGTGATGCGACCGTTGCACAACTCTTGTCGCACCAGTGCGGGCTCTACACGGTCGATGGTGAGATCTCGCTCGCTGATGCGCTCGACTGGTCGACGGTCACGAGTCGACTCGCCGACACCGCTCCTCGGTGGCCGATCGGAGCGCAGCACGGCTATCACGCCCTCACGTACGGATGGTTGGCCGGCGAACTCGTTCGGCGGGTCGACCCCTCGGGCCGAAGTCTCGGTTCGTTCGTGCGTGACGAGATCGTCGATCGTGTCGGCGCTGAACTCTGGATCGGTCTGCCAGCCGAGCTCGAGGATCGCGTCTCGCCGATGATCGGCGGATTGAATCCGGGCGGAGGTGACGACGTCGATCCAGCCGTGAAGGCCATGCTCGAACAGTTCATGGGGCCGAACTCTCCGGCTGGTCAGGCGTTGTCGCTCAACGGGGCATTCTCGGTCGAGGGAGCGTTCAACCGCCGCGATGTTCACGCAGCCGAGATCCCGGCGGCCAACGGCATCACCAACGCCCGGAGTTTGGCCCGTATCTACGCAGCGACCATCGGCGAGGTCGACGGTGTTCGATTGCTCGATCCGAGCTCGGTCGAAGTGGCCCGCACGACGGTCACGCCAGCTGGTGAACCCGACACCTGCCTCATCATGCCCACCACTTTCGGGATGGGTTTCATGACGCACGGACAATTCACGCCGTACGCCGGTCCTGGCTCGTTCGGTCATCCGGGGGCCGGTGGTTCGGTGGCCTTCGCCCAACCCGAGCGCGACATGGCCTTCGCCTACGTCATGAATCGGATGGCCGAGAATCTGGCGAACGATCTGCGGGCACAGGCATTGACCGATGCTGCAGCTGCGTGCGCAGACGCCGCGTCGCGCTGATGTAGATCAAACTGGCGACCGCTGCCGCGGCGGCGAACACCGATATTGCTTCGCGCACTCCGATGGCATCGGACAGAACGCCCGCCAGGGCACTAGTGGCCGACATGGTCAGAGTGACGAGAGCGAAGTCTCCGGCGAGGATCCGCCCTCGCATTTCGTCGGGTGAGTGCAATTGAAGACCGAACGAGCTGAGTGTCCATTGGGCGCCTCCACCGAGATGCGCGAGTGTGATGAAGAGTGCCGCCAACGCGAACATGGGCATCCACACTCCGGTCAGGTAGCACACGCTGAAGAGAAGACTCGACATGCCGCAGATCCGGAGGACCTTCGAGAGATCGTGTCCGGTGTAGCGCAGGGCGATAGCCGGACCGAGGCCGGCCCCGAGGCCACGAGCGCCGATGAGAATTCCTCGAGAGGCATCGCCACCGCCGTAGACGTCACTCGCCAGAACCGCGAGCTGGGACACGACTCCACTCCCGACGGCGAATGTCGTCTTCGAAAGAATGAGGGCGAGCAGAACCGGATCTCGTCGGGCGTGCCCGAGTGCTTCGTTCATGTCGGCCATCGGACGTAGACGGCGAGAGGTCGGTTGTCGCGGAGCCTGTAGGGGAGTGCGGATCCGAGAGAACACCCAAGCCGATGCCGCGAATGACACTGCATTGGCCACGAACGATGCATCGCGTCCGAAGATCGCCGCGAAGAATCCTCCGATGGCGGCGCCGATCGCGAGCATGATTCCCCACGTCGATCCGAGAAGTGCGTTGGCACGGTTCAACTCGTCGGGATCGCGTGCGAGATTGGGGATCGACGCTTGGCTGGCTGGTCCGACGACCGCGGCCAAGCCGGAGATCGAACTCTGAAGTACGAAAGCGAGCCACACCGTGTCGGCGCCCACGCCAAGAAGTCCGAGAGCAGCGACGGCCTGGATGCAACTCACGATGACGAGGATTCGGCGACGGTCGAAGCGATCGGCGATGGGTCCGGCGAAGGGTGAGGCCAGAAACGACGGTAGTGAGAAGGTCACCATCACCATCGATACAAGAAAGTTGGAGTCGGTGAGGTCTTTCACGAGGCCGAGCAGGGCCACGAAGCTGAACCAGTCCCCCATGTACGAGATGACTTGGGCGACGAACATTCGCCGCAGGTCGTCGTTCCGGCGCAGCATCGTCCACATGGCGACCGAACGCTACGTGCTCGGGTCAGCGTCGTGCGTGATCGCGAAGTACGTGAGCCATCGCGATCGTGACCTTGCGACCGGTCGGTACGTGAAGGAATTCGTTCGGGCCGTGGGCATTCGACCCGGGCCCGAGCACTCCGGTGATCACGAACTGGGCTTCGGGGAACTTCTCGCCGAGCATTCCCATGAAGGGGATCGTGCCACCCTCGCCGAAAGCACGCCAGGACGCACCGAATGCAGCCATCGACGCGCGTTCGAGAGCCTCGGCGAGCCAGGGATCGAAAGTCGGTGCGTTCCAACCCGGCGCAGCATGGGAATTCGACAAGGTCACACGAGCCCGGTAGGGCACGTCGGTTTCGAGCGCGGACCGTAGGGCAGTCAATGCTCGGTGGGGATCGCACGTCGGCGGAAGTCGGAACGACAAAGAGAGTGCTGTGTACGGACGAAGAACGTTGCCGCCCCGAGCCGTCGCGGGGAGACCATCGGCTCCCACGTACGACAATGTCGGTCGCCACGTGTGGGCGAGAATCTGTTCGACCGGATCGTCGACGCACGGACCGGCATCGTCGACGAACGGGTAGTGACTCGACAGTGGGTCGGGGAATTCTGCGCTCGTGAGTTCGGCCTCACGACGGCGATCATCGGGGATCTCGACGTGCATCTCCTCGAGCAGGACTCGGCCGGTCGTCGCATCCTCGAGACGGTCGAGCATTGAGCGCAGGATGCGGAACGAACTGGGAACGATGCCACTCGCCTCGCCGCTGTGCACCCCCTCGGAGAGAATGTCGACGCGTGCGACGGTCGACACCAGTCCTCGCAGAGACGTGGTCACCCAGAGTCGGTTCTCGTCGAGGCAGCCCGAGTCGAGGCAGATCACCAGACTCGGTGTGCCGATGAGACCGCTGAGGTGTTCGAGGTATGCCGGCAGGTCGGGGCTGCCGCTCTCCTCGCTGGCTTCGATGAGAACGACGAGTCGACCGTGGGACCATCCCGCTCGCTGCGCGGCCTCGATGGCGAGTAGGGATGCGTAAGCGGAGTAGCCGTCGTCGGCACCGCCTCGCCCGTAGAGGCGGTCGCCCTCGAGGACCGGAGTCCAGGGACCGAGGCCGTCGCGCCAACCCTCCATCTCGGGTTGTTTGTCGAGATGGCCGTACAAGAGAACGGTGTCGTTCGGTCCGTGTCGCGAACCCTCACCGAAAGGTGGAATCTCCATGACGAGCAGCGGGGTGAGTCCCGGTAGTTCGACGACATCGATCGACAGGCCGGCGATCTCGCGTGCGGCACACCAACGACGGATGTGTTCGACGGCTCGATCCATGTGTCCGAGTGCTTTCCACTCGGGTTCGTACAACTTCGACACGTTGGGGATCGCGATGTAGTCGCAGATCTCGGGCAACACGTCGTCGTGCCAGACGGACGTCACGTGTCCGGAGACGATTTCATCGGATTCGAGAGACCTCATGGCAGCAGATCTCAGCGCCGGACAGCGCTCATGGCCGCGATCACTTTCTCGGCTTCGCTGACGATCTGGCGCACGAGATCACCGGCTGGTGTGAGTTCGTGAATCGCCCCCACGCCTTGCCCGCACGGCATGAACTCCTTGGTCACGTCGACATCGGTGTCGGGCGGATATCCCATGTGATTGGCTCCCGCCTGAGCCGACGCGAACGCCTGCTCGGGAAACTTCTTCAGCTCGTCGGGATTCTTCTCGAAGTGATCCGTCCAGTCGGTTCGCACGACTCGACAGGTCTTGCCGGTGTACGCGCGCGAGATCACGGTTTCGTCCTCGGCGATGCGGGTGAGAGTGTCCTTGTAGGCGTTCGGAGCGTGGGCTTCGGGTGTGGCGATGAAGCGAGTGCCCATCCAGACTCCGTCGGCACCGAGAGCGATCGAAGCCGCCAGGCCTCGTCCGTCGAAGAGGCCTCCAGCAGCCACCACCGGAACACGATCACCGACGGCATCGACGACCTGAGGAACCAAGGCCATGGTGGCGACGGTGCCGGTGTGGCCACCACCTTCGGTTCCCTGGGCCACGACGAAATCGCAGCCGCTGGCCACTGCAGCAACGGCGTGGCGGACCTTGCCGCACATCGATCCCACGAGAACGTTGTTGCGATGAAGGACGTCGACGATCTCGCGCGGAACGCCGAGCCCGGCCACGAAGATTCGAGCCCCACCACGAATCACGCTTTCGACGTCGCGCTCCAGTTGACCCGGAATGGCGGTCAGGAGATCGACTCCGAAGGGTTTCGACGTGAGAGTGTGCACTCGAGCGATCTCTTCGTCGAGTTGGCCGGGTCGCATCGGTGCGGCGCCGAAGGTTCCGATTCCACCGGCCTCACTCACTGCGGCCACCAAGTCGGAGTACGAGACTCCGCCCATGCCGGCGAGCATCACGGGGTGTTCGATGTCGAGGAGTTCGGTGAGACGAGTCTTCATCCTCCGAACGGTACTTGGTACGCCCCTGTGCGCCGGAACAGGTGACGATGCCAACGTCGCGGTGTGAGAGCGATGGCCCGCGGCTCGTCCTCGAACATCCAGCGGGCGAAGTTGCGACGTCCCCAGTTGCCGGCGTGGTCGAGGATCGCGATGGCACCTTGAGCACCAGTGTCTCGGGCCAATACCTTCGACAGTCGAAGTGACATGCGATGGTCGGCGGCCAGGTGGCGATCGACCGCTGATCGATAGTGACGGCGGACCTCGACAGGTTCACCTCCAGCGGCGATCGCACGAGCGGCTTCGACACCGGTCAGCAGGGCCTGTCCGATTCCCTCACCGGTCAGAGCATCGGTCGCCATGGCCGCGTCGCCCACGACGAGGACCCGACCCACGCCAGTGGTCGCGTGATCGATTCGGGCCGGAATCGGCCACGCAGTGTGGCGACCTTCGAATTCGGCGTCGGGACCGAGTGCCGCGACGACATGTGGTCGTTGCACGAGATCCTCCCAGGTGCGCTTCATGTCCTTGCCATGTCGGGTTCCGTCGCGGAGAATTCCGAAACCAACGTTGGCGCGCCCACCGGGCAACGGGAAGCTCCAGGCGTAACCGGGAAGCAGATCGCGATCGAACCAGACGTGGAGTCGTGAGGCGGCCGTTCCGGTCACGTTGCTCACGTACTGACGGAACGCATGCCACTCGCCGAGGTAACCCTCAGGAGTCATGCCGAGTGACCGACGGATCGGGCTCCACATGCCATCGGCGGCCACGAGCCAACGAGTCGTGATGGTGGAGCCGTCGTCGAACGCGACATCGACGGTCTGCTCGCGCTGTACGAGTCCGGTGAACGACACTCCTTCGATCACGTCGACTCCGACCGAACGGGCTCGCTCGACGAGCGCGTCGTCGAGATCGAGCCGCGGGACCACGGCGGCGTATCGCCCATCGGAGGGCAGAGGGACGAACACCTCCCGCCCCGACGGCGAGCGCAGCCATGCACCGTCGACATCGAACCAGTTCGACATCCGGGACGGATCGAGTCCGAGTGTTTCGAGGTGGCGAAGAGCAAGAGTCGTCAGACCGTCACCGCAGCATTTGTCGCGTGGGAATCGAGCCTTGTCGACGAGGGTGACCGAGAGTCCGGCATCGACGGCTGTGATGGCGGCAGCGGTGCCGGCTGGTCCGGCTCCGACGATCACGAGGTCACGTATCGAAGGGTCGGTCGCGGGCACGAGGAGAGGCTAGGAGGGCCCTTCGACTGGTGCTCGACTCGGCGCCACTTCCTATGATCGACATCACGTAAGTCACACGGGCGACGGCCCGGCGATTCGGGAAGGACACGACATGGCGCGACTGTGCGAAGGACGAGTGGCGATCGTGACCGGAGCCGGTCGAGGGATCGGTCGTGAGCATGCGCTGAGCCTGGCCGCTCAGGGCGCCAAGGTCGTCGTGAACGATCTCGGCGGTGGCGTCGACGGCTCGGGTGGTGACCGATCGCCGGCCGAGCAAGTGGTGGCCGAGATCGTGGCCATGGGCGGCGAAGCCGTCGCCAACGGCGACAGCGTGAGCGATTGGGCCGGAGCCGAGCGTCTCATTCGCACGGCGGTCGATGTCTTCGGCGATCTGCACGTCGTCGTCAACAATGCGGGAATCCTCCGCGATCGCATGCTTTTCTCGATGGCCGAGGAGGAGTGGGATGCCGTGATCAACGTCCACCTGAAGGGCACGTTCGCTCCCAGTCGCTTCGCCTGCTCCTACTGGCGTGAACGTTCGAAGGCCGGTGAGTCGGTCGATGGACGCATCATCAACACGACGTCGGTGTCGGGAATCTACGGAAATGCAGGACAGACCAATTACGGCGCTGCGAAGGCCGGCATCGCCGCCTTCACCAACATCGCCGCCATCGAGATGGCGCGCTACGGCGTCACGGTGAACGCCGTCGCGCCAGTCGCGCTCACCCGGATGACCGAAGGTCTCGGACCGGCCCCCGAAACCGACGAGGACCGCGAACGTCGCTCTCCTCGTTGGATCGCTCCCATCGTCACCTGGTTGGCCTCGGCCGAAGCCAAGGCAGTCACTGGTCGCGTGTTCGAAGCGAGCGGTGACGTTCTCGCAGTGGCCGAAGGTTGGGTGCGTGGGCCGCGGACGGCACCCGTCGACGATCCGACCGCACTCGGGCCCATCGTGGCCGATCTCTTGGCGTCCGCCCGCAAGAACTCGGGAATGAATGGCGAACCGGGCGGTTGGCCGCAACCCAAGTGACGTTCACTCGTACAAGTCGTTCATCAACGAAGGAGACAATGACATGCCGTTGAACCCAGAAGCCGTCGGAGCCACCGGAGACGTCCGCACGATCTCGTGGAACTCGAAGGACGCACTCCTGTACGCAGTGGGAATCGGAGCCGGTTCGGCCGACCTCCCGTTCTCCACTGAGAACACGTCGGGTGTCGATCAACTCGTGTACCCCACTTTCGCCGTGGTGGCCGGTTCGGGAACGGCCTCCCCGGGCAAGAGCGCCATGGGGGAGATCGGAACTTTCAACTGGGCGATGCTCGTCCACGGTTCACAGGCCGTCACTCTCCATCGCCCCATCCCCGTCGAAGCCAATGCGACGACTCAGGACAAGGTCGTCGCCATGTACGACAAGGGTAAGGCCGCCGTCGTGGTGACCGAGTCGGAGGTCAAGACGGCGGAGGGCGAACCGCTCTTCACGACTCGTTCGTCGGTGTTCATTCGCGGCGAAGGCGGTTGGGGCGGCGACCGCGGGCCGTCGGGTCCGCAGAACGAGCCGCCGGCCTCGGCCCCCGATCACGAGATCACTCTGCAGACGTCTCCCGACCAGGCGTTCGTCTACCGACTGTCGGGGGATCGCAATCCGTTGCACACCGATCCCTCGTTCGCCGCCCTCGGCGGATTCGATCGACCGATCCTTCATGGTCTGTGCACCTACGGGTTCACCGGACGAGCGTTGCTGAAGGCTCTGTGCGACGACGACGTGAGTCGTTTCCACCACATCGAGGGACGCTTCTCGTCGCCGGTCATGCCCGGTGACGCACTCACCGTTCGCATCTGGAAGACGTCGGCCGGCGAAGCCGTGTTCACCACCTCGGTGGCCGACAAGGCCGTGATCGATCAGGGTCTGGTCCGCTTCTCCTGATCGTCAGAACAGACGGAGTTCTTCGGGGCGACGGCCCCGAAGATCGTCGTAGTCCACTTCGACGCAAGTGATTCCGCGAGCCTCGGCGATCGTACGGGCTTGAGGTTTGATCACTTGGGCCACGAAGATCCCTCGCAGATTGGTGAGTGCAGTGTCGGGTCGTAGTACCTCGAGGTACCGCGCCAACTGTTCGACGCCGTCGATCTCACCGCGGCGCTTGATCTCGACCGCGACGTAGTGGCCGTCCTCGTCGCGGCACATGAGGTCGACCGGCCCGATCGACGTGGGCCATTCGCGCCGTACGAGCGAGAGCCCGGGAACGATCGCATCCGGAAGGGCGGCGAGTAGTTCTTGCAAGTGTGACTCGACTCCGTCCTTCACGAGTCCGGGGTCGTCTCCGAGTTCGTGATCGGAGTCGTGAAAGATCTCGTGGAACGTGATGACGAGGGTTTCACCCTTCGGGTTACTGACCGTCCACGTGTCGCCTCGGTCGTCGACCGTGTTGGGCGCGTTCATCCAATTGAGTGGCTTGTACGCACCGCCATCGCTGTGGATCGCCACACAACCATCGGCCTTGACCATGACGAGGCGATTGGCCTCGGGCAATTGCGCGTCGAGTCGGCCTTGGTACTGAACGGAGCAGCGAGCGATGACGAGTCGCATGACGTCGTGACCCTAGTTGCGATCGGTGCCGCCGGGCATCTTCGTCGACGTGGTTCAGCGACCGACGTGTTCGCGCATGCGCTTCTGGATGAGATCGCGACGGGCCTGAAGTTCTCGGTACGTGATTCGGTTGACGTCGTCTTCGAGTCCGAGGCTGGCCTTCACTCCTGTCATGTCGAACTCGACGGCATTCGGATCGACGCCCAGCTCGCGTCCGAGTCGTTCACCGTGTCGCTGGGCGAAGAGCATCGAAATATTGGCGACCTCACCGAGGATGTCGAGTTCGGGGGCCAAGCGTGAGATGGCCCCGTCGAGGAACACCATGTTCTTCACGTAGAGCATGAGTTCCTTCGGAAGACGCGCTCCGTACCCGAGCAGCGCCTTCACGACCCGCTGAACCTCGGCGACCATTTCCTCGCCGGTGAGAGTGGTGGGGTCGATGGTGGCCTGATCGAGGCGTAGATCGGAGATGACCGCGGCCAGATCGGTGTCGGGGGGCAACGCACCCAGATCACGGAGAGCCGCCATCTGCCCGGTCATGTCGTTGGTCGTCGCACTGAGCATGAGACGCAGGAACGCCAACCGGCGCTCGTGCGAGAGTCGAGCGACGATGCCGAAGTCGAGCAATGCCGTGCGACCGTCGGGGAGAACGAAGAGATTGCCCCCATGGAGGTCGCCATGGAAGATGCCGTGGACCATGGCACCTTCCATGAAAGCGATCATCCCGGTGCGAATCACGGCCTCGGTGTCGATGCCGGCTTCCTTCATTCCGACGACGTCGTCGAAATTGAAGCCCGACAGTCGTTCCATGACGAGCACCCGACGAGTGACGAGATGGGGATGGGGGCGGGGTACGACGTAACCGTCCTGGCCGAGGTCTCGCAACGTGGCGGCGACGTCGATCATGTTGGAAGCTTCGAGTCGGAAGTCGAGTTCCTCGACGATCGTCTCGGCGAACAGTTCGACGAGAGCGGGTGGATTGGCGAGTGCGGCCACGGGAATCCGACCGACGAGGTGAGGAGCGATGTACGACATGACGCGCAGATCGCGTCGGACGAGATCTGCGACATCGGGTCGCTGCACCTTGACCACCACGTCCTCGCCGGTGCGAAGTCGAGCTGCGTGTACCTGAGCGATCGACGCCGCCGCCAACGGCGTTTCGTCGAACCACTCGAACACGTCGTCGAGACGGGCGCCCAAGTCGGTTTCCACGGTGAGACGTACGGTCGAGAAAGGTTCGGCGGGAACACGATCTCGGCAGAGTTTGAATTGATCGACCAGTTCCGATGGGAACAGCCCTTCACCCGATGAAATGATCTGACCCAACTTGATGTACGTGGGTCCGAGCGTCTCGACGGCGCGACGCAAGCGTGTCGAGAGGTCGGCTCGACTCGCCGATTGATCGGTGAAACGCCCTCGTTTCTTGGCGACGTACCACCCACCGAGGGCGCCCACGATGTGGCGACCGACAGTGATCACACGTGAACCGGGCGGGACCTTCCCGGCCCTTGTGAGCACAGGAACGTCGGCGCGAGCACGGCGTCGCAGTTCGTCGACGCCATGCGACCACGAGAGTTCGTTTCGATCGAGTGTCCAGGGACCGTGTTCGGTGAATGCACCCCAGACGAGGTCGTCGGTTTGCGTGTCGGGGGAAATGCTCACGTGACGAGTCTGCCGGGGGTCTCGTTCGCTGTCGCATCGGACGCCTCGTCGATCGGGTGACTATTGTCCAGGGATCGTCGGGGTGCGGGGGTGTCCTGGCGGCGAAGGGGGAGCCATGACCGTCGAACGTTGGATCACCGATTGGGATCCGAGCCCTCGTTTTCCGCTGTACACGCGAGCCAATGCCGGAGAAGTCCTTCCCGATCCGTGTAGTCCTTTGTGCTGGACGGTGGCGTGGGAGCCGGGCATTCTCATGGGCTGGCGCGACAGCCAGATCTCGGCCGGAACCTGCGAGGAGAGCGAGGTCGATTCCCGACATCCTGAAGTCGTCGGACATTTCGGCGGCTACCTCTACATCAACGGCTCGATGGCCCGTCTCTTCGGGGTTCGAGGTCCGGGTCTCGGGCCCGAGATGATCGACGCCACGTACTTCGGCACTCATCCCGACGTCCCCCCGTACGTTGCCGAGCCATGGCACGAGAGCGAGGAGAACACGGCCAAGTTGGGCGCCTGGATGATGGGTGTGATGACAGCCGACGATCTCCCGATCCTTCGCGACGATCGCGACTTGGCGACGTCGGCTCGAGCCTCGCGCCCGAATCTCGCCGAACTCGACGAGGCGGCTCTGGTGGCACGGCTGACGTCGTTCACCCCTCTTTTGCGTCGGATGTTCGAGCACCACCTCCTGATGACCGCGGCCACGTCGATCGGTCCGGGTGCGCTCGGTGCGATCGCCGAAGCCTTGGGAGATCCGAGTCTCGTACTGACCCTCATCACCAGCATCGGTGACGTCGATTCGGCGGCTCCGAGCAATGCGATGTGGAAGCTGTCTCGACTCGACAGGTCGTCGGAGGAATACCGGGCCGGATTCGCAGCGTTCCTGGAGGAATTCGGCAGTCGCGGGCCCAACGAATGGGACATCCGATCGCACACTTGGGAGACCAAACCGGCCCTCGCTGAAGCTCTGATCGACGCCATGCGGGCTGCGCCCGACGACGAGAGTCCGTCGATTCGTAACGAGCGCAACACTCGGGCTCGTGAGGAAGCCGAGGCGACCGTGCGACAGGCTCTCGCCGGTCAGCCCGAGGTACTGGCTCAATTCGAGATGGCCTTGCGATCCGCTCATCTGCACTTGGCCGGACGCGAACGCGCCAAGACGAACATCATCAAGGTTCTGCACGAAGTGCGCATGGCGGCCCACGCGCTCGCGGCGCGCGCGGGCTACACGTCGTCCGAGATCTGCATGCTCCTCGCCGACGAGCTCGATGCCTTCGCGACGTCGCCCGATGAGTTCCGTGCCCGTCTCGCCCAACGCGAGCGTCAATACCTCGAACTGTTCGAGCTCGAGCCGCCGTTCATCGTGAACGGAGTCGTTCCACCGCTGTCGAGCTGGGCGCGAAAGGGCTCGGCGCAGTCGGAATCGGTACGGCCCGGCGAGGTGCTGACAGGAATGTCGGGTGCCCCGGGTTCCTACACCGGTCGAGCCCGAGTCATCCTCGATCCTGCCGACCCGTTGGCCCTCGAACCCGGAGACGTTCTCGTGGCGCCGATCACCGATCCGGCGTGGACCCCTCTCTTCGTACCGGCCGGAGCCGTCGTGGTGAACGTCGGTGCCCTCGTCAGTCACGCCGTGATCGTGAGTCGCGAACTGGGGATTCCGTGTGTCGTGAGCGTGATCGACGCAACCGAACGCATCCCCGACGGAGCCATCGTCACCGTCGACGGCGCGTCAGCGACCGTGACGGTGGTGTCGATTCCCTGACCGCAGTTCTCAGTGCCCGGAGTGGACGTCGTCGCAGAGACGCTCCTCTCCGGCGACGATCTGACCTGCACCGACTCCCTCCAGAGCGGCGAACGGACCACAAGGGTGCGGGGTCAGCCATACATGGATCATCGGATTCTCATGAAGTTTGATCCCCCGGATGCAGGGTCCGTTCTCAGAGGTGACTCCGACGACTCGAGCGGAACCGTGAATCATCGGGTCCCGGTCGAAGCACAAGTTGTTGTGGATGTGCCATTGGGTGAGTTTCCCGCCGACGTTGGGCACGGTGTCGAGTGTGTACTCGTCACCGAGCATGTACATCGCCGACACCAAAGTCTTGGTCGAGCTGCCGGATTCGACTCGGTACACGAGGCTTTCCGGGCGTAGTGGGTCGAGCTCGAAGTCGTCGTTGATGTATGTCCAGTTGATGTAGTGCTCGTAACCGCTCCCGCCGTCACCGATCGACGTGAAACCAGCTGCTTCTGCGACAGCGGGGTCCGAGAAGATCGGAAGCACCTTTCGTGTGAGGTACACGAGATCTTCGGCTCGTCGCTGCTCGTCGTCCGATACGCCTTCGAATCCGGACAGATCGATACGCGGATCTCCTGAGTCACGCAATGAAGCAAGATCGACCGAGTCGCCGGAGACCTCCGAGTGCGAATGAGCGCACATGTCGACTCGTTCGTCATCGGAGACGGCAGCACGTCCGGCACCTTCTCCTTCCAGCGCGGCGAACGGCCCGCACGGATGGGGAGCGATCCAGACATGGACCATGGCGATACCGAAGCCTCCCGGCGCCGACCCTTGCGGACAGTTCCCGTTCGAGTCGAACACCCCGGCGACGACGGACCGTCCGTCCGGGTTGGTCCGGAAACACAAGTTGTCGTGCACGTGCCACTGCATGAGAGGGCCGGCGAAGTCGAGAAGTTTCTGATCGTCGACAGGTAGTCCTGGTTCGGCCATGAACATCGCCGACACCAATGTTCGGGTCTGGCCTTCGACTTGGTACACCAACGACTCGGGAGCCGTGGGATCTAGGAAACGATCGTCGACGATGAGCTCCCGATTGATCAGATGTTCGAAGCCCGTCGACTCGTCGCCGATCGAGACCCAACCCTGCGACACTGCTGTCTCGTAGTCGGACCACCGCGGGAGTTCGGTCTGTGTGAGAGCGATCAGTTCTCGGGCCCGGTCCTCCTGTTCAGGGGTCACGCCGGCCACCCCTGAAATGTCGAGGTCAGCCGCCGGATCGAAGGGGCGGGGCCATGCGAGAGTTGCATGGCCGCCGGTCGAATGGTCAGCGTTGTCCGACGACTCGGCCGATGAGTGGTGATCGGACTCGAGGTGAGCATCGGTCGTCGACGCGTCCGCAAGCGAGGCGAGGTTCGAGGCGTCTGCCGAATCGTTGTGATCGTGCGAAGCACTGTCAGTTCCTGCGGAATGATCGTCGCCGTGACGGTGCGTCGAGCCGTTCCAGAATCCAGCGGCTACCAACAGAGTGATTGCACCGAGCGACCAGGCAGTCGATCGGAATCGTGGGTTCGATTCCTCAGCCGGCGAATCGGAAGGGAGAATTGCGCAGAGGACGGCGGCCATCAGTGCAAGAAGCGCGGTGATCGAGTCGGCTATCTGCGGTGATTCGCGGGATTCGAGGCCTGGGAGCCAGGAAATTCCAGAGGTTTGAACTACCGCCCAGCCCGCAAATGCCATGGTATTGATGGTGATCGTCGCTATCGATCCGACCCGATTCGGTCGGAGGATCAAGGCCAACCCGCCACCAACTTGGAGAATGGCAAGGGCGCCGAAGACGCGAGCCAACGATGGATTCGCCGTGTGCATGCCGACCGCCATGGCATGGAGTGCCCCGGCGCCGATCGATGCGAAACCTGCTGTGCGGCGGAACGCGTTCCAATTCATTCGTTGAAACTAACACGGAGGTTCGGAGGAGAAGTCGCAGGAAACTCGCGTTGCCGTCGTCGCAATCGACTCACGCGCGCCTGAGTGATTCGAGTGCACGCTCCGCAAGTTCGCGCCGACACACGAGGAAATCGGGAAGCCACAGATCCGGTTGGTTGTACACGAGGGGTGAACCGTCGATTCGGCTCACGTGCAAGCCGGCCGCCGCCGCAACAGCGGCCGGTGCGGCGGTGTCCCATTGATACATGCCGCCGTCGTGAACGTAGACGTCGGCCTCACCCATGACGACCGCCATGGTCTTGGCTCCGGCCGAACCGAGTCGACCCACCAGGCAGTCGAGCGAACGGGCCACCGCCACGGCGGCGTACGTGTTGCGATTGCGCGACGTCACGAGGATCGGCTGCTCGCGTTCGTAGGGCGGGAGGACCTCGGGCGGATCGACGGCGAAAGTTCGTCCGAGTGACGGCATGGCGACGGCCGCCGCTGTGAGTTCGCCGCGTTCCCACAGGGCGATGTGCACCGCCCAGTCCCAGCGGGGTGGCTCGGCGAATTCGCTCGTTCCGTCGATCGGGTCGACGATCCACACTCGATCGGCCGACAGTCGACGTCGATCGTCGGTGCCCTCTTCGGAGAGAATCACATCGTCGGGTCGGGCCGATCGGAGAGCGTCGATGATGTACCGGTGTCCGGCCACGTCACCCTCGTCCTTCATGTCCCAGTAGTGGGTTCCGCGCGCGTCGAGTTCGTCCCGCAACCCGACGAGCATGACGCCGGCGTCGGTTGCCACACGGGTGGCGAGTTGTTGGTCGGTTTCGTCGATGGGTGAGGTGCTCACGAACCTCGACCCAACTTGACCGACAGCCGTACGAGTTCGCGCACGCGATCCTCGTCGGCTCCGAGCTCCACGAGTTCCCTCACACGCATCTCCACGACTTCGGCGTCAGCATCGGCGAACACCGGGATCCGTCGAGTCGATGCGACGGCCGACGTGACGATCAGAACGATGGCCGTGATCGCACTCACCATGCCGATCGTGAGGACCCAGCCTTCGTTGTTGCCGTTGATCGACGTCACGATCAGTCCGACGATGGACGCCACGAAGACGACGGCCGAAGCGATCCGAATTCCGGAGACGAGTGGAGTCCTCATGTCACCGGGCCAGCGGCTTGTACTTGATGCGGTGCGGCTGATCGGCGGCCGCACCGAGTTCCTTCTTCTTCCACGTCTCGTACTCACTGAAGTTGCCCTCGAACCAGCGCACCTGACTCTCGCCTTCGAATGCGAGGACATGAGTGGCGATCCGATCGAGGAACCAGCGATCGTGGCTGATGACGACGGCACAGCCGGGAAATGCTTCGAGCGAGTCCTCGAGAGCACGCAAGGTGTCGACGTCGAGATCGTTGGTGGGTTCGTCGAGAAGAAGGACGTTGCCTCCGGACTTGAGCAACTTGGCGAGGTGGACACGATTTCGCTCACCACCCGACAGATCACCGACCTTCTTCTGCTGATCACTTCCCTTGAAGTTGAAGCTCGCGACGTAGGCGCGACCGTTGATCTCACGGTTGCCGATCTTCATGTGTTCGACACCGTCGGTGATCTCTTCGTATACGGTCTTGTCGGCGTCGAGTGAGTCGCGACTCTGATCGACATACGACAACTGAACGGTGTCACCGACCTTGATCGTTCCGGCGTCGGGCGGTTCCTGACCCGTGAGCATGCGAAAGAGGGTCGTCTTTCCGGCACCGTTCGGTCCGACGATGCCGACGATTCCGGCCGGGGGGAGTGAGAACGACAAGTTCTCGATGAGGAGTCGCTCGCCGAAGCCCTTGCTCAGGCCTTCGACCTCGATCACGGTGTCGCCCAGTCGCTGCCCGGCCGGAATGGCGATCTCGAGTTTGGAAGGTCCCCGATCGGCGGCCTCGGCCTCGGCGCGCAACTTCTCGTAGGCGCTGAGACGGGCCTTGCCCTTGGCCTGCCGGGCCTTGGGCGACATGCGCACCCACTCGAGTTCGCGTTCGAGCGTGCGTCGACGGTTCTCGTTGCTCTTTTCTTCCTTCTCGAGACGATCACGTTTCTGATCGAGCCAACTCGAGTAGTTGCCCTCGAAGGG
>LFFH01000003.1 GCA_001510455.1 Actinobacteria bacterium casp-actino8
TCGCGGGCGATTCTCGACCGCGTGTTCCACCAGTTGACCGATTATCCCGACGACTTCACGGTCCACCCGAAGTTGGCACGACAGTTCGAGAACCGAGCCAAGCTCTACGAACAGGGTGAAGTCGAATGGGCCACCGGCGAGGCGTTGGCCATCGGCTCGCTGGTGATCGAAGGTCACCCCGTGCGCCTGGCCGGTGAGGACTCGCGGCGCGGCACCTTCAGCCATCGTCACGCGGCTCTCATCGACAACGAGAACGAGCGAGTCTGGATTCCGCTCGCTGAACTCGAAGGAGCACAGAAGTTCTGGGTCTACGACTCACTGCTGAGTGAGTACGCCGCCGTCGGCTTCGAGTACGGCTACGCACACACGAACCCTGAAGCACTCGTGTTGTGGGAGGCCCAGTTCGGAGACTTCGTGAACGGGGCGCAGATCATCATCGATCAGTACATCGTGGCCGCCGAGGACAAGTGGGGACAGCGGAATGGACTCGTCATGCTCCTTCCTCACGGGTACGAAGGACAGGGACCTGAGCACAGTTCCGCTCGGATCGAGAGGTTCCTCACGCTCTGCGCCGAGGACAACATTCAGGTCGTCAACGCCACCACTGCCGCTCAGTACTTCCACGTGTTGCGTCGACAGATGCACCGTGAAGTTCGCAAACCACTCGTGATCTTCACGCCCAAGCAGCCGCTGCGAATGAAGGAGAGTCGTTCACCGGTTTCGGCTCTCGAACACGGTTCCTTCCAAGAGGTTCTCGACGATCCTTTCGTGGCCGACCTATCGGCCGTGAAGCGTCTGGTCTTCTGTTCGGGCAAAGTGGCCTGGGATGCCATGGCCGAACGCGACAAGCGTGGTGCTCCGGTAGCCGTCATCCGAGTCGAGCAGCTGTACCCGTTCCCCATCGAGCAGATGTTCAACCTTCTCAGTCGCTACCCGAACGCACGCGAAGTGGTGTGGCTGCAGGAAGAGCCGAGCAACATGGGTCCTTGGCACTTCGTCGAGCATCGTGTGTGGCGCGTGAAGGAGCAGGGGTACGACCTGCGCCACGTGGCACGAGTGGCGAGCGGAAGTCCGGCCACCGGTTCGATGACCGTGCATCAGCAGGAACTGGCCGACTTGATGGACGAGACCTTCGCCGGTCTCTGATCACGTCGTCGAGGTTCGTAGTCCGAATCCGAGGACGGCTTCCAGATCTCCCAGCGCCTGATCGGCGGAGACGACTTTGATGGTCGCCATTCCGAGCGCGGCCGCCGGCTTCAGATTGACGCCGAGGTCGTCGAGAAACACACATTCGGTGGGTCGGACGTCGAGGGTCTCGCAGGCGATCTCGTAGAAGCGAACCTCGGGTTTGCGAACCCCGACCTTGGAACTCTCGATCACGGCATCGAAGCGCTGCATGACGGCTTCGATGGCGGAATCCCGATCGGTGGCTGGAGACTCCTTTCGACCGTCTCCTCCCGCCATGTTGTTGGTGAGGCAGGCGGTCAGGAAACCCCGTGAGCGAACGAGATCGAGGGCGGTGACCATCTCGTCACGGATCTTGCCGCGAAGGAGCGACAGCACGTCGGCACCCCTGATCTCGAATCCAAGAGCGCGCGCCTCGTCGGCGAAGGCAATGTCGAAATCGAGGGCCGAGATCTCACTTCTCTCGAACCGAGCCCAAGCGTTGGTGTCGGGATCGGTGGCGTTGATCGACCGAATGAGGTTCGCCGGAAGTCCCCGCGCCTCCTCGTAGCGGTTGAAGGCCTCGAAGGGGCTCGAGAGGATCACCCCTCCGAAGTCCCAAAGTACGGCTCGAATGACCCGATCTGTGCTCGGAGCGGTGGATTGCTGATGGGTCACAGCTCGATCGTAGGGCGATGCCGTGCCGATCGGGCGACCAGTGGTTGACTAGACGCCATGGCTCGCCACGTGATCGTCGACGGTTCGAACATCGCCACTGAAGGGCGCTCGAAGCCGAGCCTGAAGCAATTGAACGATGCCGTGGTGGCCTTCATGGCCGAGAACCCGAAGGACGTCATCACCGTGGTGGTCGATGCCACGTTCGGGCATCGAATCGATCGGAAGGAAGTCGCGGAGTTCGACGAAGCGGTGGCCAACAACGAATTGGTGGCTCCTCCAGCCGGCACAGTCGGTCGTGGTGACGCCTTCGTCCTCATGATCGCTCAGAAGGTGGGGGCCAGCATCCTGTCGAATGACAGTTACCAGGAGTTCCACGGCCAGTATCCGTGGCTCTTCCACGAGGGTCGCTTGATCGGAGGCAAACCCGTTCCGCATGTCGGGTGGGTGTTCGTGACGCGTACTCCTGTTCGAGGCGAGAAGAGTCGGCGCAGTGTGCAAAAGGCGGCACCGAAAGTGAGTGCCGAAGCCATGAAGCCGATGCCGGTCCCGAAATCACCGCCGCCCGGAGCGGCCAAGAAGAAGCCGGGAAAGACTCAACCCACCAGGGAAGCGGCCAAGAACACGGGGAAGCAGGTCGACAAGGACGTCGTCAAGGCGGCCAAAGCTGCGGCGCCGTCCAACGCGTCGAAAGCCGTGAACGACGTGATCCCGTTTCTGTCCTTCCTCGAGAAGCATCCGGTCGGATCCTCCGTCAAGGGGCGTGTCGAGAGTTATTCCTCTCATGGGGCTTACGTGCAGATCGGGGACGTGAAGGGTTACGTTCCGCTGCGATTGATCAGCGACCCCCCGCCTCGGTCGGCACGAGAAGTCATGGCGATCGGTGACGAAGTGTCACTGGAGGTCGTGTCGGTGGTGGCATCACGGCGAAGTATCGACTTGAAGCCGAGCGTTCCGAAGACCGACGGTACGAAGAAGGCAGCGGCCACGAAGGCCACGCCAGGCAAGAAGGCGACGAAGAAGGTGGCGTCGGCCAAGACGGCCGCGCCCGCCAAGACGGCCGCGAAGAAGTCGGCCACCGTGAAGTCACCGGCCAAGAAGGCCGCGCCAGCCAAGAAGACGACGAAGAAGGTGGCGTCGACCAAGAAGGCCGCGCCCGCCAAGACGGTCGCGAAGAAGTCGGCCGCCGTGAAGTCACCGGCCAAAAAGGCCGCACCAACCAAGACGGTGAAGAAGGCGCCGGCCAAGAAGACGTCCGCGAAAGCAGCCAGTGGTTCGGGACGTCGATGAGGCTCGCCACCTGGAACGTCAACTCGCTTCGGGCCCGGCTGCCTCGGGTCGAGGAGTGGATCGCTGACGTACACCCCGACGTCGTGTGTCTGCAGGAGACCAAGTTGGCTGAGGACGCATTCCCGCATCTCGCCTTCGAACAGTTGGGCTACGAGAGTGTTCACCACGGTCAGGGTCAGTGGAATGGAGTGGCGATCGTTTCCCGCGTCGGTCTCACTGACGCTGTTCGTGGATTCGCCGATGGAGACGATCCCGATCCCGAAGCTCGTCTGGTGACGGCGACGTGCGGAGGAGTGCGGGTGAGTTCGGTCTACGTCCCCAACGGTCGATCTCTCGACAACGATCATTACGTCTACAAGTTGGCCTGGATGAAACGTCTGCTCGCTCACTTGCGGGCCAACGAATCTCCCGACGCGCCGGTCGTGGTCACCGGAGATTTCAACATCGCTCCCGACGATCGAGACGTATACGACCCTGCGAAGTTCATCGGTGCGACTCACGTGAGTGACGCCGAACGAGAGTCCCTACGGGAGCTCGAGAAGTGGGGTCTCGTCGACGTCTTTCGCCGACATCACGACGAAGCGGGCCTCTATTCATGGTGGGACTATCGCTCCGGCGATTTTCATCAGGGGAGGGGATTGCGCATCGACCTGATCCTCGCCACGGAGGTCGTGGCGCAACGATCTCGCTGGACTATCGTCGATCGCAACGCCCGAAAGGGGCAGCAGCCGAGCGATCACGCTCCGGTACTGGTTGACATCGATGACTGACGACGCAGCGCAGGGATCCGAGACGACTCACCCGCTCTCCGAGAATTCGACTCAGGTCAACGAGCGGGGTGAGACCATCAGACGGGCGTTGCTCGAGATTCCCGAGAATCGTGATTCGCTGTATCAAACGGCGTCGGGGAAGGTGCGACTCGCTCAGGGCCTTCGACAGATGTTGCAGCATTCGGCCACGTCGACGACCGATGATGCCGTGATGGCGCGGGCTGCCGACCTGATCGATGAGGCGGTCAGATTGCTCGAACCCGGCCCGCACGGGCGCGGGTACAACGGATCAGCGGAGGGTTCGGTGGGAGGGGTTCCTCACGGTTTCACGAGCCACAGTCCGGTGACCGGACCCCTGAACGCGCTGGCTTCGATCGTCACCTTGTCGTCGACCGACACCGAGGTCATCGCTGAGGTGACGTACGGAGACGCCTACGAGGGCCCACCGGGCCACGTTCATGGCGGACTCATCGCAGCCATCTTCGACGAGGTGCTCGGATTCGCTCAGGCACTGTCCGGAGCACCCGGTATGACCGGAAAGCTCGAGATCACTTATCGCTCTCCGACTCCTCTTCACACGCCTCTTCGAGTCGTCGGACGCTTCGAACGCATCGACGGTCGCAAGATCTTCACCACCGGCACCATTCATGCCGGAGATCGACTGTGCGCAGAAGCCAAGGGCCTCTTCATCTCGGTCCGACCCGAGAGATTCGGCGCTCTCGATCAGTTGCGTGACGAACATCAGGGCCGTCACAGGACCTGATCACTCGGTCGTACGAATCAGCTCGAGAATGCGCTCGCCGATCCGGTGAGCCAGCACCGTGCCGACGCCGGGTATCGCCGATAGGTCGTCGAGGTTGTTCGGACGCCGACGAGCGATGTTGGCGAGAGTTCGGTCGGAACAAATGAGTGATGGAGCCACCCCTGATACCCGCGCCGTTCGACTCCTCCAATCGACGAGTGCATCGAGCAGCACATCACCGGTCGAATCGAGTCGTTCGCGTCGACGTCGTTGACCGTCGAGGAAATCGTCACTCGGTGGCGCGGGGGGCGGAGCGGTGGGAAGTCGGGAGAGAAACGACGAGGGACGAGTGTTGGTCCCACGTCGTTGCCGGGCCGAGGTCAGGATCAATCGGTCGGATGCGCGAGTGACGGCGACGTAGGCGAGACGGGATTCCTCGGCCAGAGCCTCGTCGGTTCGGGCCGAGGTATGAGGGACGAGTCCGATCTCGCAACCGGCCAACACCACCCCGAACCATTCGCGTCCTTTGGCGGCATGGAAGGTGAGAAGTTCGACGCCGTCGTCGGCGCGATCGGCTTGGAAGGGTCGATTGGTGCGAACCCAGGCCATGAAGCCGAGGCCGTCACGTCCACCGTCGGCGAGAAATTCGTCGACAGCATCAGCGACTCGTCGTCGAGCCTCGATCGCTGTGTCATCGAGTTCGGAATCGGGTTGACGCGCATCGTGACTCCACATGGCGAGTCGTGAGCGCGAGGTCTGCTCGCCAGCTGCCCGTACCGCCTGTTGGACGGGGTCGGCGGCCGTACCGCTCAGGACCGACGGAATGCCGACTGCATCGAGAGCTTCGTGCACGAGTGAGAGCTGGGCGTTGGTCCGGGCCAGAACCGCCAAATCGCGCCAGCGGGCGAAGGCGGGCTTGGCTTCGGCGATCAGTTGGGCGATGCCGGCTGCTTCGGCCCGTTCGTCGTCGAAGGTGTAGGCCGTGGGAGCGATTCCCGATGGTCGTGACGAGACGAGAGACGGAGTCGACGACGGGTCGTCGGCGAGGATTCGCAGTCCGGTGGTGACGATCTCCGGTGTGCACCGATAATTCGTGTCGAGACGAACGATCTCGACGCCGGGAAAATAACGCTCGACGTCAGCGAGGAACCGAGGATCCGAACCGTTGAAACCGTAGATGGCCTGAGCCGGATCGCCGACGAGCGTGAGATCGGTCCGGTCACCGAGAAGTGCCGTCAAGACCGCGTGTTGCAGCGGATTGAGGTCCTGTGCCTCGTCGACGTAGAAGTGGCGGAAGCGCCAGCGCGTGGCGGCGGCGAACGCCGGATCGTCGAGACTCGAGATCACGAGGTCGAGCAGGTCGTCGAGATCGACGATTCCTCGCTTCCTCTTCAGAGATGCCACGTCCGACATCACCTTGGCCAGGTCGCGACCCGCCTGAGAGCGGTGGGAACGCTTGGCTGCCGACGAGATCTCGTCTGGTGCGAGTCGACGGGCGCGTGCCCAGTCGATCTCTGCGACCAGGTCGTGGAGACGCCCACCACGCTTCTCACCGAGGACCTCGGCCACGAGTCGAGTCCGGTCCGAGACGACGGTCGGATGACGACGTCCTTCGTCGTCCCACTTCTGGCGGAGCAGTCCGAGACACACGGCGTGAAAAGTTCCGGCCGTCGGGGCGTCATCGAGACCGAAACCTCGCAGCCGGCGCTTCAGTTCGTGGGCGGCCTGTCGTGTGAAGGTCAGGACGACCGAATGACGAGCATCGGTGTCACCTCGAAGGGCCCGATACGCAACTCGACGGGTGAGGACGGATGTCTTTCCCGACCCGGCACCGGCCACGATGGCCAACAGCGGTGCCGGTGAGGTGACGGCCCTCGCCTGCGCGTCGTCGAGGCCGACGAGGACCTCGTGGGCAGCGCCGTTCTCGGCGTCGTGTCCCGACGACTCGATCGGCCCGGATGCGGTCATCGTCTGGAGGCTAGGGCATCTGACCGAATGGCCCGACTAGCGTTCGGTCATGCCTTACCCCCGCCGCCTGCTGAACGACGGAGAGGAAGTTGCTCTCGACATCCATCCTCACTGGTGGTTCCTGTCTCGCCCGGCCACATCGTTCCTGGTTTCCGGAGTTCTCTTCCTGTGGCTACTGGCGGCTCTTGACGGCGCGACGTGGGAAAAGGGCCTGAAGTGGATCGCTGGGCTGGTGGCCCTCGCGAGTCTCGTGTGGTTGGCACTTCGTTGGTTGGCTTGGCGAACGACGCACTTCGTCATCACGAGTGATCGGGTGATCGCCCGACAAGGAATCGTCGCCAAGAGCGGAATCGAGATCCCGCTGGAACGAGTCAACAACGTGAGTTTCAAGCAATCGATCTTCGAACGTCTGATCAACGCCGGAGACCTCCTGATCGAGTCGGGAGGGGAGGACGGCCAGCAACGGTTCACCGACATCTTGAAACCCGATCAGGTGCAAAACCTCATTCATGTTCAGATGGAAGAGAATCATCGTCGCTCGTTCTCGTTTCCACCGCCCTCGACCGAGCGGGGCGATCTGTCCGAACAACTGATGAGGCTCGAGGGTCTGCGCGACCGCGGGTCGATCTCCGAGGAAGAGTTCGACAGCGCCAAACGACGACTGTTCGAGTGAACGTTCAGACGTCGTCGCGCCGAAGGGTCACGACACAGCCGCCGAAACCCCCGCCGGTGAGACGAGAACCGAGCACCCCGGGCTCCCGGAGCGTTCTCGCGACGGCCGCGTCCATGATCTCCGTGGACGTTTCGTAGTCGAACTGCATGCTCCGGTGACTTTCGATCATCAGCTGGCCCATCGTCGAGAGATCACCGGCCCGCATGGCGGCGACGAAATCGAGAACTCGACGGTTCTCGGAGACGATGTGCCGAGCACGACGTCGAATGATCGGATCGGAAATCGATTCAACGGTGGTGATGTCGGCTTCACGTAAAGGGCCGATCAGATCGGCGGCTCTCCGAGCCTCGCTGACACGGGTCGTGTACTCGCTTCCGGCCAGTCGTCGTGGGGTGATGAATTCGTAGGTGATTCGTGCGCCAGGAGGGAGAGCGACGTGCTCGATCGCAAGAGTCGTGCAATCGATGAGTACCGGTCGATTCGGTTCGCCGCCTGCGATGCAGAGTTGGTCCATGATGCCGCAGGGCACTCCCGACGCCCGATGCTCGGCTCGCCGACAGATTTCGGCCAGTTCGAGAGGGTCGATGCCTTCGTCGATCGTGGCGATGCGAGCGACGGCCACTTCGAGAGCCGCGCTCGACGAGAGCCCCGAGCCAATGGGAAGGTTCGAAGTCACGCGCCCGTGAAAGCCCCGAACCCGGCGGCCGGTGGCGACGATCTCGGCGACGACCCCGGCGACGTAGCGGCCCCACTCGGGAAGGATCGACGAGGGATCGTCGATCGGCGACTCGAGACGTAGGTGCCCGGGATCGTGATCCGAGACGAGATCCCACGAGCCGTCGACGACGAAGTCACCGGTGATCGCGGTGAAGGGATCGATCGTCATCGGGAGGACGAACCCACCGGAGTAGTCGGTGTGATCGCCGATGAGGTTCACACGACCGTGTGCCCGCGCCTCGATCGTCATCTGGTGGTTGAGATCGCTCTCAGGCGAGTCCGAGCGTCGCCGAGAACTTCTCGAGTGCATCGACGTCGAACGGAGCTCGGAGTGCGAGATTGATCTGATCTGCACCCGCCTCGACGTACTGTCCGATGCGGTCGATCACTTCGTCGTCCGAACCGGTGAGGACCCCGGGTCGCACACCCTCGGCCAGAAGACCGAACTGGCCCACCAGGCTCTCTTCCGTCCACGCAATTCCGACGTTGACCGTCCGTCGAACTTCGGCCGGGTCACGACCGACTCGTTCGCAGTGTTCGGTGAGAACGCGACTCTTGTGGGCGAAGGTCTCCGGAGACACGAACGGAACGTTCCAGCCATCGGCGTACTTGGCGGTGATCGCCAAGGTGCGCTTCTCGCCTCCGCCTCCGATCCAGATGGGGATCTTCGCCTGCACGGGACGGGGTTCGTTGCGTGCCTCGTTCAAGGTGAACCACTGTCCCTCGAACGACGTGACGTCGTCGTGGAGGAGACCCCTGACGCACTGAGCGGCCTCCTCGAGTTGATTCATTCGGGTCTTGATCTCCGGAAACGGGATTCCGTAGGCGTTGTACTCGACGACGGCCCAGCCGGCGCCGAGGCCGAGATCGGCCCGACCCCCCGAGACGTGATCGATGGCAGTGATCATCTTGGCCAGCACGGCCGGATGTCGGTAGCCGACCGAGTAGACGAGTGAACCGACGCGAACCCTCGACGTCTCGGCGGCGAGAGCGGCGTGCATGGCCACGGCCTCGTAACACGCAGCATCATCGGGTTGGCCGGTCGCTCCGTAGAAATGGTCCCAGATCGAGATCCAGTCGAAGCCGAGTTCTTCGATGCGGTGCCAGAGCGGCCGCAGGACGTCGTACGTGGTGTGTTGAAGTCCGGTGTGGACTCCGAAGGAGGTGCCGGAGAACTTGGCGTCGTTTCCCATGTCTCCACGGTAGTGCAGCACTGGCGAGCGAGTTATCGTCGCCGTGTGCCCCGCGCCGTCGTTCCCGCCAACATCGGATCCGTCGAACTCGAATACGAACAGTTGGGAGACCCGAAGAACCCGACCGTTCTCTTGGTCATGGGATTCGGCGCCCAGATGATCGGGTGGCCCGATTCCTTCTGCCGAGCATTGGTCGACCGTGGATTCCACGTGGTGAGATTCGACAATCGAGACTGTGGTCTGTCGACGAAACTCGACGGTGTGAGCGTCGACGTCGATGCGGTCATGGCGGCGGCCTTCGCCGACCTGCCCGTCCCGCCGGTTCCGTACACGCTCTCCGACATGGCGCTCGATGCCGTCGGATTGCTCGATCACCTCGGTGTGGAGCGGGCTCATGTCGTCGGCGCATCGATGGGCGGCATGATCGCTCAGCACGTGGCCATCGAGCACAGCCATCGCGTGATCTCGCTCACGTCGGTGATGTCGGTGACCGGTGAACCCGAATACGGACAGCCACTTCCCGAGGCGGCCGAGGTGCTGTTGGCTCCTCCGGCTGCCGAACGCGAGGCCTACATCGAGGAGTCGGTCAAATACGGCGTCTGGCAGTCACGTCGCTACTTCGATGCCGATCGAGTGAAGACGGAAGCGGCCCGTTCGTTCGATCGATCGTTCTATCCCGAGGGATCACCCCGGCAGCTCGCCGCGATCTGCGCGAGTGGCCGACGCACCGAGGGGCTGTCGAATCTCGACGTTCCGACCCTCGTGATCCACGGACGAGACGACACACTTCTCCCTCCGTCGGGTGGTGAACGTACGGCCGAGCTGGTCCCCGGGTCCACGTTCCTTCTCGTGGCCGACATGGGTCACGATCTGCCCGAGCCGCTGCAGCCGATGATCGTCGACGCCATCGCCGGCCACGCGCGTCTGGCCGAATGGGCGATGTCGGGCGGGCGCTGAATACGATCGGATCATGTCTGGTCCTCTGTCTGGTTATCGCATCATCGAAATCGCTGGTATCGGCCCGGGTCCCTTCGCGGCCATGTTGTTGTCCGACATGGGCGCCGAAGTCATTCGGGTCGAGCGCAGTCAGGCCGTGCGCGGTCCGGCCCCTGACACGCCGGGTGCCGACATCTTGCAGCGTGGACGTCGGAACGTCGCGATCGATCTGAAGAACCCCGAGGGTGTCGAAACGCTGTTGACCCTCGTCGAGTCGGCCGATGCCTTGATCGAAGGATTCCGTCCCGGTGTGATGGAACGTCTCGGCGTCGGTCCTGACGTGTGTCTCGCGCGCAATCCGGCCCTGGTGTTCGGCCGAATGACGGGCTGGGGTCAGACCGGGATGTACGCCCAGGCAGCCGGACACGACATCAACTACATCTCTCTTGCCGGGGCTCTCGCCCATTTCGGCCGAGCCGGCGAAGCTCCTGTTCCTCCGATGAACATGGTGGGCGATTTCGGAGGCGGCGGCATGTTTCTCGCCTACGGCGTCGTGTGTGCGCTACTCGAGCGTTCGAAGAGTGGCAAGGGCCAGGTCGTCGATGCCGCAATGGTCGACGGGACGGCGATCCTCATGACGATGTTCTGGGCCTTCTCTCAGATGGGTGCGCACGACGAGAACGCACGCGGCACCAATCTGCTCGATACCGGCGCTCACTTCTACGACGCCTACGAATGCGCCGATGGAAAATACGTGTCGATCGGATCGATCGAGCCACAGTTCTACGCCGAACTGTTGAAGCTCACGGGACTCGATGCCGATCCCGAGTTCGCCCGCCAGATGGACAAGTCCCAGTGGCCTCATCTGAAGACTCGGATCGCCGAAGTCTTCCGAACCAAGACCCGCTCCGAGTGGTGCTCGATCATGGAGGCGACCGACGTCTGCTTCGCCCCGGTTCTCACCATGAGTGAAGCGGCGGCTCATCCGCACAACGTCGAGCGCAACATGATCATCGATGTCGCCGGTGTGAAGCAGCCGGCGCCGGCGCCGCGCTTTTCGCGAACGATTCCCGAAGTGTCCGGACCTCCGGCCCATCCCGGTCAGCACACGCGGGAAATCCTCGCTGATTGGGGCTTCGATGCGACGCGCGTCGAGGCTCTGCTCGCATCGGGAGCGGTCGTCGACGCGTGAGCACACTCGTTTGTCTGCATGCTCATCCCGATGACGAGTCGATCGCGACCGGAGGCAGCATCGCGCGAGCGGTGAGTGAGGGCCATCGAGTCGTGTTGGTCGTGGCGACCGACGGTCGCCACGGGGAGACGCCGAACGATCTTGTGCCGGGGGAGACCCTGGTCGATCGCCGACGACGTGAAACCGAACGTTCGGCCGAGGTGCTCGGGGTGGCCGACATCCGGTGGCTCGGGTACCACGACAGTGGAATGACGGGCTGGGAGCAGAACGAAGCGCCGGGAGCATTCGTGGGGGCCGAGCTCGACGAGGCGGCTCGCCGATTCGCCGACATCCTCGACGAGGTCGGTGCCGATGTGGTCACGTGTTACGACTGGCACGGCGGTTACGGCCACCCCGACCACATCATGGTTCACAGGGTTGGACATCGGGCCGTCGACATGGTGGCCGAGAGCGGACGAGTGATCCGGTTGCTCGAATCCACGATGAACCGAACGCGCATCGCTGCGATGCGCGCCGAGAACTCCGAAGACGCTGACTTCGATCCGGAGGCTCCGGCCGACGACGGAAACCCCTTCGGATCGACCGAGGACGAGATCACGATGGCAGTCGACGTGTCGGATTTCGTCGAGCAGAAGCGCCGCTCGATGGCCTGTCATGCCAGTCAGATCACCGATCAGAGTTTCTTCCTCCAGATGCCACCGGAGATGTTCGCCATGGCTTTCGGGACCGAGTGGTTCATCGAGGCCGGTCACCCGGGTGGCGCTCGGCCTGGTTGGTTCATGTGATTCGGGTTCATCTCATCCGGCACGGTCGCGCGTCGGCCGGTTGGGACACTGACCCTGATCCTGGTCTCGACGAGGTGGGTCGAGTTCAGGCCGGTGCGACCGCCCGCGAACTGTCGATGATCCTCGCCGCCGACTCGGACGTCGATGTCGTGTCGAGTCCGTTGCGTCGTTGCCGTGAGACGGCCGGATTCCTGCTCGACGAATGGGGTCGACCCCACGAGTCGCTGACGGTGGTCGATGCGGTTCGTGAGATTCCGTCCCCGGACGGTATTCCGATGGCCGAGCGGGTCGAGTGGTTGCGGCGCGCGATGGCGGGTTCGTGGGTCGATCTCGGTGCGACGTACACCGATTTTCGAGATGGAGTGATCGATTTCGTGCGCACCCGACGTCGTCCGACGTTGGTGTTCAGTCACTTCATCGCCATCAATGCGATCATCGGTGCCTGTACGGGTGACGACCGCCTCGTGATCGACAGCCTCGACAATGCCTCGGTGACCGTCGTCGACGTCGACCCCGATGGAGGTATGGCCCTCGTCGAGCGGGGACGGCAAGCCGACACTCTCATTCGCTGAACCGGCAGACTGTGTTCATGCGCAAGAGAGGCCTCGACACGTCAGCCGTGATCGTGCCGTTGCTCGTCTCACTGGTGGCTTGTGGCGGTGGAGGTGAATCGTCCGATTCCCTGGTTCCACTTCGGACCACCACGCCGACCGTGGTCACGACCGTGCCACCGACGACCGACGTGCCCGTCACCTCGACGTCATCGACCACCACGTCGACCACGTCCACGACGACGACGCTGGTGGAAGGGGAGGAACTCGTCCTGCGGAGCAACGGTCTCGGGAGTGCTCGTTTCGGTGTCGAACCCGAGGGAGTCATCTCCTTCGTGACGTCACTTCTCGGGCCGTCCGACGACGATTCCGGCTACGTCGATTCGTTCTCGGAATTCGGAACGTGTCCGGGTTCGGAAGTTCGCGGCGTGCGATGGGGTGACTTGCTCCTGTTGTTCGGCGACGACAGCGATTTCGGGTCGGGGCGTCGCCACTTCTATCAATGGCAGTTCGGACCCCAGACCTCGTCGCCCCTTCGTCCCAGTGGGCCACTCACCGACGGGCTGATTGGACTCGGATCGACGCTCGCCGACATACGGCGTGTGTATCCCGATGTGGAGGTCTTCGCCGACGAGATGTTCGGCCCCGGTTTCGAACTGGAACCACTCCTGTGGGGGACGCTCACCGATGACGCCGAGACCGGACGCGTGATCGCCCTGGTCGGTGGCACACCGTGTGGTGAGTGACACCAAGGTTGGCCCCGAATCGGCCGAGTAGGGTCGGACCGAATGACTGCTCTCATGTTGCTCGACCTCCATCAGCAGTGGAGTTGGTTCGTGATCATCGCGAACGGCTCGGCCGGACTCTGGGCGCTCGGCGCGCACCGATTCCCCGTCATGCGCTCACGTGCTCTGTGGTGGTACACGCTCGTCGCCCAGCTGACGATGTTCGTTCAGGTGGGTCTGGGTGTCGCTCTCGTCAATCGTGAGAAGTTGGAGTTTCCTCAGTTCCACGCCTTCTACGGATTCGTCGGAATCATGGCCATCGCGATCATCTTCAGTTATCGCAACCAGATGAAGCATCGGCTCTACCTGCTCTACGGATTCGGTGGCCTCTTCGTGATGGGACTCGGCATCCGAGCCCTTCTCGTCGGCCGCTAGAAATCGCCCACTCTGTCGCGCTGACACCCAAAATCGGGCACTTCCGCTACAGGGTGGGCGAATTTCGTCGAAATCAGAGGGTGGAAGCGAGGGAGTCGAGCTGGACGGTCAGCTTCGACGGCAGTTTCGGTCCGAACTGGGCGAAGTGCTCCCGGATCTGGGGAACCGCCTGTTTCCAGCCGTCGGTGTCGACGGCGAGGAGGGCCTTCAGATCGGCGCCATCGATGTCGAGACCCTTGGTGTCGAGTGCACCCTCGGTCGGTAGCAAGCCGATCGGAGTGCGCACCGCGTCCACGGAGCCGTCGACTCGCTCGAACACCCATTTCAGCACTCGACTGTTCTCGCCGAAGCCCGGCCACAAGAAGCGACCGTTCTCGTCGCGACGGAACCAGTTGACGAAGAAGATCTTCGGGAGCTTCGACGAATCGGATTTCGATCCGATCGCCAGCCAGTGAGCGAAGTAGTCGGCCATGTTGTAGCCGCAGAACGGAAGCATGGCCATGGGGTCGAAGCGGAGCTTGCCAACTGCGCCTTGCTGGGCCGCAGTGGTCTCCGAGGCCATGATCGAACCGAGGAACACGCCGTGATCCCAGTCGAAGGCTTCGGTCACGAGCGGCACGGTGCTGCGACGGCGACCGCCGAAGAGAATGGCCGAGATCGGCACACCCGCCGGATCCTGCCATTCGGCGGCCATCGACGGACATTGCGATGCCGGGGCGGTGAATCGAGCGTTCGGGTGAGCGGCCGGCGTCTCGGTCTCGGGGGTCCAGGCGTTGCCCTTCCAGTCGGTGAGACGGGCCGGCTTGTCGGTCGTCATGTCTTCCCACCACACGTCGCCGTCGGGTGAGAGGGCGGTGTTGGTGAAGATGCAATTGCCCCACAGGGTGTGCATCGCGTTGGCATTGGTGTCGTCGCCGGTTCCCGGGGCGACGCCGAAGAAACCCGCCTCGGGATTGATTGCGTACAGGCGACCGTCGTCACCGAACTTCATCCAGCAAATGTCGTCACCGATGGTCTCGGCCTTCCAACCCGGGATGGTGGGAACCAACATGGCGAGGTTGGTCTTTCCACATGCCGACGGGAACGCAGCGGCGATGTACTTCGAGGCTCCCTCGGGGTTGGTGAGCTTCAGGATGAGCATGTGCTCGGCGAGCCAACCGTCGTCTCGGGCCATGACCGACGCGATACGCAAGGCAAAGCACTTCTTGCCGAGGAGAGCGTTTCCGCCGTAGCCCGATCCGAACGACCAGATCTCACGGGTCTCGGGGAAGTGCACGATGTACTTGTTGTCGGGGTTGCACGGCCAGGACGAATCCGACTGACCGTCGGTCAGAGGCGCACCCACCGAATGCAGACACGGGACCCAGTCGTTGTTGCCGAGGACGTCGAGCGCGCCTTGTCCCATTCGCGTCATGATGCGCATGCTCACAGCGACGTAGGCCGAGTCGGTGAGCTGCACGCCGATGTGAGCGATCGGGGAGCCGAGCGGCCCCATGCTGAAGGGAACGACGTACATGGTGCGACCGCGCATGGTGCCTTGGTAGAGCGAGGTGAGTTCGGCCCGCATTTCGGCCGGTTCGCGCCAGTTGTTGTTGGGGCCAGCGTCCTCTTCGCGAGACGAGCAGATGAACGTGCGATCCTCGACGCGGGCGACGTCACCCGGATCGGAGTGCGCCCAGTAGCTGTTGGGACGCTTGGCCTCGTCGAGTCGGGTGAACGTTCCGCTGTCGACGAGAAGCTGACACAGCCGGTCGTACTCTTCGGCCGAACCGTCACACCAGTAGATGTCGGACGGCTGGAGAATCGCTGCCCAGTCGTCGACCCACTTCTTCAAGCGCTCGTTCGAGGTGGTTCCGCTCACTGTCGTCTCCTTGGGGGTGAGTGACGAATCGGTTGTGGTGACGCCGAAGCGTCGGGGCGGTCAGACGCCCGGAGTGCCCATGTCGACTTCGGATCCGAGACGCAAGTGCGTCGCGCAGCCGGAGTCGTCGAGATCGAAGATGACTCGCTGACCGGGACGCAGCATCCGAAAGATGCTCCCGTTCAGCGCGTCGGCGGCCAGTTCGTGTTCGCTGAGATCGGCATCGGACAGCACGAGGCCAGTTCCCGTTCCCGGGTCGTAGGCCTTGACGACTCCCTGCATGCCGCGGCTCAGTTGCTCGCCGTGGTGCGGCCGACCTTGGTGATCTTGCCGGCGCGAATGCAGGACGTGCAGACGTTCACACGCTTGGTCGAACCGTTCACCAGAGCGCGAACACGCTGGATGTTCGGGTTCCAACGACGCTTGGTCCGCACATGCGAGTGCGACACCGACATACCCCACGAGGGACGCTTTCCGCACACTTCACATACTGATGCCATGATCGATCTCACTTTCGGGCCCGAGGCGGGGCCCTGACAGCAGAAGAATGCTACCGGGGGTCGTTCGGCCACCCCAAGTGATGCGGGTGATGAGAGCGATCACAAACAGCGATGACCAGGCCGGGAGGGGTACCATCGGGGCGTGACTGCGCCCGTGCTGGCACCCGACGAGCCGTCCGAGCGGTTCGATGCCGATCGTCTCCGTCGGACGGTCGTCACATTCCGAGACGCCGTCAAAGCCCATGCCCCGCGCATCAATCGCCTGAACGTCTATCCCGTTCCGGACGGGGACACCGGAACCAACATGGCCCGCACTCTCGATGCCGTGGTGGCCGAGCTCGAAGCAGCCGACGAGGGGATCGAGCCGACGTGTCAGGCGATCTCGCATGGTTCGTTGATGGGAGCCCGAGGGAACTCGGGCGTGATCCTCAGCCAGATTCTGAGAGGACTCTCCGGACGACTGTCGAAAGCGGCGTCCCACACGGCGACCGAGGTGGCCGAGGCGCTGTCGGCGGCGTCGACATCGGCGTACCAGGCGGTCGTGAAGCCGATCGAGGGGACGATCCTCACCGTGGTGCGTGAAGCTTCCGATGCCGCGCGTCAGGCGGCCGCCGAGGGGTCGGGACTGGCCGTCGTTCTCCGCGCGGCACGAGACGCCGGACGAAGCGCACTCGATCGCACTCCCGAGATGTTGCCGGTACTGAAGGACGCCGGAGTCGTCGACGCCGGTGGCGCAGGCTTCCTGCTTCTGCTCGACGCCGCGCTCAACGTGGTCGATGGCGAACCCATTCCGACTCCCGAGAATTCGATCGGTGGTGATGCGACCGACCTGCCGAGCTTCGATGTGTCGTCGCTGTCGTCTCCCGACGCCCACGACGAGGTCTCGGTCGCCGATCTTCGCTACGAGGTGATGTATTTCTTGCATCTCGACGACGAGCGCATCGGCGAGTTCAAGAGCGACTGGGCCGAAATCGGAGATTCCATCGTCGTGGTGGGTGGCGACGGGCTCTGGAACTGTCATGTCCACACGAACGACATCGGAGCCGCGATCGAGGTGGCAATCGACCTCGGTGGTCGCCCGAAGCAGATCCGTGTCACCGACCTCTTCGAGGAAGTCGCCGAGCGTCACGCATCGCATGGCTCGCACGACGATTCGGGTGTCGGTGCCGAAGCCCGTTGGTCCGGGCTTCCCCGAGTCACGACTGCGGTCGTCGCCGTCTGCAGTGGAAGTGGGCTCGAAGAACTCTTCGGTCAACTCGGTGTTCAAGGCATCGTGACGGGCGGTCAGACTCTCAATCCGTCGACAGCCGAACTTCTCGACGCGGTCACCCGTGTGAATGCCGACGAAGTGATCGTTCTGCCGAACAACAAGAACATCATTCCGGTGGCCGAGCAGCTCGATGCCCTCACTGCCAAGACCGTTCACGTCGTGGCGACCCGTTCGATGCCCGAAGCCCTTGCGGCCCTGGTCGTCTACGACCCCGAGGCAGCGGCCGAGGTCAATGCGGCGTCGATGTCGTCGGCCATTGGCGCGATGATCACCGGTGACGTGACGAAGGCGGTCCGCGATTCGGCCAGTGACGCCGGACCGGTCAGGGTCGGTGACTGGATCGGGCTCGTTCGTGGTGAGGGAATCGTCACCGTTTCCGGCACGCCCGATGGAGCGGCGATCGGTCTGCTCCAGACCATCGTGACCGACGAGCGTGAGATCGTGACGATCATCGAAGGCGCCGACGCGACGTCGTCGGCGACCGAGGCGATCGTTTCTTGGCTCGCCGGCGAGCGCCCAGAGGTGCAGGTCGAATGTCACCGTGGTGGGCAGCCGTTGTATCCCTATCTCTTCGGCGTCGAGTGACCGAACGACCGATCACGTCCCGAGAATTGTCGGAGATGCCGCTCTCGCGGTTGAAGGCGGTCGGGAGCGGAAAGAGACTGGAGAACTTCGCCAAGTTCGGTATCGAGGATCTGCTGGAACTCCTGTCGCACTATCCGCGACGGTGGATCGACCGAACACGTGAAGCGACGGTGGGTGATCTGGCCGAAGGTCTCGACGCCCTCGTGGTCGGCGAGATCGTCCGGGTGAACTCGACTCCCCGTGGTCGTGGGCCGTCGCGTGTGAACGTGACCCTCGCCGACGACACCGGAACCCTGAAGATCGTCTTCTTCAATCAGTCGTGGCGCGAGAAGCAACTGGCCGTCGGGTCCCTCGTTGCGGTCCACGGACGAGTGTCGTCGTTTCGCAACGACCTTCAGATGGCCAACCCGACCGTCGACGTTCTCGGAGATCCGGGGGAGCGGCCCCGTCCCATCGTCGCCGTGTATCCACAGAGCGAGAAGATCGACCTGCCGTCGTGGGTCGTGCGGCGGGCGATCGAGGAGACGTTGTCACGGAGTCGTTCACGAGGAATCGCCGATCCGTTGCCCGAGTCCTTACGTCATGAACACTCGCTCGTCTCACGACGTGAGGCACTGGAAGGAATCCATCTTCCGGAATCCTTCGCCGCCAAGGAGATGGCGCGCCGTCGACTGGCGTTCGACGAACTGCTTCGCGTCCAACTGGTCCTCATCATGCGCAAGCGGGCGATCGAGCGGGAGTCCATCGGAGTTCGTCACGTGGTCGATGGTCCGTTGGTTCGACGATTCCTCGAGCATGTTCCGTACTCGCTCACCGGCGCTCAACGACGAGTGATCGGAGAGATCGATGCCGATCTGGGTTCACCGACTCCGATGCACCGTCTGCTCCAAGGTGATGTCGGTGCGGGCAAGACGTTGGTCGCCGTCGCAGCGATGTTGACTGCCGTCGACGGCGGCCATCAAGGTGCACTCATGGCGCCCACCGAAGTGCTGGCGGAGCAGCACGCGGCGGGGGTGTCGTCCTTGCTCGATGGCCTGCTCGTTCCGGAAGTCGAGAGCCTGTTCGGGGAGCGTCCGGTGCGCGTCGAACTTCTCACCAATTCGGTCACGGGGGAGCGCCGTCGAAGCGTTCTGGCCGGCCTCGCTGACGGCTCGGTCGATCTGGTGATCGGCACCCATGCCCTCATTCAGGAGTCGGTCGAATTCCACAGTCTCGGTGTGGTGGTGGTCGACGAGCAGCACCGATTCGGAGTCGAGCAGAGAGCGGCCCTTCGTGACAAGGGTGATCGGGGCGCGGTCCCCGATGTGCTGGTGATGACCGCCACGCCGATTCCACGCACGGCGGCCATGACCGTGTACGGCGATCTCGACGTGAGCATCCTCGACGAGAAGCCTCCCGGACGAACGCCCATCGTCACTCGTCATGCAGTGTCCGGTGTCGACGAGTCGCAGGTGTGGGACGACGTTCGATCGCGGATCGCCGAGGGTCGTCAGGCCTACGTCGTCTGTCCACTGATCGAAGAAAGCGAGAAACTCGAAGTGGCGTCGGCCGAGGAGACGCTCGAGCGTCTGGCGGCCGGCGAACTGTCGGGAGTGCGCCTCGGTCTGCTGCACGGTCGAATGTCGTCGGCTGACAAGGACGAAGTGATGGGTCACTTCCGAGATGGCGACGTCGACGTGCTCGTCGCCACCACCGTGATCGAAGTGGGTGTCGACGTTCCCAACGCCACGGTGATGGTGATTCTCGACGCCGATCGATTCGGAATCGCCCAGCTGCATCAGTTGCGTGGACGAGTCGGCCGTGGGCGCCACGAATCGAGCTGCTGGCTCGTGACGTCGGCCGATGACGACGCGCTGATCTCCGAGGTCAGCCCGCGTATCGAGGCACTCGTCGAATCGGATGACGGTTTCCTTCTCGCCGAGGTCGACCTCGAGTTGCGCGGAGAGGGCACACTCATGAACAAGGAGCAAAAGGGCAGGAGCGATCTCCGCCTGGCCTCTTTGCGGCGAGATCGTGAACTCGTCGAGATGGCTCGCACGGTGGCTCAGACGATCGTGGATGCGGACGAGTTCCTCGAGAGCCATCCCGATCTTCGGGACGAGATCGAACTCTTCCTCAGTCCCGAGGACGAAGAGTTCCTCTTCAAGAGCTGAGAGCCCGTGTCCCGGGTGCAGGACTAGTCTCCGCGTGATGCTCGTGCTGCGGTCCCTCGGGGAACGAACAGGCCAACGCTTGCGTTGTGTGCATTCGGCGGCGTGGTTGAGTTTCGTCGGCGCGATCGTCTTCGCCGTCGTGTTCGGCCGTCTCGGAGTCGCTCACCATCGCAACTTCGGGACTTGGGCGTACGACATGGGGATCTACGACCAAGGTTTCTGGCTCGTGTCCCGGGGCGGTCAGAGCTTCGTGACCGTTCGCGGACTCGAGTTCTGGGGTCATCACGTCAACGTGGTGGCCTTCCTCTTCGCCCCCTTTTATTGGTTGGGTGCCGGACCCTCGTTCCTCTATGTCGTGCAGGCCTCGGTGATGGGTCTCGGAGCGATCCCGGTGTACTTGCTCGCGCGAGATGGATTTCGGTCGTCGTGGATGGGTCTGGTCTTCGCAATCGTCTTTTTGACCTACGCACCGGTTCAGTGGATCGTCTGGGCCAACTTCCACCCCGAAGCCCTCGTCGTCACGCCTTTCCTCGCGGCGTGGTGGTGTGCTCGAACTCGTCGCTGGAAGTGGTTCGCGCTCTTCGTCCTCCTGGCGCTGTCGATGCGCGAGGACGCGGCTCTGGCCGTCTTCATGCTGGGTGTGGTCATGGCGGCCCCTCACCTGAAAGACGTCGTTCACGCGCTGCGATCGAAATCTTGGGAACCGATATCCGGCCATCGTGGCGAGACGTTGCGAGCGAGTGTGTACACACTCCTCGCCGGTGTCACGTGGTACGTGATCTGCACTCGATTCGTCATTCCGCACTTCAATCGGGGCGACGAGCCTTTCTACGTGTCGGCGTATTACGGGAACTACGGGGACACGACGACTCAGGTGATCGGTGAGATTCTCCGTCACCCTCAGCGGGTGATCTCGGACGCGACCCAACCCGATCGAGTCCGCTTCTACCGCGATCTGCTGCTTCCGCTCGGCCTCACCCCTTTGTTGGCTCCTCTCCAACTCCTCGTGGCGGCTCCGCAGATGCTGGCGAGTGTGATCGGCACCAGTCCGTACGCCCGTCAGATCCGCTGGCAGTACACGTCGGTGATGATCGCGCCCTTGATGGTGGCGGCCATCGATGGCGCTCGGTTGATCTGGCGGTCTCGTCGTCTGCGCGGCTGGCTCGTCGTCGTCCTGCTCGTGTCGTCGTTCGTCAGCAACCTTGCGTGGTCCAATTCTCCGTGGTCCGACAATTCGTACGTCTGGGCCAAACATTCGCCACGGGTCGACGTTCTTCGGCGGGCCGTCGAGTTGGTTCCCGACGACGCGTCGGTGACGGCGACGTACACCATCGTTCCGCAGCTCTCTCGCCGTGAGCAGATCTACGACTGGCCGAATCCATGGGTCGAGTCCTATTGGGGCGTCGACGACGGTCACCGTCTCCCGTCACCCGATGCGATCGAATGGGTGGTCATCGATCGGAATCACGTGAGTGTCGAGCACTTACCGATTCTCGACGAGATCACTGGCGGTGGTGACTTCGACGTTCTTCTCGACGAGTCGGGAGTCGTGGTGGCTCGACGAATCGAGGGCTGACGTCCGTGTCGTCATTCGTCGACTGCGGGTAGCTCCAGATCCCATCGATCGAGGCAGTCCTGACAGCGGTAGGCGACCACGTCGCCGGCGAGCCACGAGCCGTCCTCACGAGGATGGGTGAGCAGGAAGCAGCGGCCACCGCAATCGACACAGACGATTTCCGTCTCGGGAGGGATCGCCGATGTCATGTAGCGAGTCTGCCAGTCGCAACGCCGCCTCCCTAGGCTGACCTCATGCGAGTGGTTGCGGGAACGCTTCGCGGACGACCGATCGTGGCACCGGCGGGCTCGGCGACTCGACCCACCACTGATCGCGTTCGAGAGGCCATGTTCAACGCTCTCGAGAGCATCGGGGCGATCGAAGACGCATCGGTGATCGATTTGTTCGCCGGTAGTGGCGCGCTCGGTATCGAAGCGTTGTCGCGGGGTGCGCGCCGATGCACCTTCGTCGAAAGGGACCGTGATGCCTTGCGATCGATTCGCACCAATCTCGAGAAGCTCGGTCTGGAGGATCGAACGTCGGTGTCGACGGGTGACGTTCTCTCCTCGATCGGCGCCTTTCGAGGCATCGATCTGGTTCTGGTCGATCCTCCCTACGGTTTCGAGGCATGGTCCCGTCTGCTCGATGCCGTCGTGGCGGTGATCAACCCCGATGCCATCGTCGTCCTGGAGAGTGATCGAGCCGTCGAACTACCGATGGGCTGGGAGGAAGTCCGGGCCAAGCGGTACGGACGCACCTGGGTGACCTTCGTGCGGCGCGTTCTCGAGGCGTGAAACCGGTACCTTGAGTTGGTATGGCCGGTTCACCGTCCCTCGTCGCCCTCTATCCAGGGAGTTTCGACCCGTTTCACGTGGGTCATCTCGACGTGGTCGAGCAGGCTCTCGAACTCTTCGGTTCGGTGATCGTGGCCGCGATGCACAATCCCGGCAAACCCTCCGGAAGCATCGATCTCGCTGACCGTGTCCGACTGATCGAGGTGAGTACTTCTCATCTGGCCGGAGTGCGGGTCGAGGCCTGTCCTGGGTTGGCGGTCGATGCCGCACGCGACTTGGGCGCCGACTTCATCGTCAAAGGACTGCGGTCGGCGGCCGACTTCGATGTCGAGCAGCAGATGGCCGACACCAACCACTCGGTGTCCGGAGTCCGGACGGTGTTCGTGCCGGCGAAGCCGGACGTGTCGTTCGTGAGCAGTCGGTTCATTCGAGAAATCGGCTCTCACGGTGGGCGAATCGAGCACATGTTGCCTGCCCCGATCGCCGACGAAGTGGCGACTATCCTTCGACAGCGATCGGATCGTCGAGCGTGACGATGAGTGAGAGGGTCTCCCGATGAGCGTGGATTTCGACGACTTCGACGACGACACCGGCTCCTACGACCGCGGCGGCGACGACCCCATGGGAGATTCGGGGATTCTGCTCCGCCGAGCGATCGACATCATCGCAACGGCACCCAACATGCCGTTGTCCTCCACTCCGCGCATCGATCGTGACGAGATCATCGAATTGCTCGAAGGGGCCCTCAGTCGGTTGCCCGACGAGTTGCGCCAGGCGCGATGGATGATGAAGGAACGGGAAGAGTTCATGCAGCGCGCGTACCGGGAGGCCGACGAGATCATCGATGCGGCCAAGGTTCAGGCCGAGCGTTTCGTGCAGCGAGCCGAGATCGTTCGCGCCGCCGAGCAGAGGGCACGACAGATCATGGAGGCGGCCGAGGACGATTCGCGCCGGCTCAAACTCGAGACCGAAGACTTCCTCGATCAGCGATTGGCCAGTTTCGAGATCCTGCTCGACAAACTCGGTCGCACGGTGGCAACCGGCCGGCGTCGGCTCTCCATCGGCGACCAGCGGGCCGACGACGAGAATCTTCCCGAGATGTACTCCGACGACACCTACGTGGGTGAGTCGGTCGCCTCCGACCCTGATCCGTCGAGTGCCTTCTTCGATCAGGACAGCACGGCCAACCGCTGAGGCTCGCGTGGCCAGCCCGCTCGTCGTCAACGCCCTCGAACTTCTTCGTCGGCCCGGATCTCACAAGACCCTGACGGTCGGGGTTCCGCCCATCGAGGTCGATCTCGTCGGTGAGGAACGTCTGGTCCATGGCGCCGAGATCGCGCTCGACCTCGCGTGTGAGAGCACGACCGACGCCGTGGTCGTTTCGGGAATGGTGACGGTTCGGACCCGAGGTGCGTGTCGGCGGTGTCTGCGGGACGTGGAGGGTGAACTGACGATCGGCGTTCACGAGACCTACCAGGAGACGCGCACCGACCCCGATGCCTTCCCGATCGAGAACGACCAGATCGATCTTCGACCCATGATCCGGGAATCGGTCCTCCTCGACGTCCCGGGCGCCCCGTTGTGCCGCCCGGACTGTCCTGGGCTCTGCCCGGTCTGCGGAGCCGATCTGTCGACCGAGTCCTGCTCCTGCGTGGTCGAGACGCTCGACCCTCGCTGGTCGGTGCTCTCCGACCTCCGGGACTCGCTGCCCGAGTAGCCGTTCCCGGTCTCGGTGATGTCGGATCCGGTGGCGGAGCCGCGGGTCACCGCTATCCTCGAAGGGCCGTTACGAGGAGACGATCGCTGTGGCAGTTCCCAAGAAGAAGAAGTCGAAGTCGAAGTCCCGCAGCCACCGTGCCGGTGCCTGGAAGTTGGGCTCCCCGTCGCGCAGCCTCTGCCCGCGCTGTGGATCGGCCAAGTTGCCGCACACGGTGTGCAAGGCCTGTGGCTGGTACAAGAACCGCGTCGCCGTCGAAGTCTGAGTCGACGTCCGGTCCTCGGACATCAGTCATCCCCACGTTCATGTTGCCGATTGCCGTCGATGCTCTCGGAGGCGACCGCGCCCCTGATGAAATTCTGGTCGGTGTTCGCGAGGCGATCGCACTCGGGATCCCAGTGGTGTTGGTGGGTCCTTCGGACCTCGCTGGCCGGGGAGACATTCCTCTGATCCCAGCGTCCGAGTTCATTGCCATGGACGACGATCCCGGCAAGTCGGTGCGCACCAAGAAGGACTCCACACTCGTGAGAGCCGCCGAGGCCGTTCGTGACGGCAAGGCGTCGGCCATGATCTCGGCCGGCAACACCGGTGCGACGATGGCGTCGGCACTCTTGCGCATGGGGCGTATCAAAGGGGTCAGCCGTCCGGCCATTGCCACTCCGATTCCGGTACCCGGTGGAACACCGACGGTTCTGCTCGATGCCGGGGCGAACGCCGAGGTGCAGGCCGACTGGCTGGTGCAGTTCGCTCAGATGGGCGCGGTGTACGCCCGGCATCGTTACGAGATCGCGTCACCGCGTGTCGGGCTCCTTTCCATCGGTGAGGAACCGGGCAAAGGTGATTCGCTTCGCAAGGCGGCCTACGACCTCTTGTCGGTCGCGCCGGGTATCGACTTCATCGGCAACGTCGAGGGCCGCGACGTGATGTCCGACTCGGTCGATGTCGTCGTGACCGATGGATTCACCGGCAACGTCGTGTTGAAGACACTGGAAGGTGGAATGAAGACGCTCGTGCGTGCGCTCATGGACGCCTTCGCATCGAAGCCCGAATACAAGGAGCATGCCGACGTCTTGCTGCCAGCTCTGCTACCGCTCTACGAGTCGGTCGATCCCGACACCACGGGTGGAGCCGTCCTACTCGGTGTCGACGGTGTCTGCATCATCTCCCACGGATCCTCGTCGGCTCGGGCCATCGTGAACGGGATCAAGGTCGCAGCCGACATGGTCGAACGCGACATCGTCGGTCAGATCCGCTCCGCCATCGCCGCCTCGTCCAACTAGGCTCTCGGGCGTCTCGAAGGAGGGGCCATGCCCGCTGAAACTCACGTCGTACCCGGTCCGCTCGGTCGTGACGAGATCTTCGCCATCGTTCGCGATCAACTCGTCGACATTCTCGAGATCGACCCCGAGAACATCTCGGAGGGACAGAGTTTCAAGGACGACCTCGGTGCCGATTCTCTGGCTCTGGTCGAACTCGTCGAGGCACTCGAAGAAGAGTTGAGCGAGCGCACGGTCGGATTTCGTATCGAGGACGAGGACCTGGCCGATCTGAAGACTGTTCGCGATGCCGTCGACTTCGTGTACGACCAGGTTCGGGCCCGAGGCGGTGGGGGCTGAACCAGCCGTCGACGTCCGACGGCGTCCACCAGTGGATGTCGGAGCTGTCAGGTCACACGTTCAAGAAGCCCGAACTTCTCGATCTGGCGATGGCTCACCGATCGTGGTGCGCCGAGAACGGTGGTGTCCCATCGAACGAACGTCTCGAATTCCTCGGTGACGCCGTTCTCGGGTGGATCGTCGCCGACTTGGTGACCCGACGACATCCGTCGGCCTCGGAGGGCCAACTGACCGACTTACGCAAGTCGCTGGTGAGTGCTGAGGCGTTGGCCGACATGGCGCGAGAGATCGGGCTCGGACGTCACGTGCGACTCGGTGCCGGAGAGCGTGACGCCGGGGGGCACGACAAGACGTCGATACTGGCCGATGCCCTCGAAGCACTCATCGGTGCCCTGTACCTCGATGCCGGAGTGACACGCACTCGTCGATTCGTTCGTGGTCTGGTGGCGACGCGAGCCAAGGAGGCCTGGCGTCGCCTCGACCGAGTCGACGCTCGAAGCCGACTCATTCGCGTGTGTGTTCGCGAATTCGGTCGGCCACCCGTGGTGCAGACGACGGCATCCGGACGGGCTCACGAGCCCTCTTTCGACGCCAGCGTAGTGGTGGAAGGCGAGACCCTCGGGCGCGCCATCGGCCACTCGAAGAAAGTGGCGATTCAGCGAGCCTCCGAAGCGGCCCTCGACGTCCTGGTGACGCGCGGGGTCGATGTGACGAGTGCCTGAGCTTCCGGAAGTCGAGACCGTTCGGCGGGGCCTTTGCGATCACGTCGTCGGACGAAGGATCGAAGGAGTCGAACTCGGTCGTCAGCGTGCTTATCGACGAGTCGGGGCCGAACGACTCGTGGCGGGCCTGATCGACCGTACGGTGATCGCGGCCAAGCGACGTGGAAAGTACTTGTTGTTCCCGCTCGATTCACACGAGACGCTGATGGTGCACTTGAGGATGAGCGGGCAACTCCTCGTGCAGGATCCGGCGACTCCGCGCCCGACTCACACGCACGTCGTGTTGAATCTTGCTGGCGGAACCGAGATCCGATTCGTCGATCCGCGAACGTTCGGCGAAGTGGTCGTCTTCTCTTCCGACGAGGTCGAGAGCGTCGTTCCCGAACTCGTCCGCCTCGGGCCCGATCCTCTCGTCGATGCCTTCGACGAGACGGTGTTGCGACGATCTCTCGGACGAACGCGACGGGCCGTCAAGGCGGCGCTTCTCGATCAGAGTGTGGTGGCCGGAATCGGCAACATCTACGGCGACGAAATTCTTCACCGCGCGCACGTGAACCCGTTGCGGCCGGCTGATCGCGTGAATCGAACGCAAATGCGACGACTGGCCGAGGCGGTGATCGCCGTGTTGGGCGAGGCCGTTGCGGCCGGCGGATCGACTCTCAGCGATGCGCAGTACGTCGATCCGTTGGGCCGGGCCGGCTCGTTCCAGCATCGCCATTGCGTCTACGGGCGTGCGGGTCGATCCTGTCCGACGTGCGGCCGAGGTCGCATCAGATCGGCCGTGATCGCCGGACGTACGAGCCACTGGTGCGGTGTGTGTCAACGCTGACCCGGGACCTCCGATACGGCCGTGGTCGGAGAGGTTCGTGAACTAGGGTCAAGACGCCGTGTTCCTGAAAACGCTCACCCTGAAGGGCTTCAAGTCCTTTGCCGACACCACCGTCATGGATCTCGAACCAGGGGTCACCGTGGTGGTCGGTCCAAATGGCTCGGGCAAGTCGAACGTGGTCGATGCCATCGCATGGGTTCTGGGAGCACAGGCCCCGAGCGCGGTCCGGAGTCAGAAGATGGACGATGTCATCTTCGCCGGAACGGCCAAACGAGCCGCTCTCGGACGAGCCGAAGTGACCCTCACTCTCGACAATTCACGAGGGCTGCTTCCCCTCGAGTTCAACGAGGTCAGCGTGAGTCGAACTCTCTTTCGAACGGGGGAGAGCGAATACGCCATCAACGGCGTGGCGTGTCGACTTCTCGACGTCCAGGAACTTCTCTCCGATGCCGGTGTCGGCCGCCAGCAGCACGTGATCGTGAGTCAGGGACAGATCGATTCGGTCCTGAACGCTCGACCAGAAGATCGTCGCTCGATCATCGAAGAAGCGGCCGGAGTCCTGAAGTTCCGCAAGCGTAAGGAGAAGTCCGAACGTCGTCTCGAAGCGACCGAGGCGAGTCTGCTGCGCGTCCAGGACCTACTTCGTGAAGTTCGACGTCAACTCCGACCGCTCGAACGTCAGGCCGAAGCAGCGCGTCGGCACGGAGATCTCGTCGCCGAACTCTCGGCACTTCAGATCTTCTTGGCCGGGCGCGAGATCGCCGGACACCGCAAACGTCTCGAAACCTTGGCCCTCGAGCGGACGACCGCCACGAAGCGTGAGTCCGAACTGCGCTCCACCCTCGCCGAACTCGACACCTCCGTGATGGCCGCCGAGGCCGAACTGACCGCACGAGGTGACAGTGGCCTGAGTGACGAACTGGTGAGGGTCGAACAATTGCGGGAACGGGCGCGCGGTATCTCGATGCTGGTCACCGAACGGCGACGTTCCTACGAGCGCGACCGAGGACAGCTCATGGACTCCGGTCTGATCGCCACCTTGGAAGCCGATGCGGCCGGACTGCGGGCCGAACTCGACGACGTCGAAGCCGGGATCGCCCGACTGGAACCCGAGGGTCTCGAGTTGGCCAATGACGAGGCGGCTTTCGAAGGGGAGCGAGCCGAGGCGGCCACCTTGTTCGACGGCATCGCGTCCACGGCGTCGGCTGCCACTGCGGCGGCCGAGGTGCGCGGCGAGCTCCGCACCCTGCGGGCGGCCCTCGAGTCGACCGAAGTCGAGCATCGACGTGTGGTGACGCGACGCGATGCCCTCGGAGAGCGTGATTCTCGGTTGGCATCCGAAGTCGAGAACTTGAGGCTCGAACTCACGCGGGCTCAAGAAGCCGAAGAACCCTTGGTGGGCGAAGTCGCCGAAGCCGAGAGCACTCGCCTGGCTGCCGAAGCCGCTCACGAAGCGGCAGTGGTCGCCCGGACCGAGGCCGCGTCGTCCCTCGCGCGATGGCAAGCGAGGGTCGAGGCACTGCAGCTCGCGCTCGACAGTGCACGGGCCCGCGCCGGCGCCGAGAAGTTGCGCGACGTCGAGGGGGTCGTCGGCACCTTGCTCGACCTGGTCCGAATCGATGTCGGCTGGGAGGACGCGGTCGAGGCGGCCCTCGGTGAAGCGTTGAACGCCGTGGTGGTGAACGACGCGTCGTCGGCGCGGCGTGCCTTGTCGCACTTGCGCGAGTCCGGAACGTCGGGTGCCGTGCTCGCCCTCGGCTCGTTGCTCGGCGGGTCGTCGGCAGTGTCGGGTGCCGATGCCGTTCGGTCCCACGTGGTCGCCGATCGAGCCGACGTGTCGGCACTGCTCGATTCGTTGCTCGCCCGGGCCGTTCGGGTGAACGACTGGCAGGGAGCCGTCGATGCTGTGATCGCCGACCCGACCCTGGTGGCGGTCACTGCGGCCGGTGACCGCTTCGCAGTCGGCGGATGGCGTATCGGCGTGGCCGGTGGCGGTGCGACGGCGTCGGCCCTCGACGAGGCGTTCGGAAAGGTCTCGTCGGCATCCGACGAGTTGTCGAGATGTGAATCCGAGGAAGTGTCGATCAAGGCCGCGCTCGATCGCGCGCGACAGATCGAAGCCGACGTTCAAAAGAGACTCGACGCCAACGATTCCACTTTCACCGCCGCCACCGAAGCTCTGGCTCGAGTGCAAGGTGAACGTCGAGAGATCTCGGCCGAGACCGAGGGACTCGATGTCGCTCGACACGAACTCGACGAACGACTGACCGAACAGCGTCAGCGAGTGTCCGAACTAGATCGGATCCTTCCGTCCCTCGAGCAGGACGAAGTGGCCGAGGTCGAGGCCGCTCGTGTGCGAGGTGAGGCCCGGGCGTCTCTCGAGGCCAAGGCCGCGCTGTTGGGCGGACGCCGCCGGGATCTGGCGGTTCGCTCGGCGGGTCTGCTCGAGCGCAAGCAATTCCTCGAATCGCGTCTGGCCGAGACCGAACGCCGGTTGGCCGCCGACGCGTCGGCTCGGGCCGAGGTCGCCGGACGACGCGAACGAATTGAGAAGGTGATCGCCGTGACCGAGACCCTGGCGGCGATCATCGATTCCCACCGGCACACCATCGAGAGCTGGCTGGCCGACTTGCACGAGCGTCGGCGGCGACAGAGCGACGAGGTGCGCGAGCTCGCCACTCGCCTCGACCAGATGCGTCGTGATCGTCTGACGGCCGAGCGGGAGCTCGAGCAGGTACGTGAAACGTCCCGACGAACCGAAATCGACGAGACCGAAGTGCGTATGCGACTCGAGGCGACGGTCGAGACTCTCCGCCGCGACCTCGACGTCGAACCCTCGGTCGCCGAAGCAGCCGAACTGCCCGAACTTCCCGAGGGCGTGTCGGCCCCGGCGCGAGTACGAGACCTCGAGCGCGAGCTGCGTCTCATGGGACCGATCAATCCCCTGGCTCTTCAGGAGTTCACCGAACTGCAGGAGCGCCACACGTTCCTCGAAGCACAACTCGACGACGTGCGGAACACCCGTCGAGAACTGATGCGGGTGATCGCGGCGATCGATCAGGAGATCCAGCAGGTGTTCGCGGCGGCCTTCGCCGACGTGAGCGAGAACTTCACCACTCTCTTCGGAATGCTCTTCCCCGGTGGTGGAGGACGACTGATTCTCACCGCGCCCGAAGATCTGCTGAACACCGGAATCGAAGTCGAGGCCAAACCGGGTGGAAAGAACGTGAAGAAGCTGAGTCTTCTCTCGGGTGGCGAGCGCACGCTCACCGCGATGGCCTTCTTGTTTGCGGTGTTTCGCAGTCGTCCGTCGCCGTTCTACGTGATGGACGAGGTCGAGGCGGCTCTCGACGACGTGAACCTGCATCGCTTCCTCGGACTCGTGAAGGAATTCCGTCAGGACGCGCAGTTGATCATCGTCAGTCACCAGAAGCGAACGATGGAAGCCGGTGACTGTCTACTGGGCGTCAGCATGCAGCCCGGCGGTTCGTCGAAAGTCGTGTCGGAAAGACTCGAAGCCGGATCATGATCGCTGTCGAAACTCAAGACGTTCTGCTGATCCTGATCGCCGTCGTGCTGGTGTTCGGCATCGGCGTGGTGTTCCTGAATCGGCGCGGTCGGGGTGGTTCACGCCCGACACCTCCGGTCATCAGCCGACCGATCGAACGGGAGACCGAAGCGCCGGTCGTCGACACCGAACTCCTCGAAGATGTCGCTCCCGAAGCACGACCCGAACCGCAGCCAGAACCCACACCGCAACCAGAGCCCGACATGGCTGTCGACGTCGTCGAGACGCCGACTTTTCGTTCCCGAATGGGAAAGGCGGCGGCCACGTTGGCCGGCGCCTTCGGCGGCGTGCGGGCGCGTTCAGGAATCACCGACGAGACCTGGGACGATCTCGAGGAGGCGTTGTTGCGAGCCGACGTCGGGATCGGGGTGACCACGGCCCTTCTCGATGGATTACGTGAACGAGTGGCCAAGAAGGAGATCGGTACCCCGGACGAACTTCTCGAGGCTCTCCGGACCGACATGGTGACTCGTCTGCTCGGCGCCGACCGCCAACTTCATCGGACCGCGACCGATGAACACGTCGACGTCTGGTTGTTCGTGGGAGTGAACGGGGTGGGCAAGACCACCACCATCGGCAAGGTGTCGGCCCAACAGGCGGCGGCTGGACTGTCGGTGGTTCTGGCCGCCGGTGACACCTTCCGTGCGGCGGCGGCCGAGCAACTCGGGACGTGGGCCGAGCGTTCGGGTGCCGAACTGGTGCGGGGGGCTGAAGGCGGTGACCCGAGTTCGGTGATCTTCGACGGCGTGCAGCGAGCCAAATCGCGGGGGGCCGATCTGGTCCTCGGTGACACGGCCGGTCGGCTTCAGAACAAGGCGAATCTCATGGAGGAACTTCGCAAGGTTCGTCGCGTCGCCGACCGCGATCCGGGTCACGTGAGCGAGGTGCTACTGGTCATCGACGCCACCACGGGGCAGAACGGGCTTTCCCAAGCGCGCGAATTCACCGAGGCGGCCGGAGTGACGGGTGTGGTGCTCACGAAACTCGATGGTTCGGCCAAGGGCGGCATCGTGTTCGCCATCGAAACAGAGTTCGACATTCCCGTGAAGTTGGTCGGTCTCGGTGAGACGATCGGTGATCTCGTGCCGTTCGATCCCGAAGAGTTCGTGGGGGCTCTCTTTTCGTCCTGATCATCGGGAACCGACGTTCGTCCCGCTTCGTCCAAGTGGCATGACTCACGCTCGTCGAACACCTACCGTGGCGCGCATGTCGCGACGATCACTACCCGCACTGGCCGTTCTCGCCCTCGTGGCAGCCTGCGGTGACGATCCCGATGCTCCATCGGCCTTACCTGTTCTTCGAGTCGGCTCGGGTGCCGGATCGGCGGCGGCCGAAGCCAGTGCCGACATGGCCACAACGGATGGAAAGTCGCTGTACGCGCCGACGGAGTGGGACTTCGTGGTCGACGCTTCGCTTCCCCAGCTCGAGTCCGACGCCGACGTCTACGTGATGACCGGAGACGTCGAACCGTCGACCGAGCAGCTCGACACCTTGGTCGAAGTCCTCGGTGTCGAAGGTTCCTTCACACGCACCACGAGTGATCCGGGCACCGACCACGAATGGACCACATGGTCGGTCGGACCCGACGACGGTTCGGGGCCGTCGATCACGGTCTCCGACGACGGGATGTTGTCGTGGTGGTACTCGCAGGGCTGGGAAGCCGTATCCATGGGCCGCGCCGAGCCGTGCCTGCCGTCGGTCGATCCCGATGAGACGTCGATCATGCCCGACGAGTCCTGCGTCGACGAGTGGATCGAGCCGACGCCCCCTGTCGGTGTTCCATCGGCGGCCGAAGCGGAAGCGAAGGCTCGGGACCTTTTCGCTCGACTCGGATTCGGAGCCGATCAGTTGACCATCGAGTCGTACGCCGACGACTGGTCGGCCGGTGCGTGGGGTTACGTGTCGATCGGGGGAGTGCGGTCGTCGATGACGGTGACGGCATCGTTCGGCGAGAACGGGCGTCTCACCTATGCCGGTGGGTATCTCGGCCGTCCGGAGCGACTGGCCACCTATCCACGCATCGGAACGACAGCCGGACTCGAACGTCTCCGCGATCAATACACGTCGATGATGGGTCGGGTCGCGATCGAACCGGCGGTCGAGGGTGCTCCGGTGCTCGTCGATCCGGTCGTTCCCGAACCCGCTCCGGACGACACGGTGATCACCGATGACACAGTGGTCACCGATGACACAGTGGTCACCGAGGACACACTGGTTACGGATGACACGCTGGTCACGGATGACACGGTGATCGACGAAACGATCCCCGAAACCATCCCCGACGTTCCCTCGAAAATCACAGTACGACTGATCGATGTCGAGGAGGAGTACATCACCTACTGGAGTGTCGACGGTGATGTGTACCTCGTGCCCGGCTACGCGTTCATCGCCGCCGAAG
>LFFH01000004.1 GCA_001510455.1 Actinobacteria bacterium casp-actino8
CATTCGAACGACTCCAACGGGCGTTCACCAATGATCTCGGCAAGATCGGCCCGGGTCGAGCCCAGTACACCCATCTTCTCGATGCAGAGGGTTCGGTTCTCGACGACATCATCGTGTGGTGGCTTCCCGACGACGGATCGGGCAGCGATCGTTTCGACGTCGTTCCGAACGCATCGAACACGTCGAGAGTGATCGGTGAAATCGGTGGAATCGACACCACGTCACGACGAGCCGTGATCGCTGTCCAAGGTCCGAAGAGTCGTGCAGTGCTGGAGCGAGTCGTTCCGGCGGCGGCATCGGTCACTCGCAACCAGGTCGCCCAGGTCGGATTCGACGACGTCGAGTGCACGGTCGCCGGTACCGGATACACCGGCGAGGACGGCGTCGAACTCGCCGTACCGACCGCGAACGCCGGAGACCTCTGGGACGCGCTGCTCGGCGCCGGAGCCGTCCCAGCCGGACTCGGCGCTCGAGACACGCTGCGACTCGAGGCCGGCCTACCTCTGCACGGTCACGAACTCGGACCCGGGATCAGCCCATTACAAGCCGGGCTCTCGTGGGTGGTGTCGTGGGACAAGGGTGATTTCGTGGGTCGAGCGGCACTCGAACGTGAACGTTCTGCCGGGATCGACCGCCGGCTGATCGGTGTGGCCATCGACGGACGACGTCCGGCCCGAGAAGGATCGACCGTGTCCGCCGACGGACGACCGATCGGCGAGGTGTCGAGCGGCAATTACTCTCCGACCCTCGGCCATGCGATCGCTCTCGCATTCGTCGAACCGGGCATCGATATCGGAACGAGTGTCGAACTCGACGTTCGCGGCACGATGATCTCCGGCGTCGTCTGTTCGCCGCGCTTTTTGAACCGACGCACCACCGACTGACGTTGCGTCCCCTCCGTCGCTCGCGGGTGCCCGCAATGGGGTTGTCGTTACTTCGGGGGTGTGCGAACCCCGAACAGACCACCGGCCGATTCGGCGAACTGGGCGAGGGGTCCGAGTCGAGACGCCAGATCGCCGAGTGTCGACACTGCTTTGGCGACGTCGCCGGGCAGAGATCCCACCTGACCGAGAACACCGTCGACCCGCTTCAGTGTCGCGGTCACCTGTGGAACCACGATGCGAATGGGCTGTTCGATCTCGTCGAGCAACGCGTTCACACGACGGGCCACAGTGTTGATCTCACGCATGGTGTCGTTGAAGTTGGCCAGAGCTTGCACCATCTCGGCCGTCACGTGCGTCGCAGTGTCGACGGCTCGACCGGCCAGCGCCAACGGATTCACCCCTCCGATGAGGTTGAAGAGATCGTGCACCCCGTGACCGCTCTCGGCACGGGCGCCCGTTCGGATAGGAGTCGCTTCCGCCGCCGGCGACGTGGAGGTCGTACCCGCGGATGACGACGATGGCTTCTCGGCCGGGGTTTTCTTGGCCTGCGATTTCTTGGCCGGGGATTTCTTGGCTGGCGACGTCTTGGTCGGGGATTTCTTGGCCGGCGACGAGCCGGAAGCTGACTTCTTGGAGGCGGCCATGGGAGCCAACCTAGCGTTCGGGCTCAGGCGTACGACGAGAGGGGCTCACACGTACAGATGAGGTTCCGGTCACCGTGGGCCGCATCGATACGACCGACCGGAACGTGGTACCAGCGAGCGCCGGCTGGTGATCCCACGTGGCGAGGGTACACCCGATCCCAGGGGCCGGTGAGGTCGTCGAGCGTGTGCGGAGCCATCCGGAGAGGACTGTCATCGATCGAGACACGACCAGCTTCGATCTCGTCGATCTCGACTCGGATCGCCGCCATGGCGTCACAGAATCGATCGAGCTCGGCCTTCGTCTCACTCTCGGTCGGCTCGATCATCATCGTTCCGGCGACCGGAAAGCTGACCGTCGGGGCGTGGAACCCGTAATCCATGAGCCGCTTCGCGATGTCGTCGACGGTCACTCCCGTCGCTTTGGTGATCGGTCGGAGGTCGATGATGCATTCGTGGGCGATGAAGCCCGACGAACCGGTGTAGAGGACCGGGAAATGCGCTGACAGACGGCGAGCCATGTAATTGGCATTCACGATGGCCGCTTCGGTCGCCTGCCGGAGTCCGTCCGGACCCATGAGTCCGATGTACATCCACGAAATCGGCAGGATGCTCGCCGAGCCGAACGGCGCCGCCGACACCGGGCCGACCGGATCGTCGTCTCGCCGCGGATCGCCGGGAAGGAAAGGAGCCAAGTGCGCCCGAACGGCCACCGGACCCACGCCGGGACCGCCTCCGCCATGGGGAATGCAGAAGGTCTTGTGAAGATTGAGGTGACTGACATCGGCCCCGAACCAACCCGGCTTGGCGACCCCGACGAGGGCGTTGAGATTCGCCCCGTCGACGTACACCTGACCACCGGCTTCGTGCACCATCTCGCACAGGCGCACGATTCCCTCCTCGAACACACCGTGCGTCGAGGGGTAGGTGACCATCACTGCAGCCAGCTTCTCGCGATGTTCGTCGATGCGGCGGGCCAGATCGACCAGATCGACGTTTCCGTCGTCATCACAGGCGACCACCACGACACGCATACCTGCCATGACGGCGCTGGCGGCGTTGGTGCCATGGGCACTCGACGGAATGAGGCACACGTCCCGATGATCATCACTGCGCGACGAGTGGTAAGCCTTGATCGCGAGAAGACCAGCGAACTCGCCCTGACTTCCGGCATTGGGCTGCAGGCTCACGGCGTCGTAACCCGTGATCTCGGCCAGGGCCTTCTCCAGATCGTGGATCAGTTCTCGGTAGCCGATCGTCTCGTCGTCGGGAGCGAACGGATGGACATTGGCGAAGGCCGGCCAGGTGATCGGCTCCATCTCCGACGTGGCGTTCAACTTCATGGTGCACGAACCGAGAGGAATCATCGTGCGGTCGAGGGCCAGATCCTTGTCGGACAGGCGACGCAGATACCGCAACATCTCGTGTTCGGATCGATGAGCGCTGAACACCGGAGCGCTCAGGATCGGGTCGGTACGACGCGCCTCCGGCACCAGACCGGCACGTCGACCGTCGTGAGCGCGGATGTCGTCGGGCGAGAGTCGCGTTCCCGTCAACGCCGACAGAAGATCCGCCAACTCCTCGACGGTGGTGCATTCGTCGACCGTCAACGAGACGGCACGATCGTCGACGCGACGTATGTCGAACCCTGCACCTCGTGCCGCGTCACACACCGAATCGACCGACACGTCCGGTTCGACGCAGATCGTGTCGAACCACGAATCGTGACGAAGTGTCCAGCCATGGTCGCCGAGTACCGATGCGACGATCGAGGCCAGACGATTCATACGCTCGGCGATACGGCGCAGTCCGTCCGGACCATGCCAGGCCGCGTACAGACCGGCGATGTTGGCCAGAAGCGCTTGTGCCGTGCAGATGTTGCTCGTCGCCTTCTCTCGCCGGATGTGTTGCTCACGCGTCTGGAGAGCCAGGCGAAGTGCCGGCCGTCCGGAACGATCGGTGCTCACACCCACGAGACGTCCGGGCAGGGTTCGCGCGTGTTCGTTGGAGGTGGCGACGAAGGCGGCGTGAGGACCTCCGAAACCCATCGGAAGTCCGAAACGCTGGGCCGAGCCGATCACGATGTCGGCTCCGAACGAACCCGGTGATTCGAGGAGGACGAGAGCCATCGGATCGGCCGCCACCGTGACGACGAGTCCGGCCGAACGCCACGTGCGCATGAGGTCGTCGTGGCGCTCGACGCGCCCGGTCGACGTGGGGTACGACAAGAGGACGCCGAAACCGCGATCAACGTCGAAGGTGTCGACGGGTGCGATCACGAGGTCGATCCCGAGCGGAACCGCTCGTGTGCGGAGCACCCGCAGGATCTGAGGATGAGTGTCGGCATCGACGAAGAAACTCGAACCTTCGTTCTTCGAAATACGACGCGCCATGGTCATGGCCTCGGCGGCTGCGGTCGCCTCGTCGAGAAGTGAGGCGTTGGCGACCGGGAGTCCGGTGAGATCGGTGATCAGCGTCTGAAAGTTGACGAGGGTCTCGAGACGACCCTGGCTGATCTCGGGCTGGTAGGGCGTGTAGGCGGTGTACCACGCCGGATTCTCGAGCACGTTGCGCTTGATGACGGGTGGAGTGATCGTGGGGGAGTACCCGAGCCCGATGAAACTCCGCCGAGGCGCGTTCGTGGAGGCGAGTGCTGCCAGAGCAGCCGTCATGTCTGTCTCGGTACGGGCGGCGGGAAGATCGAGTGGGCGGTCCACTCGAATCGACGCGGGTACGGCAGCCGCGATGAGCTCGTCGACGGTCTCGACACCGATCACGGCCAACATGTCGCGCCACGACGAATCGTCGGCGTCCATGGTCGGCCCGATGTGACGGCGTTGGAACGCAGAAGAGTCGAAAAGTTCGTCGAGACTCGGATCGTCGCGATTCCGTGCGTCGAGCGACCGAGCGACGGCTGATCCGGGTGATTGCGTCATGACGAAACCCGCATAGTGAGCGTGACCCTAGTTCGCCTCCGGGTCAGCCCGGGGGAGCGGACTAGCGTCGAGACGTGACTTCTCTCTCGTCTCGACCGACGTCCGTTCGCGTGGCTTCCGACATTGCCGGACCCGTCGGAGCCCTCGGCGGAGGTTTCATGTTGCACCCCGACGTGCTCGGTCCCGGGAAGGAGGCCGGCTATCCCGGCGGCTTCGCGTACTACGTGGTCGGTCGGGGAGGCGTCCTCGGTGACGTCGACGCCGAGGTGGTCGTCAGCGCGTTCGGTTTCTTCGCTCCCGATCTCGTGACATCGCTCTGGAACGCCGGCTCCGTCGTCGAGGGCGCTCGGGCCGGGGCGTATCGTTACGCAGAGGGTTGCGCCGAATGGGGAAGAACCCGACTCGCCGGATTCGCCGGTGCCGAACGCTTGGCCGATCTCATCACCCGTGTGGTCGACGGCGCCGACGTGGGAGGGCTGTCGCTCTTCGCCGGTTGGCGGGCGATGGAACGTCCCGATGACGCGGCCGGCCGCTGCTATCTCCTTCTTCACGTTCTGCGCGAGCTTCGGGGGAGCGTTCATCTGCTCGCCTGCGTCGCATCGGGCCTCACCCCGCTCGATGCGGTCCTGGCCAACCCGAACGGCGGAGTCGATCAGGCCGAGAGGTTCGGCTGGTCCGGTCCGTTCTCGATCGGGGCCGATCTGGTCGGCAAGTTCGCGGTGGCCGAGGAGCTGACCAACTCGCTGATGGCCCGACATCTCGACGTTCTGACCGATGACGAATTGACAGACCTGAACGAGCTCGTCCGATCCGCCCACCACACCGTCTTCCCCTGATCAAAATCGCCCACTCTGTTGCGCAATGCACCTCTGGCGAGTACCAGCGCAACAGAGTGGGCGATTCTTGACGTGGCGAGTCGGGGCGATTGACTGGACGTCGGACGGGTCGATCGCATCGCACGACGATCGCATCGCACAGCGATCACATCACACGAACATCGCAAAGCACAACTATGGGGGAGACGAGGATGATGGACCACACACAGCCGCCGAAGGTCAGCGTCGACGAGATGAACGCCTTCATCGGCGGCCATTTCGGCGGAGCCTCCAATGCCTGCGAGCACATGGCCTTCGGTGAGGCGATCGCTGTCATGCACCCGAGTCCGGAGATGTTGCGCCCGGGCAAGATCATCAGCGGTCCGACGGTCTTCAGCATCTGCGATGCCGCCTTGTTCTATGCCGCCCTCAGTTGCACGTCGATGGAACCCATGACTCTGACGAGCGAGATGTCGATTCGATTCCTGCGGCCGGCCAGGGGAGAGGTCATCCGAGCTCGGGCGACGATCCACACCTTGGCCGGACGCAACGTGGTGGGCACTGTCGAAGCATGGACGGACGACCCCGAGAAGCCGGTCGCCGTCGCTCAGGGGACCTACGTTCGCCCGAAACAGTCCTGATCCCCGTCACCGCCTAGGGTCACCTCATGGCTCACGACGCGACGAAACCCTCCATCACGATCCCTGATGGCAACCCTCCGACCGACCTGCTGATCGACGACATCACCGTCGGTGACGGCGCCGAAGCGACGTCCGGCTGTCGACCGGTGATGCATTACGTGGGCGTCGCGTGGAGCAACGGAGTCGAGTTCGATGCCTCCTGGGACCGAGGGCAGCCCTTCAGCTTTCGACTGGGTGCCGGTGAGGTGATCGGGGGATGGGAACAAGGAGTCGCCGGAATGCGCGTCGGTGGCCGACGCTGCCTCACGATTCCACCGCATCTCGGGTACGGAAGCCGCGGAGCCGGCGGTGTCATCAAAGGTGGCGAGACACTCGTGTTCGTCGTCGACCTCCTCGACGTCGTCTGACGTTTCGCCAGGACCGACCCCCGGGCCGGCACGGGAGGGGATCGTCGTCGCTGGTCAGGACCTCGATCCCACCCACCTTTTGTGACATAACGAAGATTATGGGCGTTGCTTGATCCGCTCATGAAGAGGTCGGGCGGCATCCAGTAGCCATTCCAGGGCCTCTCGCAGCGTCGTCGCCGTGGCCCGCTTGTCGGCGACCTCTCGCTCGGTATCCGCGACGGCGCACGACAGCACGTACAGCTCGTCGTACAGCGCATCGAGTTCTCCACGCGCGACGATCAGTTCGTCTTCACTGATCTGTAGCTCACGGGCTCGCTGACGACCCACCCAATCCCATTGGCGACAGGCCTGACTGCAGAATTCTTTCGGGCGGCCGGGACCGGATCGCTCCGGCATGACGCGGCGGCAATGTCGGCACCGCGGAGCCTCGATCGCCCGCCCCCGTCCCCCTTGAGTGGATTTCGTCATGACGAAATCATGCTTCCGTTCGTCACCCATGGCGCGGATGGTCGTAGCGAGCAGACTGTCGACATGTCGACGCCTCCTGCGCCCCTTCACCGTTTCGCCAGCGACAACAACGCGTCGGTTCATCCGAAGGTTCTCGAAGCGCTGAAAGAAGCCAACGACGGGCACGCCGTCGCCTACGGAGACGACCCCTGGACCGCGGCCGCCTCCGAACGATTCGACGACTTGTTCGGGCGGCATGTCGAAACACTCATGGTCTGGGGCGGGACGGGAGCCAACGTCCTCGCGCTCGCCTCGTTGCTCTCCCCCGCCGGGGCCGTGGTCTGTAGCGATGCCTCGCACATCAACCTCGACGAAACGGGTGCCCCCGAATTCGTTCTGGGCGCGAAGTTGCTCGACGTTCCCCATTCGGGCGGCAAGATCGTTCCCGAACAAGTGTCCGAGTTCCGACACTTCTCCGGTGTCGTCCACCACGTTCAGCCGAGTGTCCTGTCGATCACGCAGAGCACCGAATGGGGATCCCTGTACACCGCCGACGAGATCGCCGCACTCGCCGAGACCGCCCACGCCATGGGAATGAAGGTCCATCTCGACGGAGCCCGTATTGCCAACGCCTGCGCTGCACTCGGCGGAACACTCGAGGCTCTTTGTTCCTTCACCGTCGACGCCGGCGTCGATGTGGTGTCGTTCGGCGGGGCCAAGAACGGTGCCATGTACGGAGAGGCCGTCGTCTTCCTCGACCCGACGCTCGCCTCAGCGGCACCGTACGTCCGCAAGCAGATCACCCAGCTTCCATCGAAGATGCGCTACGTGTCGGCTCAGTTCCTCGCTTTGTTCACCGACGAACTCTGGATCGACAACGCCCGGCGAGCCAACGAGTCGTGTCGACACCTGTACGAGGCTCTCGAGGGAATACCCGGGATCGACCGGGGACCGGCGCCGGAGGTCAACAGCATCTTCCCGACTCTCGACGCCGAATTTCGTGAAACCGTTCGCGCCTGGTCGTTCTTCTACGACTGGGAACTCCCCCAAGTCCGATGGATGACCGCCTGGGACACGGAGCCCTCCGACATCGATCTGTTCGTGTCCGGTCTGCGCCACTTCTCGTCACGCCTCTGACCTGGACCGACCGACGTCACACGGCCGCCCCTGGCCACCCCTCGGAGGTCGGGTTACTTTGATCTTGCCGTCGGGGGGCGGTCGCTGGATCAGCGTTTCGCATGGGGGTCATGTGTCGTCACTCGAACGTCAACTCGCCGTCGAGATTCTCATCAGTCGTCGTCGCACCGATGATCGATGGATGAGTTCCGCCGCCTGTCGGGGAATGACCCACCTGTTCTTCCCCGCCACGGCCGAACGGCCCCAGGCGCGTGAGCGTCGCGAGGCCGAGGCCCGGGACGTGTGTCGCTCGTGTCGCGTGTCGGACATCTGCCGGGAGTTCGCCCGCGAGCACCACGAGTACGGACTCTGGGGTGGTGAGAGCGAAGAGGAACGGCACAACGCCGGCTTCCGCCTCATCGCACCGATCGGGATCCGCGCCGTCGGCTGACGTCGGGCGTGCGACACTGTCGCCGTGAACCTGGACGACAATCGGGCCGCCCTGTACGCCGCGTGGAGTTCCTACGGCGATCCCCGTGACATCGTCTCGGTGGACGACACCAGTCCGAGAGTCTCGACGAACACGGTGTATCGACTGCATCTCGACGATGGGACGGTCGTGTTCGGGAAGGTCTCGAACTACGGCTCGTATTTCTTGTTCGCCGAGGATCACGACCGGCTCTTTCGCTGTACCGAGTTACTGGCCGACGGCCCCTTTCGCCACTTTCTCGCTCCGGTCCTCGGTGTCGACACTCCCCTCGGCCGACGTCCCTTCACGTGGTACGACCACCATCGCTGGGTCGCCTTCTACGACGAGGCACCCCGCGCCGACTCACTGCCACCACAGCTCACTCTCGACCAGATTCGCAACCTCGCTCGGGGAATGGCTCGCTTCCACATCGAATGCACACGGATCGCTCCGGGCATCCCCGCCACGTCGAATTCCATCAAGTCGGACGCCATTCACCTACTCGACCTGCTCTCCAGCCCGTTCGCTCCCCGCAACTTCGAACTGCCGCCCGAGAGCATCGGTGTGCTCTGGCGCCACACTCATCAGTTCCTTCTCGAACTCGAGCGCATTCGCTACGACTCGTGGAGTCGAATTCCGGTGCTCGTCGACTGGAACCTCGGGAACTTCTCGGTGAAGTTCGGCACCGATGGCACGTTCGATCTCTTCAGCCGCTGGGACTACGACTGGTTCCGGGTGGAGTCTCGACTTCTCGACTTCTACTTCTTGTCACGAGTGTCGTCGGCAACCGGCGATCGCACCCATTGGACCTACTCCCCTCACACGTTGGTCGAACCCCATTTCGTCGAGTTCATTCGCGCCTACCACGAGATCTCTCCGCTGTCGGCCGAGGAGATCCGATTCCTTCCCGAGGCGTATCGCTTCTTCGTTCTGAACTACGTCGTTCGGGAGGGTGCGCGCTTCTTCCGGCCCGATCTGTGCACCAAGTTCCGACACGACGCCACACGTGTCTACCTGCCGGCGTGCGACGACATCGACGTGTCACCGCTCCTGCGAGCCGTCGGTCACGGGTGAGTTCCCGTCGCCCTACACTCTCGGCGTGAAATCCCCTCCCTCGTTCGACGTCGTCGTGATCGGTAGCGCCAATCTCGATCTGGTGGCCAACGTCGAACATCTCGCACTGCCCGGCGAGACCGTGATGGCGACCGGTTACGCCGAACATGCCGGGGGCAAGGGCCTCAACCAAGCGGTGGCCTGCCAGCGCTCGGGCGCCCGCACGGGTTTCATCGGCTGCCTCGGCCGAGACGGTGCCGGTGACGTGTTGCATCGCGTGCTGGCCGACGAAGGGATCGAGAATTTCACAGTCGATGTGAGTGCACCCACCGGCCGGGCCCTCATCTCGGTCGACGAGGACGCCGAGAATTCCATCGTCGTCGTCCCAGGCGCCAATCATCGTCTCGGTATCGGCGTGGTCGACGACCACCGCTCGGTTCTGTCCGACACGCGCGTCGTTCTCGCTCAGTTGGAGATTCCGATCGATGCCGTCGAGGCCGCTTTCGCCGTTGCCCGCTTGGCCGGCGCGATCACCATCTTGAATCCGGCTCCGGCCGCCGACTTGCCTCCCGGACTCCTGTCGCTGTGCGACGTGATCGTTCCCAATCAGACCGAGGTCTCACAACTGGGTGGAGCATCGGCCCTCCTCGATGCCGGAGTGTCGACCGTCGTGATCACCCTCGGAGCGCGCGGAATTCGCGTGGTCACTCGCGACGGGGCCGTCGAGATCCCTCCGTACGCGGTTCGTGCCGTCGACACCACCGGTGCCGGTGACGCCGCCTGTGGCGCTCTCGCCGCTTCATTGGCCGCCGGCAGCGACGTGGTCACCGCCGCTCGACGCGCGGCGGCCGCCGGAGCGCTCGCCGCCACCCGACACGGTGCGGTTCCGTCACTCCCCTCGGCCGAACAGATCGACAATCTGGTCGACCGCTGAGCCGACTCACTCGGGTCGACGCATCTCGATCGACACCCAGCCTTCGACGACCACCCGGCGTGCTTCCACGAACGGATCGAGAGCCTCGACCACGCGAGCCACCTGCGACTCGAGCAAACCGCTGATGATCATCCGATGTCGGGTCAATCGCACGAGTTGTGGTGCGAGCTCGACCAGTACCGGAGCCAGAATGTTGGCCAGCACGGTGTCGTACTGTCGCCCGACCGTCGACAGGGGTTCGGTCGTCACCCACCAGCGCTCGGACACGCCGTTCCGCTCCGCATTGGCGCGAGACGTCTCGAGACTCGCCGGCGAGATGTCCACTCCGAGTGCCGTCCCCGCTCCGAGCACGAGAGTGCAGATACCGAGAACTCCGCTTCCACAACCCACGTCGAGGATCGACTCGCCGTCGGTCACCGAATCGGCGAGCAACGACAGACAGCCACGCGTCGTCGGATGATCGCCCATTCCGAAGGTCGCACCCGGGTCGATCGAGACCACGACGGCGTCGGTCGGCAGAGTCGAGTCGTTCCAGGCCGGTCTGATCCAGAGGTGGCGACCGATCGGGGTCGGTTCGGCGAATTGCTTCCACGAGTCGGCGACGTCGAGGTCGAGGTCCTCGTACGTCCACGCAACTCCAGCCAGATGTTGCGCCAACACCTTCGAGATCGTCTCGTCATCGGAACCGAACGACGTGCGCAATGTCACGACAACGTCTCCGCCGTCTCCGGGACACCATTCCTCCGAGACCGCCGTGGCTCCGAGGGACCACAGGACATCGCTCACGATCTCGACATCACCAGCCGAGACGTCGATGCGCACACCGCGTGCCACGTTGCTCCGATCAGTCGATTCGCCGAAGGTCGCGACGAAAACGCGCCGCACGTTGAACGTACGAGTCGACAGCGATGTCGATCTCGGCCAGGCGTGCCTTGTCCGGCTTGATCACCGCCGGCGAGCCGGCGGCCAGTGCTCCCGTCGGCACCTCGGTGCCGTTCAACAGAACGCTGTTGGCAGCCACGACCGACCCGGTACGAACCATGACCTGATGCATCACGATCGATCCGTTGCCGATCAGACAACGATTCTCGATGGTGCAACCTTCGAGGTGGACCATGTGGCCGATCACGCAATCGTCACCCACGACGGTCGGATACACCCACGTCGTGTGCAGCACGCACCCGTCCTGGACCGACGTTCGGTCGCCGATCACGATGTCACCGTCGTCGCCGCGCAGGACCGCTCCCGGCCAGATCGAACTTCCGGCCCCCACACGCACCCGACCGATCACGACCGCATCAGGATGTACGTAGGCATCGGGGTGGATCGTCGGCTCGACGTCTCCGAGAGCATAGATGGGCACCCGAAAACGCTACCTCGCCCCGTCGTCCACGGAATCGATCGCACGGCTTTCGCTCCGTCGATCATGTCGGAAAAGACACCGGTGAGGACGGTTGCGACGACCGAGTCTCGGACATCACGCGAGGCACCGGATCACGGTCCGAACTCGGATTCCCGATAGGGTCACGACCCATGTCCCGCCGGATCGACATCGAACTCACGAGTGCCCGTCCCGACGGCACCTGGACGTGGCGAGCGGCTGGTGCGCGTGAACCCAAAGGGGTCCTCGACGGTTCACTTCTTCCCACCGACGCCAAAGCCGGTGACGTCGTGAAGGTCGACGCCGAGTTCGACATCGACGGCATCGAAGTGACGGCTGTGGTGTCGGGCCGGACACGCGTCAACAAGATCGAAACTTTGTCGCTGATCGGATCCGAGGAGCCTTTCCAAGCCGTCACTCAGCAGCTCGCCCGACGCGAGCGCTCCGCGAGCCGCGGACCGCGACGCGGCGAGTCGGGCGACCGCCGACGTCGCAACGACGGCGAGACACGTGGTCGCGAGGCCCGTGACGGCGACCGACGCGAACGCCGTCCCGAGCGTCCTCGTCGTCCTCGTTTCGAGGCTCCTCCCGAGCTCCCGGCTCGCCCGAAGCCGAAGCGCCTGAAGGCCGGATCGCAACATCGTCGAGCCGTGCTCGCCGACATTCCCGAGAACCAGCGTCCGATCGCCGAACTCGCCCTGCAAGGAATGCAAGCCGTTCGTCAGCGACTGAAGTCGGCGAACGAAGCACTCGCTGCCGAGGGCAAACCCACCATGCCCGAACAAAGTGTGGTGCAGATGGCCCAGGACCTCCTGCCCAAGTTGCGGGTCGCCGACTGGCTCGACCGAGCGGAAGCGGCCAAGCGCGATCTGGCATCTCTCGATCTGCGCGATCTGCGAAGTGTTGTCGCAGCCGCGAACGACCCGGCGATCGAACGCGACGACTCGTGTCGAGCCCTCGCCGCCGAACTGAAGGCCGGACTCACGACTCGTACCGAATCCGATTATCAACTCTGGCTCTCCGACATCGATGCCGCACTCGGTGTCGGGCGTGTGGTCCGAGCTCTGAAGCTGGCCGGTCAGCCACCCAAGGCCGGGGTCATCTTTCCCGACGATCTCGGACGTCGCCTCGCCGACGCTGCGGCTTCCGGTCTCACCGCCGACGTACTCGCCGATCGTTGGATCGCCGTGCTCGAAGCGGCCGCCTTCTCCCCCATTCGCTCGACTCTCACGGTGACCGCTCCCCCGACATCGGTGTCACCCGACCTCACCAAGACCGTCGAGCGTCTTGCCCCTCTCATGCCTCAGATCGCTTCGGTGTTCGGAGTGACCGCTGCGGCTGGTGCACCGACTCCCAAACCTCTGCGCCCCACCAAGCCGGCGGCCAAGAAGATTCCGCCCAAGCCCGCTCCTGCGGCTGCGAAACCAGCTGTCGACACACCGGCCGTCGAGACGCCAGTCGCCGAGACACCGGCCGTCGAAACACCAGTCGTCGACATGTCGGCCGTGCCCGAGGCCGAGTCGAGCACCACCTCCGAACCAGCGGCCGAGGCCAGCGACGCCGACTGACGGTCCGGCTCGTCCCCCCGCTACGGTCGGGACATGAGCAACATCGTCACCTACCAAGCCGACGGTCGCGTCGGCACCATCACCCTCAATCGTCCCGACGCCCGCAATGCCGTCAACGGTGACGTCGCGGAAGGGATGGAAGCCGCCATCGACGCTCTGGAGGCCGACGATTCGGTCTGGGTCGGAATTCTGACCGCCAACACCGACGGTCAGAACAATCCCGTCTTTTGTGCCGGCGCCGACTTGAAAGCCATCAACTCGGGGCAGGCCGGCGCCCTCAACACCAAACGAGGTGGTTTCGCCGGTTTCGTCTATCGAGAGCGCCGCAAGCCGATCATCGTGGCCGTCGACGGACTCGCCACCGCCGGTGGATGCGAGATCGTCCTGGCCGCTGATCTCGTGATCGCCACGACCCGATCAGCTTTCGGACTCGCTGAGGTCAAGCGCAATCTCATCGCCGGGGCCGGCGGCCTCTTTCGCCTGCCTCGGGCCATCGGTCAAGCAGCGGCCATGGAGGCCATCCTCACCGGTGAACCCATTCCCGCCGAACGCGCCTATCACCTCGGACTCATCTCACGCCTCGTCGCACCGGGCGAAGCGATGAACGAGGCTCGTCGTCTCGCCGATCAGATCACGGCCTGTGCCCCTCTCGCGGTCTATGCGAGTCGCCAGGTCGTCCTGGCCGCGGCCTATCAGACCGACGACGAACTGAAGACGCTCACCAACCGTCTCTTCGCCGACGTCATGTCGTCAGAAGACACCAAAGAGGGTCTGACAGCGTTCATCGAGAAGCGTCCACCGAATTGGACGGGGCGCTGAGACGGCGCGACACCGTGATCGAGCGGGCCGTCACTCCGGCCCGCTCGTACAAGTTCTTGGTCTCCCGATCGCCGGGTAGCGCCGAACCCTCGAGGTGGTCGCAACCCCGAGTGATCCCGTGAGCGATCGCGGCATCGAGGAGGTCGTCTCCGCAACCGAGTCCTCGTGCCTGTTCGTGAACGAACACGCGATCGACCACGAACAGTCGTCCTCGGGCGTCGACCGCCACTCGACCGACGAGAAAACCCACCACCACATCGTCGACACAGGCGACGAAGGAATCAGTCCACCACTCCCCGAGATCCCCGAGGGGTTCGTGCTCGGCCAACCACGCTTCCCCTCCCCGGCGATCGACCATCGCTGATCGAAGAAGGGCGTCGAGGGCCGAACACTCCTCGACCACCGACCGATCGGCCGGGCGGATGCTCGTCTCCACGGTCACGACGAGCTCAGTGTCTCACGAAAAGAGCGGGCAGTCGTCGTCACCCACGGGACACACGGGAGCGCCCTTGCGGACCAGAAGGAAGCACTGCGGGCACATCCGTTCGTCGGCCCTCTTCGGCTGGATGCTCGTCTCCGGATCGGCCGCCGAGGGAGGTTCTTCCTCCTCCTCGTCGTCCTCATCGACCTCACTTCGCTCACGAAGTCGCTCGTCGAGGATGTGGGCGAGATCCGCCTCCACGTCATCAGCCGTCGTCAGATCCTCGTCATCGTCTTCCGATCCTCGCTTGGCTCGAACCGTCGGAGTGGCGCCATCACCGTCGTCGTCACCGGCCTCGTCGCCCATGTCGTCGTCTTCTTCGTCATCGCCCATCTCGTCGTCGATCTCGCCATCGTCGTCGAGCGCGTCGGCGTCCAGTTCGAGATCGTCGTCCCCGTCCTCTTCGATGAACCCGTCCTCGTCGAGGTCGTCGTCGTCGATCATCTCGTCGTCAGCGGCCATCGAAGCTCCTTGCCGTATTCGTCTGGTTCGTGTTCATCTGCGTGCCGTTCGGTGGATGTGACGGGCCGAAAAAACCGACCGCGGGCGCGGATAATAGGCATCATCACCGCCCTGGTCAGGTGGAGCCTCCGTGACAGCCGTCACCCCGGACTCATGGGCGTTCCGACCGGCGCTGTTCGGCACGCCGCTCGGCCGCTAGACGTTCGAGTTCGGGCGCCTCGACCGTGAGGTGAGTCATCGCATCGGCCACCGCACGGTGTCCGGCCTGTTCGGCGATCAGTCGATGCATCTCGAGCGCCACGCGTCGATAAGCCGGGTGTCCCTGAGGTGACGATCGGAGCTCGAGCATGTGCATCGCCTCGCGGGCGTTGAACTGCATCACGTAGCGAATGCGATAGGCCATCGACACGGCATACGACGCCTGCTCGGGAAAGTCCGGTCGCAAATCGTCGTAGAGAGCCGCTGATCGCGACATCACCTCGTCGAACACCGCCGTCATTCCGGCTTCGTCGACGAGATCAGGTCGGGTGTACCCGTGGTTGGGCGTCAACCCCTGCCATTCGATCGTCAGCAGACGATGACGCTGCAGGTCACGAAAGGCGCCGTAGTCGGAGAGAACATCGAAGCGATAGTCGATGCGCTCGAAGGCTCGGCCCGGCCGATGTCGACGGTTCTCTCGTTGTCCGATGTAGGAGCGAAGAATCGCCACCTTCTCCCCGTGACTCATCGCCTCCACCTGACGCAGGACCTGAGACTCGGGAAGGCTCGAGTACGGATAACAGATCGCCGCCACCAACTTGTTCTCACCGTCGGGATCCCAGTCGGTGAGAACGACGGGCGCACTGTGATCGGTCGGCACCTCGGCGAACAACTCGCGTACCAACTCCGAGGTCTCGTGACGGGTCGAGGTCAGATAATCGCTCCACCGGCCACCGCGATCGGCCAGGTCGACCCGACGCAAGAAGCTCGGGATCACCTTGCGTAATTCGTCGAGCATCAGAGCCGCGTACTGCTGAGCCTCCGGTAGTGGATGGGCACGCATACGAATGAGCATCGCCTCGTAGGCCTGGCCACTCGCATAGATGCCCACGTTCGACAGCGACGAGGCCGGAAGGACACCTCGGACGGCGTCGAGGGCCTTGGCTCTCGTGGCCTGGCGATACACGAAATCACTGTCGGCCGGATCACGCGGGACGGTCGCTCGAACGTGATCGGTCACCTTCTCCATGAGAAGGCTGTACGAATCGAACATGCGGTCCATGTCGCCGACGTAACGGGTACCGAGACGAGAATTCAGGACGCCGAGATCCCGGTAGTACCGATAGCGCCCGGCCAGCCGGGAGTCGTATGCGATGTAGCGCGTGCTCTGTTCGAGGTAGCTGGCCAATCGTCCCCACTCGAGAATCTTGGTCAGAACGTTCGAGGCCTGCTCACACGCCAGGTGAACGCCACCGAGTTGAGCGACCGAGTCGTCGCCGTATTCGAAGAACACTCGCTCGTAGAGCTCTTCGGCCCTCTCGAGCCCGATCGTGGCATCGACACCTTGGTCGCCGGCCACGTCGAGATCACCCACGAACTCGTCGAGGAACAGGCGTCGCAGACTCTTCGAACTACGGCTGTAACGAGCGAACAAGGCGCCCTTGACCACTTCGGGCAGGTTCACCAGGGCGAAGACCGGCCCGTCCAAGTTCGTGAAATAACGCCGCAGGATCTCGGCCTCCTCGGGGCTGAAATCCTCGGGGGCGTAGACCGTCACGAGATCGAACGCTAGTGGGTTCGCCTCACGGGAACGGGGAAATGACTCCCGTCACCGACTCGACTCCCTAGGCCAAGACGTCGATGTCCCGGGGCAGCGATGCGAATTCACTCGCCACCAGTTCACGAAGCGCCTCATCGAGCCAGAGATCGACCACTGTCATGGCCATCGCCCGGGCGCCGTCGATCACGGCTTTGTCCCCTCCGTCGGACCCGGCATGCTCGGCGAATTCACGGGTGTGGATGGGGATGCCGGACGGGGCCACCTGAACCATCGGATGGATCGATGGAACGAGATACGAGACGTTGCCCATGTCGGTCGAACCGAGAACGGCCCGTCCGGTGACGCGCGGATCGACGACGGCGCGTCCGACCTCGGCCATGTTGGCGGCGTACGCAGAAGCAAGACGCTCGTTGTCACGAACCTCGGCATAGGTGTGGCCATCCCAGGTGCTGTCCATCTGACAACCGCACGCCGACGCCGCACCTTCGAGACAGGCCATGACCCGATCCTTCAGTGGTTGCAGCGACGAGATGGTCGGTGATCTCACGTACCACGTCGCTGCCGCCCGACGCGGAACGATGTTCGGCTTCTCACCCGCTTCGGTGAAGATTCCGTGCACTCTTTCCTCGGGTCGAATGTGCTGACGAAGAGCAGCCACGTTCATGTATCCGAGAACTGCTGCGTCGAGAGCGTTGCGGCCCATCCACGGAGCTGCGGACGCATGGGCCTCACGTCCGTGATACACGACGTCGACCGTGTGGATCGCGAGCGAATCCATGCGCAACAGATCGGCATCGGCCGGATGGATCATCATGGCCGCTGTTCCCGAATCGAACGCCCCTTGGCGCGCCAAGGCAATCTTGCCGCCACCACCTTCCTCTGCCGGAGTGCCGAGGATCCGCAATCGTCCACCCAGCTCGTCGGCCAAGGATGCCGCGGCCAGACCGGCACCGAGTCCGGCGGCCGCGATCACGTTGTGGCCGCAACCGTGCCCGATACCGGGCAGGGCGTCGTACTCGAGCAGAACGAGGATCTCCGGACCGGAGCTGCCGACCGAGACTTCGAACGCGGTGTCGACACCGTACGCGTGTCGAACGACAGGAAATCCACAATCCTCCAACACCGAACACAAAAGATCGTGGGCGAACACTTCTTCGTAGTTGAGCTCGGGGTGCGCGTGAATCTCGTGACTCACCGACACCAGTCGGTCGGCACGCGCCGACACGTCGGCAGTGACACGGTCCTTGGCTTCGCGCGACGTCGTCATCCCGACAAAGGTAGTTCGTCGTCGGCGCCGGCCGTCCACACGGTGATTGCGTCCGGGAGAACCTCGAGGGTCAGCTCGACCGATTCTCCGCGACCCGTGGCGAACCACCGTCGGCCGTCGACGTCGACTCGTGAGCGCGGCGGCACGATCAGGTCGGCACGCCGTACGGACCTCGTCTCGATCATCGGATGAGGCAGATGGGATCCGGTCGGCAGACGACGACGGGCGGCCCAGCGCTGTCGGACCGACATCTCGGCCGCCACCTCGAACATCTCGACGCGACCATCGTTCGGATGACCGCGTGGTGCCACGTCCCACTCCCCCAGATACTGAGCGTTCATCACGACCGTCACGGCACCTCGCCACCAGCCTCCGAGGCGCCGTCGTACGACGACGTGAGCAACCGCACAGGTCGATGGTGCCGCCGACGAGTGGAGGCGTACGACGTCCAGTGGAAACTCCACGGCCGACGGCGCCCCACCCGCCCCGAGCGTGCGAGCCAGATCACCATGACGCACCCCGAGAGTGGTCGTTCCGTCCGTGCATGCGTGTGAGACCGAACGATCGTCGTCGAACCACGAGAGATCCTCCGGCGGAACTCCAGGCGCCCCCCAATCGCCCCCGACCCGAATCGTCACGAGTCAACCTCGACCACGACCGATGAGGCCGCCACGACACCACGCAAAAGGAGATCGGCCGCTCGATCAGCGGACCGACGAGTCGACGCCTCGGGAGCCATGATCGCCATCTGGCGCAACAGATCGATGAGTTGTTTCATCGTGCGGACGAAGTCACCGCCCGACAACTCCTCGGCTTCCACGACCTCGGCGAAATCCTCTCCGGACGCCCATGCGTAGGCGATCGCGATGTAGGTGGGATCGGGGGCCCGGTGCACGGACAGGCGTTCGCGTTCTTCGATGGCTCGTAGCTCGCGACTGATCGTCTCGATGCTCCGACTCCGGCGCCGGACTTCGTTCGACGGGTACCAGGGGGCCGGTGGAGCCTCGCTCGAGCGGTGTTCGTACACGAACACCGACACCAGGGAGGCCAGATCGGCAGGCTCGAGTCCGTCGAGCAGACCGGACGTGAGCGACTCGGCCACCAGCAGGTCGCATTCGTGGAAGGTCGATGCCAGGACGTCTCCTTTGTCGGTGAGCGACCAACCGTCGACGTAACCCATGTCGTCGAGCAGCTTCAGGACACGATCGAATCGACGAGCGACGGAGTTTCCTCTCCCCTTCACCTGCTCGCGGGTCTGATCGATTTCCAGTTCGAGTCGATCGACCTGCGCAGCCGCTCGGAGTCGCGTGGCCAGATCGGGATCGGCCTCCACCGGATGCACGACCGAGCGATCGTCGTCACCGGGATGGGACTCGCTCACTCGGAGTGCAACCTTCGACAGTTGTTCGACGACGTCGCGTTGGAACTCGGCGCGACTCGGAGCGAAGGGTGTCGGTAACTCGACGTGTCCGGATACCTCGGGTGGACGAGCGAAATCTCGGGCCGTCAAGTTGGTCATCGAGCGGTCTCCCGTGATCACGGACAGCTTCACTCCCCCGGAACGATGAGCCGCCGAGAGCACGACGGCCGGACCCGTGAGCCGACCCTTGTCGACGTCGATGACCGCACCCGGACGAAGCCGCGAGAGCGCGAACTCGATGGCACTCTCGCTACGGATTCGGGGGCGACCCTCGAGACGTGCTCGGTAGTCGTGGATGTCCCCGTACGGACTCTCGGCCTCGGCTCTCAATTCGTCGAGTCTTTCGAGACGTTTCTCGAGACGCGCCTCCAACCGCACCACGTCACGATCGGCCTGGAACTGAGCCAGCGACAGGTTGAGCAAGTGGCGCGCTTCGTCACTCGAATACGACCGAACCAGGTTCACGGCCATGTTGTACGTGGGTCGGAACGACGACGTGAGGCGGAACGAACGACTCGACGCCAGTGCGGCGACCTGGTCGAACGTGGTGAACGGATTCCAGAGAACCACGGCGTGACCCCGATCGTCGAGGCCACGTCGCCCCGCGCGTCCGGTCAGCTGCGTGAATTCACCAGGGGTGAGATTCTCGTGATGTTCTCCGGTGAACTTGGACAACTTCTCCACGACCACCGAGCGGGCCGGCATGTTGATTCCCACGGCCAGTGTCTCGGTGGCGAAAACCACCTTCACCAATCCTTCGACGAAGCAGGCCTCGACGGTTTCCTTGAAGGGCGGAACCAGACCCGCATGGTGGCTCGCCACACCAGCCTCGAGCTGATTCACGAACTGCGAGTAGCCGAGGACGTCGAGATCGTCGGGATCAAGTCCACCCAATCGGTCGTCGACGATCGCCGCGATTCGACGCCATTCGTCCGGAGTGGTGAGACGCGCTCCTTGTCGAACGCACGATGCAGCTGCTTCGTCGCAGGCGTTACGACTGAAGATGAAGAAGATCGCTGGCAGTAGATCCTCGTCCCGAAGGCGGTCGACCACCTCGATTCGGGCCGGGGTGGCGAACACTCGCCGAGCACGCGGACGGTACGACCCCCGTCGACGAGGACGGATCCCCTGATCGAAGAGGCGTCCGGCATCGTTGTTCGGTCGGCCATCGATCAGCACCGGCAACAAGTGTTCGGTGTCCGAGGTCCGATCGGAGGCCATGAACAAGACGTCCAGGTCGACCGGACGACGAGTCTCGACGATCGCCCGTGTCGATCCGCGAACGGTCGTCATCCATTCGGCCACCTCGTCGGTGTTCGACACGGTGGCCGACAAGCACACCAACTGGACGTAATGGGGCAGGTGAATGATGATTTCTTCCCACACGGGCCCTCGATAGGTGTCCTGAATGAAATGAACCTCGTCGAGGACGACCAACTCGAGAGAATCGAGTCCGGACGACCGGGCGTAGATCATGTTGCGCAGAACTTCCGTCGTCATCACGACGATGGGAGCATCGCCGTTGATCGCGTTGTCACCGGTCAGCAGACCGACAGCCTCCCGTCCGTGGCGCGCCACCAGATCGTTGAACTTCTGATTGGAGAGCGCTTTGATCGGCGCCGTGTAGAAAGCCCGCCGACCACGGCTCAGAGCTCGTTCGATCCCGTACTCGGCGACGACGGTCTTGCCGCTTCCGGTGGGTGCGGCGACGACCACCGACGACCCGGCATCGACCGAGTCCATGGCTTCGATCTGGAAACGATCGAGCGGAAAGCCGCAACGCTCGACGAAAGTGTCTCGCACCTCGGTCACGTTCGACGCCGGACCAGCAAGTGTCCGAGACCGACCGCCGCGAAATACAGGACGACGAGCGGGACCGTGAGCGCAATCAGCGTGATCGGATCGCCAGACGGTGTGATGACTGCGGCCAGGACGACGATGACCACGATGGCGACTCGCCAGCCCTCGATCAATTGCCGCGGTCGCACGACCCCGGCCAACTGCAGGAAGACCAGGAGAACCGGAAACTCGAATCCGACGCCGAATGCGGCGATCATCAGTGCCACGAGACTCACGTACTTGGTGATCTGGTAGGCCTGTTGCACGTCGTCGCCCGACCATCCGACCAGGAACTCGAGCCCCTTGTCGAGGGTGATGAAGGCCAGCGCTCCTCCGGCGAGAAAAAGGATCACCGACGATGCGATGAACGGAACGGCGTAGCGACGTTCACGATCATGGAGAGCCGGAACGATGAAGCGCCAGATCTGCCAGAGCAGAACCGGCAACGCCAGAATCAGACCACCGAAGAGGGCGATGCGCATACGAGCCGTGAAGCCGTCGAGCGGACCGAGCGAATACAGATCGCAATCGGTCACGAGATCCGGGCGACGCTCGCAGAGGTTGTCGTAGGGCGTTCGGAGGAACCGCAGAACCGGGTCGTAGAAGGCAAGGACCCCGATCACTCCGATACCGACGGCCAACATCGAGCGAATGATCCGAGTACGTAGTTCGGCCAGATGCTCGGTGAGCGTCATCGACTCGTTGGACGTGGCGAGCTTGGCGCGACGGAACTTCCAGAGGCTCACGGGGTCTCACCGTCACTCTTGTTGTCGTCACTCTTGTCGTCGTCGATCGGAGCGTCGTGCATCGGTTCGTCCATGACCTTCTTGACGGCATCGGTCGTCATCTGAGCGGTCTCGCGAAGCTCGCGCATCGGCTCGTCGAAGGCCTCCTTGAACTCGCTCTGGAAACCCTTGCTCACCCGACGGAGCTCGCCGTAGACACGCCCGAAACGACGAATCGCCTCGGGAAGCTTCTCCGGCCCGAGAACGACCAGCGCCAGCAGCAGGATGATCACGATCTCGCTGCCCGACAGGTTGAACACACGACGAGTCTAGGGACCTCTGCCATCATGGACTCGTGCAGCAACGACTGCCCTCACGCCTCGACCCTCCCATCGGTTTCGCACATCGAGGCGCTCGCGCCCACGCCCCCGAGAACACTCTCGAAGCCTTTCTCCTCGCGCAACGTCTCGGAGCCACGGGACTCGAAACCGATGCCTGGATCACCGCCGACGGAGTCGTCGTTCTCGATCACGACGGCGTCGTGGGCGGTCGGCTGCGACGACGACCGATCTCGGAACTCTCCCGACGGCAGTTGCCCGATCACATCCCATCGATTTCCGAACTCATCGAGAACTCCGATCGGCGACTGCACATCAGTGTCGACGTGAAGGATCCCGCCGCCCTCTCGGCCCTGATCGACCAGTGCCGAGAAGTCGACCGCGACATCGAGACCCGCCTCTGGCTCTGTCATCACGACTGGAATCTGGTGGCGTCCTGGCGACGACTCACCGACGCTCGACTCGTCGATTCGTGTCGATTCTCGAAGATGAGTGAAGGTCCGGAACGGCGGGCGCTCTCGTTGCGCAAGGCCGGCATCGACGCGATCAACATGCACCATTCGGACTGGAACGGTGGCCTGGTGACTCTCTTCCACCGATTCGACCTGTACACCTTCGGCTGGGACATGCAACAGGAGCACGTCCTGCGGGAGTGCCTTCGCATGGGACTCGACGCGATCTACAGCGATTGGACCGATCGAATGATGGAGGTCATCGCGCTCGAGACCGGCTGAGTCTCTCGTTCGGCCTCAGAGAAAAGCCCACGCCGAGAACGGCCAGATCACCACGAAGGCCCGGCCCCGGATCTTGTCGATCTCGATCGGCCCGAAATCGCGGCTGTCGAAGCTCTGCAAACGGTTGTCTCCCATGACGAACACCATGTCGTCCGGAACGCTGAGGGCCGTTGCGTCCGTGTGCGACCCGCAACGCGCCACGGGATCGATCCGAGACTGAACCTCGTCGTCGAGGTACGGCTCCTCGAGCCGCACCCCGTCGATGTACACGACACACGATCTGATCTCGAGTGTCTCCCCGGGCAACGCGATGACCCGCTTGATGAGGTCGTCATGACGATCGGGCGACGTGACTCGGTCGAACACGACAACGTCCCCTCGATTCACGTCGTGCAGGCGGTACGAGAGCTTGTTGACGAGGACACGATCCTGAGGCTGGAGGGTCGCCTCCATACTCGGGCCGTCGATGTAGTACTGCTGGAAGAGGAAGAGGCGTATGACGAGGGCCGCGACGATCGCGATGGCCACCACGGCGACCCACTCGCCGATGGTTCGAGCCAGACGGGAACCGGGATCTCTCGGAGCATCTTCTTCCGAGAGCGAGCGATCGAGTTCGGCGATCGACGGACCACCGATGGGCGTTGCGTCGTTCGACGTTGCATCGGCTCCGGAATCCACCGACGACACGGTATCGGAACGTTCGTTCACAGCGAGGCGATCAGCTTCTCGACGCGTTCGTCACGGCTGCGGAACGGGTCCTTGCACAGGACCGTTCTCTGGGCCTGATCGTTGAGCTTCAGATGCACCCAATCGACGGTGTAATCGCGCTTCTTCTCCTTGGCCGCCCGGATGAACTCTCCCCGTAGGCGGGCGCGAGTGTTCTGCGGAGGTTCCGTGAGAGCGGTCTCGATGTCGACATCGGAGGTGACACGCTCGACGAGCCCCCGCGACTGCAACTTGTAGAACAAGCCGCGTGACGTGTCGATGTCGTGGTACTGCAGATCGACGAGTTGAGACCTCGGGTCGCCGAGTCCGAGCCCGTGCCGCTTCCGATAGGACTCGATCAGGTGCCACTTGATGACCCAATCAACCTCGCGATCCAGTTTGAGGGGATCGTTCTCGATCGCCGTCACGCAGTGCTCCCACATCTCGAGCGCCTTCTGCTCGAGCGGAGGAAATCCCTTCGTGTCGGCGTACCGAAGTGCACGATCGAGATATTCGCGTTGAATGTCGAGGGCACTCACTTCGCGACCGTTCGCCAGGACGACGGTGCGACGGCACGTGGGATCGTGGCTGATGTCGCGGATGGCGCGTATGGGGTTCTCGAGTGACATGTCGCGAAGAACCACCCGAGGATCCTCGAGCATCCGGAGCATGCAAGCGGTCGACCCGATCTTCAGGAACGTGGTGTACTCGCTCATGTTGGAGTCACCGACGATCACGTGCAGACGCCGGTAACGCTCGGCATCGGCGTGCGGCTCGTCACGAGTGTTGATGATCGGTCGGCTCCTCGTCGTGGCCGACGACATCGTTTCCCAGATGTGATCGGCTCTCTGTGTGATCGAGTACACCGGCCCACGCGCGGTCTGAACGATCTTTCCGGCACCAGTGAAGATCTGACGACTCACGAGGAAGGGAATCAGGACCTCGGCATGACGAGATCCGTCGTCACCTCGACTCGTGAGGTAGTTCTCGTGGCACCCGTAACTGTTGCCGGCCGAATCGGTGTTGTTCTTGAAGAGGTAGACCGTGCCCCGAATCCCCTCGTCCCTCAACCGCTCTTCGGCCGAGGCAGCGAGTGATTCGAGGATTCTCTCTCCGGCCTTGTCGTGCACGACGGCGTCGTAGATCGAATCGCACTCGGGTGTCGCGTACTCGGGGTGCGATCCCACGTCGAGATACAGGCGCGATCCGTTCTCGAGGAACACGTTCGAGCTTCGTCCCCACGAAACGACCTTGCGGAAGAGATAACGCGCGACCTCATCGGGACTGAGCCGACGCTGACCCCGCAAGGTACACGTGACGCCGTACTCGTTCTCGATCCCGAAGATGCGACGCTCCATGCGGGAAACCTAGTCCGACACTCCGCTCGATCAGACCCGGGCACCGACGAACGTCTCGTCGTCAGCCGCCAGATGTACCGAGAATCGGTGCAACCTCGGCGTCGTCGAGTCGAGCGAAGCAACGTCGTCCGTTGCCCCGCGACAGGACAGCCACTTCGATGTCGTCGGCCGACAGCTCACGATCGGGCCCGGACAGGGCGGCGACGGCGACCGGAAGGGCCTCGCTCAGTACGTGACCGGCCGACCACGACGCCGAGAGTCGCTCGGCGATCGCCTCGGCATCACCACCGAGGACACTCGTCCCGCTCTCGTCGACGAGAGTGCCGTCGTAGAGAATGTGGAAGAGCTGATCGTCTTCGGGCCGCGTCCCGACCTCGGCCACCAGAATCTCGACTTCGAGAGGCTTCAGTTCGTGCGTGAACGTCTGGCCGAGGATCTGGGCGTAATCGTTGGCGAGGCTCCTCGCTTCCACGTCGTCTCGAGAATACGAATACCCCTTCACGTCGGCGTTGCGCACTCCGAAACGACGAAGTTGATCGAACTCGTTGTACTTTCCGACTCCCGCGAACGCGATGCGGTCGTAGATCTCGCTGATCTTGCGCAGTGTGTTGGAGGGGTTCTCGGCGACCAAGAGAATCCCGTCGGCGTACTGGAGGGCCACCATGGCTCGCCCACGTGCGATCCCCTTGCGGGCGTAGTCGGCCCGATCCTTCATCATCTGTTCGGGAGCGACGTAGAACGGCATGTTCATGACGACACCTCCCGTGAGGACCGATGCTCGTCGGAAATTCGTTCGAAGACCGTCCGCAACTGCTCGTCGTCGACCCGACGCCAACCGTCGGAATCGATGACGGCAACCACGGGATAGATACCGCGCAGAACGTCGGGGCCTCCGGTCGCGGCGTCGACGTCGGCTGCCTCGAACAGCGCCCGACAGGCCAGATCGACCGCTTCGCCACTCGCGAGATTCGGTCGATACCCGACCTTCAGGACCGTGGCGGCCGGCCCACCCCCCGACCCGGTGGCCACGAACTCGCGTTCTTCGTATCGTCCTCCGGTCACGTCGAAGTCCCACAGCCGTCCGGTGCGCCGAAGCGGGTCGTATCCGGCGAAGATCGGAACCACGGCCAACCCTTGCATCGCCGCCCCGAGATTGGCCTTGACCATCTGAGAGAGCTGGTTGGCCTTGCCTTCGAGACTGATCGGTCGACCATCGAGTTTCTCGTAGTGCTCGAGCTGCAACTGGAACAACTTGATCATCTCCATCGCCACACCCGCGGTGCCCGAGATGGCGACACCACTGTGACGATCGGCCGGCACGACTTTTTCCATCTCACGATTCGAGATGCGATGACCCATCGTGGCGCGGCGATCCCCTGCCATCACCACGCCGTCGACACAACGAAGGGCGAGCACGGTCGTTCCGTGGGGCGCGCCCTCGACCCGCGGAGTACCAGCCGGCGCGGAGAACGGGTCGAGCCCGACCGATCTCAACAAGTCCGTGAATCCGCTTCCGGGATCGCTGTCGGGACCGAAGAGAGGGACCTTCACCTCTCACTCACCACCCTTTTGAACGTAACTCTTCACGAAGTCCTCGGCGTTGGTCTCGAGAACATCGTCGATCTCGTCGAGGATGTCGTCCATTTCGGCCTTCAACCGATCACCTTGCTCGGTCGTGGCGTCGAGCTCACCCTCGGGTGACTCGACCCTCGACGAGTCCCGGTCGCTTCCCTTGGAACGCTGGATTCGCTCGGCCATGATCGCCTCCTCGGCTACATCCTGCCAGCGACCGGCGCCGATGCCATCGTCAGTCCCCCAGTCGTGCGAGCAACTCGGTCACGTCGGCACTTCGTTCCACGAGATCGCCCACCAGGTCACGGGTGCCACGAAGTGGTTCCATCATCGGAACTCGACGGAGCGGGTCGCGCCCCACGTCGAAGACGATGCTGTCCCAGTTCGCGGCCACCACGCTCTCGGGCCACTTGGCCAGCACTCGGCCCCGGAAGAACGCACGCGTGTCATCGGGCGGTTCGGTCATGGCCCGCCTCACGTCGTTCGGGTCGCACGTCACCCGAAGTCCGACCCGGGCCGAGATCGACTTCTCGGGACGCATGTCGTGATACTGAAGATCGAGGGCCTTGGTCCGTACGTCGTAACCGCGAAGGCCGTGCCGATCGGCATACGCGTCGACGACCCGTTTCTTGGCCACCCAGTCGACCACGTCGGCGACCGACTCCGGGTCCGACGTCAAACCCTCGAGAACCTCCCGCCATCCGGCCAGGATCGACACACCGTCACCTCCGAGACACTCGAGCCCGTGGGTCCCGGCGTAGCGCTCGGCCATCTCGAAGAGCGCCCATTGCACATCGAGTGCGGTCATTCGCTCACCGGTTCGCAGCGCGACCATCTGACGCAGAGTCGGATCGTGGCTGACCTCTCGGATCGCTCTCACGGGATCGACCAACGACAGATCACGATCGATCGCTCCGTCCTCGATCATCGCCAGGACGAGTGACGTCGTACCGAGTTTGAGGAACGTGGCGACCTCGGACAGGTTCGCGTCGCCGACGATCACGTGCAGACGTCGGTACTTGAGTGGGTCGCAGTGGGGTTCGTCGCGTGTGTTGACGATCGGCCGCTTCAACGTGGTCTCGAGTCCGACCTCCTCCTCGAAGAAATCGGCCCGCTGACTGATCTGGAACGCGACATCGGACGGTGAATCACCGGGGAATTCCGATCCCACCTTGCCCGCTCCGGTGAACACCTGTCGAGTGACGAAGTGCGGAGTGATCTCGCTCACCAGTCGCCCGAAGGGAACTCCGCGATCGAGGAGATAGTTCTCGTGGCAGCCGTAGCTGTTGCCTTTGCCGTCACTGTTGTTCTTGTGGAGCAGCAACTCGCTGCCCTCCGGCATCACCGAACGGACGAGAGACATCGAGCGCCGGACGATCTCCTCAGCAGCTCGGTCGTAGAGAGTCGCCTGACTCGCACTTCGACATTCGGGAGTCGAGATCTCGGGATGAGCGTGGTCGACGTAGTACCGAGATCCGTTGGTGAGAACCGCGTTCACGAGCTGTGGTTCGACCTCCGGGGCGAGGGAGTCCTCCCACGAGAAGCCGCGGGCGTCCTGCCCCGGATGCTCGTCGACGAAATCCCAGTCGATGCGATGAGCAGCGGCCACGTAGGAGTTGATGAGCACCGACGATGCCGCGACCGGGTTCGGGTCGGCTCCCCGAACCAGGATGCCGTATTCGGTCTCGATACCACAGACCTTCGGGATCGCCATCGGACGTCGATCCTGCCCTACAAGTACTGCCCGGTGGCCGCCCGTTCGATCGCGCGTCCTCCCGAGAGTTCCGACGTGACCCGACCCTCGTCGACCAACGTTCGGATGAAGACGATGCGCTCACCCTTTTTGCCCGAGATCTTCGCCCAGTCGTCGGGGTTGGTGGTGTTGGGAAGATCTTCGTGCTCCCGGAACTCCTGGCGAATCGACTCGAGAAGATCGCTGGTGGCCACACCGCTCGCTCCACCGCCGATGAAACGCTTGATGGCGACCTTCTTGGCCCGTCGCACCACGTTCTCGATCATGGCCCCGGACGCGAAGTCTCGATAGAACAGCACCTCTTTGTCACCGTTGGCGTACGTGACCTCGAGAAACCGGTTGGCGGGATCGTCGCGATACATCTCGTCGACGGTTGCGTCGATCATGCGTGCAACGGCCTCTTCGATCGAACCGGCCGCGGATATCTCGCCATCGGAGATCGGCAGGTCGGTGGTCAGGTACCGAGAGAAGATCTGTCGAGCCGCATCAGCGCTCGGCCGTTCGATCTTGATCTTGACGTCGAGGCGGCCCGGCCGAAGGATCGCTGGGTCGATCAGATCCTCACGATTCGTCGCTCCGATCACGATGACGTTGCGCAACCCTTCGACACCGTCGATCTCGGCCAGTAGCTGTGGAACGATGGTCGACTCCATGTCGGACGAGATGCCAGTGCCTCGGGTTCGGAACATCGAGTCCATCTCGTCGAAGAACACGATCACCGGCCAGCCCTCTTCACTCTTCTCACGGGCCCGCTGGAACACCAGACGGATCTGACGCTCGGTCTCACCGACGTACTTGTTGAGAAGTTCGGGACCCTTGATGTTGATGAAGTAACTCCGACCCTTCTCGTCACCGGTCGCCGCCGCGACCTTGCGAGCCAGGCTGTTGGCGACCGCTTTGGCGATCAGCGTCTTGCCGCATCCCGGTGGGCCGTACAGCAGAATCCCCTTCGGAGCGGGCAGTCGGTACTCGGCGAAAAGATCCTGATGAAGGAACGGCAGTTCGACAGCGTCGGCGATCTGCTCGATCTGATCGTCGAGACCTCCGATGTCTCCGTAGCTGATGTCGGGAACCTCTTCCAGGAGGAGTTCGTCGACTTCGGGGCGCGGCAATTTCTCGACGAGCAACTGGGACCGGCCGTCCCGTCGGACCGAATCACCGGCTCGCAAACGAGCCCCGCGGAGTGAGTCGGCGAATTCACAGACGGCCTCTTCGTCGGCCCGACCGACGACGATGGCTCTCACCCCGTCCTCGAGAACCTCCTTCACCGTCACGACGTCCCCGATCCCCTCGGGTCGGCGCACGAGAATGACGTTCAGGCTCTCGTTCAACACGACCTCGGCACCGAGATCGACGTCGTCGACCTCGATCTCGGGATGCACGTTCACTCGCATCTTGCGGCCGCTCGACAGAACGTCGACCGTGCGATCGTCATTACGCCCGACCACGACCCCGTAGGCCGACGGTGGTTGGGACAACTTGTCGACCTCGTCACGGAGATTGGCGATGTGTTCACGCGCCTCTCTCAGTGTGAAGCTCAGCTTCTCGTTCTTGGCGATCTCTTGTGCCAAATGGCCCTTCGTCTCGAGGAGACGTTCTTCGAGTTGACGCAGGCGGACCGGCACCTCGGCCAGGCGGCGTCGGAGATCGTCGTCGGAGTCGTGGGCGGGTCGATTGTCGTCGGCAGCCATCGAAACCTCCTCATCGGCAACCTACACGGCATCAGCCGACCGTGCGACGGCGGACCCTGCTGTGTAAGATCGGTCGGAGTCGGTACGGGAGTGCCGTACGCAACACCTGCCAACGAGCGCCCCCCGGGCCCGTCGACACGAGGAGAGCACGAGAACTATGAAGGTCTGGATCGATCAGGATCTCTGCACCGGCGACGGTCTGTGCGAGGAAATCGCACC
>LFFH01000005.1 GCA_001510455.1 Actinobacteria bacterium casp-actino8
AAGACGGGAAGTACCCCGAACACGACGTCGTCGGCTCGAACGTGATCGGGCATCCGGCGGTTCTGTTCGATGTTGGCGAGGAGATTCCGGTGGGTGAGATTGGCCGCCCGCGGTGATCCGGCCGTACCACTCGTGAAGACGAGCACCGCCGGCTGCCGATCGTCGACGTCGACAACGGGTGTCGGGTTTCCCGACGTCATCTCGTCGAAGGAATGCGACTCGATCGAGCCGGATATCGACGCGACACTCTGTCGATCGGTCAACACCACGTGGCGAAGACCCGGGAGGCGGTCGGTGAGCAGGCCCGAGAACGACGGCATTCCCGAGGCCTCGAGAACGACCAAGGTCGGTGTGACGACTTCGAGTTCTCGCTGCAACTCAGGTGAGGGAGCCAGTGGGTTGAGGGGAACGGCGATGGCTCCGAGACCCACCGTGGCGAGGTACGACACGACGAAGGCGCGACTGTTCCCACAAACGAGGGCCACTCGATCGTTACGGCGAACCCCGAGTTGGATCAACGAGCCTCGAAACCCGTCGATCTGACTCCGAAGGGTTCCGTAGTCAGTGGTCCGACCTCGACTGACGATGGCGGGTCGGCCGTCTTCGTGACCATCGACGATCGACGCCAGATTCACCGGATCACGTCACAGACTCAGGAGCGACACGATGCCTGCGACGAAGATGGCTCCGAGAAGGAGGGCGATGGTGAGGGTGGTCGCCGGTCTCACGGAGAGCACGCTACTCACCACAGGGATCAGGAACGCAAGGACACCGGAACCGTCACCCCACCGGGCTCGTCGGAGACGGCCAGAAGAACGGACTCCCCTTCACCGATTCCGAGGTGCTGAGCGGCCGATGCTCGATCGATCGACAGGCTGAGAAGGCCCGACGCATCGACGACGAGTCCGAGTGCTCCGGCACCGATCTGGCCGTAGGACGTGACGATCTCGACATTGCGCAGTTCGTCGAGAAACGACACCCGCACCCGCCGTGTTCCTGGTCCGAAGGCGGCGTCGACGTCATCGGTCGACACGTTGATCTGACAGTTCCCGAAACGATCGACCCACAAGACCTCACACGCGAGCGTTCCGTTCTCGTCCCGCGGAATCGGAACGACACTCGGAAGAAGTGAACCCGGGTCGATGGGTGAACCCAACTGCTCGAGTGGAGTTCCGAGCGCGAGCGCAGCCGCCACCGGAGCCAACACGTCACGTGCTGCGAACGTGGCCCCCGGAGAGGCCACGTGATGCTCGACACGATCGAGAACCACGGCGCGGTCAGCGCCTCCTGCGAGAGCGACCCCTGTCGCGAGCAGACCGTTGTCGGGCCCGATGAACACTCCGTCGCCTCCGGCGACTTCCACGGCCACCAAACGACGATCGGTGCCGGCTCCCGGATCGACACACGCCATCACGACACCGCGGGGTACGTACGCAACCGAACGCGCGAGTGCGAGCGAACCGGCACGCACGTCGAAAGGCGCGACCTCGTGCGTGATGTCGATGACTCGCACGTCCGGCGCGAGATCGCGCAACAACGCGTGCACCACACCGACGGCATCGGAGCCGTGACCGAGGTCGGAGAGAAACGACACCGTGTCGTACGTGAGACCGTCCATGAGATCCGCCGCCATCGCAGGCAGTGTGTCAGCGCGGTCCGACGAATGCGACTCGTCGAGCGAACCGCGTCACGACGCGGAACGTGTTCGGACGCGAAAGGGCCGGTGCCAACCCCCCGATGGCACCGGCCCTTCGGCGCTTCCCTTGCGGGTGCGTCTCCCGACTGCGAAGAGCCGGTGGTCTTGTGACCTGTGCGACACATTAGACACCTTCGTCACGGAAACGGAAGTGCCGAACACGCATTTTTCGTCGATGTTTGCACTGTACAGAAATAGTGCTTTTGCACTAAATAGATGACCTGCGCCGACTCAACGACCATCACGTTCGACGTCCAAAAAAATCTCGTCGTCACCGACCGAGTTCGCGGCTTCGGACCGTCGCCGCGTCGACAGCCGCCGCGAACGACGCGCGCACGTCGTGCCGATCGAGCACGTCGAGACCAGCGGCCGTCGTCCCTCCCGGTGACGTGACCCGCACCCGCAACTCGGCCGGGTCGTCACCTGCAGCCATGAGCGCAGCCGCACCCGTGAACAGCTGTCGAACCATGGCGTCGACGACCATGTCGTCGAGTCCTTGGGCACGACCGGCGGCCATCAAGGACTCGGCGACGAGGAACAGGTAAGCCGGACCGCTACCGATCAATCCGGTCACGGCATCGAGATCACCCTCGGCGACGCGCACGACGAGTCCGACCGATCCGAGAATCTCTTCGGCCCAGACCATGTCGGACTCGGAGGTGAAACGACCGCCGGCGATTGCCGAGGCTCCTCGACCGACGAGAGCCGGAGTGTTGGGCATGGCGCGCACGACGGCGACGTCGGCGCCACACGCTTCCTCCAGGCGCGCCAAGGTGATACCGGCCGCGATCGAGAGAACTCGGCGGGCTCCAGCGGCCACGGCGACCTGCGCCGCCTGAGCGACATCGGGGGGCTTCACCGCTATCAGCGCCTCGCTGCAGGTCGGCGTGGAATCGACGATCGCCAGATCGGGGAACGACTCGCTCAGGACTCGACGCCGTTCGGCCGATGTCTCGACGATCACGATCGACGATGCGGCGATGGCTCCGGAGGAGAGAAGGCCCCCGACGAGAGCGGCCCCCATGTTTCCTCCGCCGATGACGGCGAGTACGGACGGTGAATTCACACCGTCACGCTAACCACACGTGGGTGCTCCACCGGCACGACTTCCCGATCAACGCCGGTGGAGCGGGGTGAAGGTGGGAGTCCGCTCAACTCGAAAGGAAGCGTGAAGCGAAACCGATCGACAGAAGGGGTCGGAAGCACTGCTCGACGTAGGCGTAGACCGAACCGACGATGCGGTCGAGTTCCGACTCGTTCAGGGCCCGTAGGGGAATGTCGCCACGCAAGAAGATCGCGTCCTCGGCTCCGATCGAGAAATGAGCCCCGACCAGTCTCTCGTTACGACGCAACAGATTGTCGAAGAACTCGGGCAGATTCTCCTCGGGAGCCGGCATCACGTAGGTCTCGTAGCGAAGCGTTCTTTGCCCGAGAGTGATCCAGATAGTGGTGAAGTCCTTCGACTCACCGGTCATTCGAACGTACCAGCGGGCCCGAAAGGCCGGCTCGGGTTCGGCCCGATCGATCGCGACGATGGCCGAGTTACCGGCCCGCATGGAACCGAGCCACTCGTCGATCCGCCGCTCGAGTACGGCCAAGGACTCGTCGTCGTGAAGATCGCTCACGAGCAGTTGACGAGCGAACGCGACGAAACGTCGGTGTAGAGACGACGAAGCCGAGCCGCTGCGAAGCTCCAGGTGTACCGACGACCCCGCTCGGCCGCGGCATCGGACATGAGACCTCGTCGGTCGGGATCATCGAGAAGCCGAGCGGTGTACGCAGCGAACACGTCGGGATCGCGGTCGGGAACCAGGAAGCCGGTGCGCCCGTGATCGACGAGTGACACCAATCCACCCACCGCGTGAGCGATCACCGGGACTCCGCACGCCGCCGCTTCGAGAGCCACCAATCCGAAGCTCTCGGAGCGACTCGGAACCCACACCGCATCAGCGGCGCGGTAGTACGTGGACAAGATGTGGTGGGCCTGGGGCGGGACGAAGTGGACCCGAGACTCGAGACCGAGTTCGGCGACCAGACGGTGCACGTGGTCGACGTAATCGTCTCCCTCGGCACCACTCGATCCACCCACCACGTACAACGAGGCGTCCGAACGTCCGAGAGCGGCGAGCGACCGCACGGCGACGTCGACACCCTTCAGCGGCTGCAGACGACCGACGAAGAGGATCATCGGTCCGCTACCGATTCCGAGTGCATGGCGCGCGCCTCGCTGATCTCCGGGCGTGAAGAACGCGTGCTCGACCCCGGGGGCGACGATTTCGATCCGTCCGGGCGGACTTCCGTACAGGCGAACGAACTGCTCTTCCTCTTCGTCACACGACACACAGATGGCGTCGGAGCAACCGATCACGGAGGCCTCGGCTCGCTCACGGCGCGCCGGCTCGGGGTCACCACCCTCGGCCTTGACGCGAGCGAGGGTGTGAAAGGTGCTCACGAGTGGGACACCCAGTTCGTGCTTCACCGAGTGACCGGCGATTCCCGAGAGCCAGTAGTTCGCGTGCACGACGTCGACCGGCGCCGTCCGACCGACGTCCTCGAGAACGAAATCGGTGAACGCGGGAACCACCGACTCCAACTCTTCCTTCGGAAGATCGAATCGTCCGGCTGGGACGTGGACGACGCGGTGATTCGGCTCGACGAGCACCTCGCGCGGCAGACCCCGCTTCCACTGGCGCGTGTACGTGGTGCATTCGACGCCGGCATGAGCCAAGGCGGCCACCAGTTCGCGGACGTAGACGTTCATGCCACCCGAATCACCTGCACCCGGCTGAACCAGCGGGGAGGTGTGCAGAGAAAGCATCGCCACTCGTGTCACAGAAAGGTGAAACTACCGGCGACGAAGCGACGACGCTCGATCGAGGCGATCGACCAGGACGTCAGCCCTGCAGAAGTGAATCGACCGAAGCATCTCCGTCGCGGTAGCGACGCACGAGTTCGGCGGTGAGAGCGTCGATTCGATCGAAGAGCTCCCGGCGACGAGCCGACATCCGACTCTCGAAATCGGCCAATCCCTGGCCGAGACGGGCGAGCGACTCGGGATCGAGGTCGGCCATGTCGTCGAATCCGAGTCGATCACTCAAGTGTTCGAACTCCTCCACCAACGGGTGGTCGGCCGCCACCTCGGTGTCACGCGGGGGACGGCTCGAACCGGTACTCGGAGCCGCGCCGACTCCGGATCGAATGATGTCGGCGATCGAACCCGATCCATCAGATTCGCGATGAGCCCTCACCGCGGCCACCAGATCGACTCGACCTTGGGCGAGCCGACGAACGAACGACACCGCATCCTCCTCGGCGCGCAGGCTGTCGCGCTCGGCGCGCAACTCGGCCAAGGGCATCGACGTCAGTTCACCCTCATTCATCGACATCCTCCCGAGACCGGTGGCAACACGGCGACTTCATCCTTGTCGCTGACCGCTGTCGAGGGGTGGACTTCCTCCCCGTTCAACCAGATCCGACACATCGGAAGAACCGTGACGAAACGCTCTCCGTACTTGTTGCTCGCTGCTTCGACGACTTCGGCCACCGTCGAACCCGACACCGTGTCGCGCGACGTTCCGGCGGCTTCGCGAGCCTGAGCGAACAGACGCAGGTTGACCACGTCACGAGCGTAGCGGGGGTACCGTGAATGCTCGTGTCCGACGCCGTCACCCGAGTTCTCGTCGTTCGACACGGTCAGAGCGAATGGAACGCGCTCGGCAAGTGGCAGGGTCAGGCCGACCCTCCCCTCACCACTCTCGGTCGCTTACAGGCTCGCCAGGCCGGATCGCTGATCGCTTCCGAGTGCCCACCCTTCGATCTCGTCGTCTCGAGCGACCTCAGCCGGGCATCGGTGACCGCCGATCTGCTCGCCGAAGTGGTCGAGTGCCCCAATCGCCGCGTCGACACTCGTTGGCGCGAGAACGACGCCGGCGAATGGCAAGGGCTCACTCGTCGTGACATCCAGGCGCAGTGGCCGGGTTGGCTCGAGGCGGGACGACGCCCTCCGAGCTTCGAAACCGCGGAATCGACCGAAGCGAGAGCGATGTCGGCTTTCTCCGACATCGCGTCGTATCACGCCGGCGGATGCGTACTCGTGGTGTCGCACAGCGGGGTTCTCCGCATCCTTCGGCGTCGACTCACCGGATCCGAGCATCACTTCCCCAACCTCGGTGGTTCCTGGTTCGAGTACGACACCGAGCGTGGCTGGCGAGCCGGATCGCTCCTCTTCCCGCTCGAACTCATCGCCGAGGAACTCAAGAATTCGGGAGCCGTCGAGTGAGCGGTCCACTTCGCGTGGAAGTGGTGCGCTCGACGCGGCGCAAGAGGAGCGTCGGGGCGCGCCTCGAACACGGAGTCGTGAAGGTCACCGTTCCGTCGTGGATGTCACGTTCGGAAGAGGAAGAGGCCGTTCAGGAAATGGTGCGGCGTTTCGAGCGCAAGATCGCTACTCGTGGCGTCGACTTGTCGGCTCGAGCCCATGAACTGGCGTCGACTCACCTTCTCCCACTTCCCTCGTCCATCGAGTGGTCGGACAAACTCACGGCGGTGTGGGGTCTGTGCACTCCCGCCAACGGCGAGGTGAAGATCTCGAGTCGGTTGGTCGGTGTTCCGAACTGGGTTCTCGACTACGTGATCGTGCACGAACTGGCGCACCTCGTGATCGCTGATCACGGTCCTGATTTCTGGCACGTCGTGAATCGCTACCCGCGTGCCGAGCGCGCCATCGGCTACCTCATCGCGAAGAGCGGGGACGACGAGTCCCCGTGTTGAAACCTCTGCTCGACGAGACCTACCCCGAGGAGACGCGACGTCACGTCATTGCGGTGACGATCGCGCGACTCAACGCCAACGCTTGCTTCCGTTTCGCTCCACCGTTCCTCGCCAGTATCTCCGACGATCTCTCCACGAGTCTGAGCCGAATCGGCGTCGCTCTCATGATCACCGAACTTCTCATGATCGTGTCGCCGATCATCGGCGGGTACGTCGATCGAATGCATCGGCGAACGTCGATGGTCGCCGGACTGCTCGGTGTGTCGGCAGCCGCCGCATTGGCCGCCGCGAGCCCCGGTCTCGTCGTCTTCGTGGTCGCGATCGCCGTGCTCGGTATGTCGAAGCTCGTGTTCGACGTCGGACTCACGGCCTGGGTCAACGATCACGTCGACTACGAACGGCGAGGGCGGGTCATCGGGATCACCGAGACGTCCTGGGCCCTCGGACTGCTGCTCGGCGTCACGATCATGGGTCTGGTGGCCTCGGCCTCGAGTTGGCGATGGGGTTACGTCACAGGTGCCGCGGCCACGGCGCTGATGGCCGCCGTGATCGCCCGTCGCCTCGGTCCCGACGGCGATCATCATGCGATACGACGGACCGAGAGCCCACGTCGTCCGCTGCCCAAGGAGGGCTACTGGGTCGTGCTCGCCATGTTCTTCCTCATGGCGGCCAGCCAGTGCATGTTCGTGACCTTCGGATCATGGCTCGACGACGATTTCGGCTTCACCGAAGCCGGTATCGCCGCCGTGGCCTTCGGTCTCGGTGCCTTCGAGCTGTTCGCATCCATCACGAGTTCTCGACGAACCGACGTCTGGGGCAAGGAGCGCAGCACCGCTCTCGGAGCCGCTCTCATCGTGCCGAGTGGAATTCTCTTGGCCATCGTCGGCTCCAACGCCGTCGCTGGAATCTGCCTTCTCGCGATCTTTCTTCTCGGCTTCGAATTCGCGATCGTGAGTCTGTTGCCACTCGCCGCCAACGTCATCCCCGAATCACCGGCCCGCGGTCTCGGATTCGCCATCGGAGGCGGAACTCTCGGTCGTGCCGTCATGTCGCTCGTCGCTACGGCGACCTACGAAGTGCACGGAATCGGTGCTCCCGCACTCCTCGGCTCCGGATGTGCATTGTGCGTGATCGGCTCGCTCGTGGCCTACCGCCAGAGGGTCAGCCTCGGTATCCGTTGGTGATCGGCAGACGCCGATCCTTTCCGAATGCCTTCGGGGACACCCGAACACCGGGTGGACACTGACGTCGTTTGTATTCGTTCACGTCGACGAGACGCGCGATCCGACGAACGATCTCTTCGTCGTGTCCACGCTCGACGATCTCGGCCGCCGTCAGATCCTGTTCGACGTACAACTCGAGAATCGGATCGAGAACGTCGTACGGGGGTAGCGACTGATCGTCCCGTTGATCAGGACGCAATTCGGCCGACGGAGGTTTGGTGAGCACCGACTCCGGAACGATCTCCCGTCCGGCCCGCTCGTTCACGTAGCGACTGAGTCCGAAGACATCGGTCTTCAGGAGATCCTTGATGACGGCGTACCCACCCACCGAGTCTCCGTAGATGGTGAAGTAGCCGACGGCCAGCTCGCTCTTGTTGCCCGTGGTGAGAACCATCCAACCGAACTTGTTCGACAGGGCCATGAGCGTCTGACCGCGACACCGACTCTGAAGATTCTCCTCGGTGAGATCGGGATCCCGCCCGACAAAACTCGGCTCCAACATGTCGAGATACGACTGGAACGCCGGCTCGATAGAGATCGTCCGGATGTCGATGTCGAGGGCTCGGGCGAGGGCATAAGCGTCGTCGATCGAGCCCTGGGACGAGTAGCGCGACGGCATGGCCACGCCGTGCACGTGTTCGGCACCCAACGCGTCGACGGCCACACAGGCGACGAGGGAACTGTCGATACCACCCGACAAACCGATCACGACGTCGGTGAACCGGTTCTTGCGCACGTAATCGCGCGTGCCGAGTACGAGCGCGTCGTACAACTCGGCCCGATCGTCGAGGGTCGGAGCGATCACCGGCCCGATCGTCGAGCCGGTCGCCCGTGACGCCGCCGAAATGCGCGTGATCGGCAGCGAAACGGGTCGGGCCGGTGCATCGACCTCGAGATCGAAGATCGCGAGGTCGGTCACGTACTGCGCCGATCGGGCGATCAGCTCGCCGCGTGCATCGACGACCATCGATGCGCCGTCGAAAACCAACTCGTCCTGACCGCCGACCTGATTCACGTAGACGATCGCGCATTCGGAGTCACGCGCTCGCTGAGCCAACATGCGACGACGTTCGTCGACCTTGCCTCCGTGGAACGGTGACCCGTTGATGTTCACGTTGAGCATCGCACCGCCACGCGCTTGTTCGGAGACCGGCCCGTCTTCGAACCACACGTCCTCACAGATCGAGAGCCCGACTGGTACCCCGGCGATCTCGTGCAAGTGGTACGAACCGACACCCGGCTGAAAAGTCCGTTCTTCGTCGAACACGTCGTAATTGGGAAGGATTCGTTTGTGGTACACACCTCGCACCACACCGTTCGAACAGATCGCAGCCGCATTGAACAACACGTCCCGTCCGGTCGCTGGATCGATCTCACCACTTCGATCGACGAATCCCACCACTGCGACACAGTCGTTCGTCGTCGCGGCGATGTCGTCGAGAACGGCTCGGTTGTCGCGCACGAAGCCCGGCTTCAGAACGAGATCCTCGGGTGGGTATCCGGTGATCGAGAGTTCACCGAACACGACCAGATCGCAGCCGTTCGAATCGGCAACTCGGTAGGCCTCGAGAATTCGATCCCGGTTACCGGCCAGATCGCCGACGACCGGGTTCGACTGAGCCATGGCGAGTCGCAGGGTCGTCACGAACGCCAGGCTAACGGTCGACCCGACGAGCAATTCGGTCGTCACCCCTGCTGAGCAGGTCGGATTCACGTCTTGGAGCCTGGTCACGGCTCGACATCACCCGGGACAACACACGGTCGGTCGGTTCACACAGCGTTCACAATTGGGCAACGGATGAGAAACGCCTCACTGTGAGAGTGAGGGCGCCCCATCAGCAGTGCCGGAAGACAACCGGACGTTCACCCACGGAGGACCCCCAAAGATGGCTTACCAAGCCGAGTACATCTGGATCGACGGCACCGAGCCGACACCACTTCTTCGTTCGAAGACCAAGATTCTCTCCGACGACGTGACCGAACCCCCGATCTGGGGCTTCGACGGTTCGTCGACCAACCAGGCCCCCGGCGACAAGTCGGACTGCGCACTCCATCCGGTCTTCAGCTGCCCCGATCCCATCCGTGGTGGCAACAACATCCTCGTGCTCTGCGAAGTGATGCTCGCCCAGACGGGTAAGCCGCACGCCACGAACACCCGTGCCGCATGCGCCAAGGCCGCCAAGAAGTACGCGTCCGACGAGATGATCTTCGGAATCGAACAGGAATACACGATGCTTCGCCCCGATGGTTCGCCCCTCGGTTTCCCTCCCGGTGGTTACGCCGCTCCGCAGGGTCCTTACTACTGCGGTGTCGGCACGGGTCGAGTGATCGGTCGAGAGGTCGTCGAAGAGCACACCCAGGCCTGCATGGACGCCGGTCTCTTGATCGAGGGAACCAACGCCGAAGTCATGCCCGGTCAGTGGGAATTCCAGATCGGTGCCGCCGACGCCGTGACCGTGAGTGACCACCTCACCGTGGCTCGCTGGTTGTTGCACCGCATCGCTGAGGACTTCGACATCGTGATCTCGTTCGCCGCCAAGCCTCAGAAGGGCGACTGGAACGGGGCCGGCGCCCACACGAACTTCTCGACTAAGTCGATGCGTAACGACAAGGACATGAAGGCCATCAAGGCCGCTTGTGAGGCCATCGGCAAGAAGGTCGATCTCCACGTGAAGAACTACGGACACGACATCGAGAGCCGTCTCACCGGTGCCCACGAAACCGCTCCGTACAACAAGTTCAGCTACGGCGTGTCGAACCGCGGTGCCTCGATCCGTATCCCGTGGTCGGTCGAAAAGACCGGTAAGGGCTACGCCGAGGACCGCCGTCCGAACGCCAACATGGATCCCTACACCGTCACCCGACTCCTCGTGGAGACGGTCTGCGGAAGCTGACGATCCACCCGAACTGCAGTGACGAGAGCCGGGGGTCATCCCCCGGCTCTCGTGATTTCTCGGACCACCCGGCAGACTGAGGAGATGAACATGCTCGATCAGCAGCGTGATTACGTGCTGCGAACCGTCGAAGAACGCGGTGTCCGTCTGATTCGACTGTGGTTCACCGATGTTCTCGGCAACCTCAAGAGTTTCGCAATCAGTCCGGCCGAACTCGAGAACGCCCTCGAGGACGGAATGACATTCGACGGATCGTCGATCGATGGTTTTTCTCGCGTCCAGGAAAGCGATGTTCTCGCGATCCCCGACCCCAACACCTTCGTGACGCTTCCCTGGGCCGATTCCAAGGCTCCCGAAGCCCGCATCTTCTGCGACATCCACAATCTTGACGGCACTCCGTTCGACGGTGATCCGCGCCAAGTGCTGCGGCGCAATCTTCAGCGAGCACGAACGCACGGTTTCGACTTCCTGATCGCACCGGACATCGAGTTCTTCTACTTCGCACCGCCCGAGCACGGTCAGCCACCTCGCATTCTCGACGAGGCGTCGTTCTTCGATCTGACGACCACTGACGTGACCGGAAGTCTCCGCAAGGAGACCATTCGCACTCTCGAGACACTCTCGATCCCCGTCGAGTACTCGTTCCACGAGGATGCGCCGTCACAGCACGAGATCGATCTCCGCCACACCGACGCCCTCACGATGGCCGACAGCGTGATGACGTTCCGCCTCGTGGTGAAAGAAGTGGCCGCTGCGCAAGGGGTCCACGCGACGTTCATGCCCAAACCGCTCGAGGGAGTGCAAGGAAGCGGCATGCACCTGCACCTCTCGCTCTTCGACAACGACGGCAATGCCTTCTACGACGGAGATGATCCGTACAACTTGTCACCGGTCGCCAAGCACTTCATGGCCGGCCTACTCCACCACGCGAGCGAGATCACGGCAGTCACCAATCAGACCGTCAACAGTTACAAGCGACTGGTGCCCGGCTTCGAAGCTCCCGTGCACGTCTCGTGGGCGCGCAACAATCGCAGCGGACTCATTCGAGTCCCGATTCCGAAGCGGGCCAATCCACTCGCCACCCGAGTCGAGTATCGCTCTCCCGATCCGGCCTGCAATCCCTACCTGGCTTTTTCGGTCCTCCTCGCCGCCGGTCTTCGTGGCATCGAGCAGAAATACGAACTGCCGGCCGAAGCCGACGCCAATCTCTTCGAAATGGGTGACGACGCACTCGAGAAACTGGGTATCGACCAACTTCCTCAGTCACTGTCCGATGCTCTGAAGGTGATGGAGGAATCGAGCCTCGTGCACGAGGCGCTCGGTGAGCACATCTTCGAGTGGTTCGTCCGCAACAAACGCTCCGAGTGGCGCGGTTACAAGACGCAAGTGACACCCTTCGAGCTCGATCGGTACTTGAGGTCTCTCTGATCATGTCGAGTGATCTGATCGCCGTCTTCCCCGAGCCGCCGCCGCCCGAGTTGGCGCGCACGCTCGACCTGGCCGGTTATCGGTGGAAAGCGTTCTCCTCGGCCGACGATCTGTCGAAAGCCGACATCGCCGAGGGATGGCTCGGAGCGATCGTGTGCGGTGACGTCGATCTCGAGGCGGCCTGGGCCTTCGCTCGGGTACTCCGCAAGAAGGAATCGGTGATCGTTCCTTTGCTCCTGCTCGTGACCGGCGCTCAGCTCGACGAACTCACCCTGCGTGACGAACTGTTCGACGACTTCTGCCTGCAGCCGTTCCATCCTCGTGAGCTCGAGGCTCGTCTGCGCCACCTCTTCTCGTACTCCACGTCGGCGCCCCGCTCCGAACTCGTCGACTACGAAGAACTCGTCCTCAATCTCGAGACGTATCAGGCGTCGGTCGACGGTCGTCCACTCGATCTCACGTACATGGAGTACGAACTGCTCAAGTTCCTGGTGCAGAATCCGGGCAAGGTGTTCACCCGTGAGATGCTCCTGTCACGAGTGTGGGGTTACGACTACTACGGCGGCGCGAGAACCGTCGACGTTCACATTCGTCGACTGCGCGCCAAGTTGGGTGAGGAGTACGCCAATCTCATCCAGACCGTTCGCAGCGTGGGCTATCGCTTCGGTCAGTCCCCTCGCTGGTCGAGCTGAGGGTCGGCCAGCATCAGATCACCGAGTTCCACGCCAACGAGAGTGGGAAGCAAGGTGAGGATCCCGAGTGACTCGGGCAGATGAGCCAAGTCGGGCGACACGTCGACCACGTGCGGAACGCCGATCACACGACAACCAGCAGCCAGAGCCGACCGCACGCCGGTGGGAGAATCCTCGATGGCCACACACTGCTCGGGGCGCACACCCAGACGTTCGGCGGCCAGTAGGTATGGCTCGGGGTGAGGTTTGCCCCGCGCCACCTCGTCACCGGTGACCGACACCGTGAAGCTCCCGGTCGGCAGGCACGTCACGACTTCTTCCGCGAATCGCCTCCACGACATGGTGACGAGTGCAGTGTCGACTCCGGCGGCCCGCACCGAGCCGAGAAGTTCACGCGCCCCGGGACGCCACGGCACCTCGGCTCGCACTCGCGCCACGACTCGATCGAGCAACATCTCGACGATCTCGGCCGGCGGTCGATCGACCCCTCCGTGCTCTCGGATGTACGCACCCGAATCGAGAAGATCGGAGCCGACGAGAGCCTTGGCGTGATCATGACTCCAAGTACCGCCGTGCATCTCGACGATCTCGAACTCGGCATCGATCCAGTACGGCTCGGTGTCGACGAGGGTGCCGTCCATGTCCCACAGAACGGCGGCCGGCAGATTCGCGGACGACATGTGACTCAGCGCGACTCGCCGAGACGTTGAATCCGTCGGCTCTCGACGGCATGACGGCGCAACACGTCGTCGAGTCGGGGATCGACGACCACGCCGTCGCGGACCACCGATCGGCCGTGCACGATCGTGTGATGGGCACCGATCGGTCCGCACCGCAACCACGCCTCGATCGGGTCGGCCAGCGCGCCGGCGAACTGCGGACCAGTGAGACGCCACACGGCGAGATCACCGACCGCGCCCACGCTCAATTCACCGATTTCACCCTCACGTCCGAGGCAACCGGCTCCACCACGTGTGGCGACCTCGAGGGCCATCCGCGCCGTGCCAGCCGATGCACCGTCGCGCAACTTGGCGAGCAACATCGCCTGACGAGCTTCGAGCCACAGTGATGCCGAATCGGCCGACGACGATCCATCGACACCCAGACCGACCTTGGCTCCGGCCCGTCGCAACGGAACGATCGGTGAGATGCCCGACGCCAGGATCAAGTTGCTGCTCGGACAGTGCGCCACTCCCACGCCGGCCGCACCCAACCGCTCAACTTCGTGATCGTTCGGCATCACACAGTGAGCGACCCACGTGCGATCAGTGCACCAACCGGTGCGCTCGAGATACTCCATGGGGCGACACCCGAAAGTTGCCAACGAGAACTCGTCGTCTTCGGCGTTCTCGGCGAAATGCGTGTGCAGACGCACGTCGAGTTTCTCGGCCAGCTCGGCCGAACGAACCATGAGCTGTTCGGTGACGCTGAACGGCGAACACGGAGCGAGCGCGACACGCACCATGGCACCGTGCGAACGGTCGTGGTGTCGACCGACCGCTTCCTCACTCGCCGCAAGGATCTCATCGTCGTCGGCGACCACGTCGTCGGGAGGTAGACCTCCGTCCTTCTCCGACAACGACATGGATCCGCGCGTCGGGTGGAAACGCACACCCAGATCCCGAGCCGCTCGTATCTCGGCACTCAACAGATCGCCGGCACCGCGCGGGTGCAGGTACAGATGATCGGTACTCGTGGTGCAACCCGACAGCGCGAGTTCGGCCAATCCGACGAATGCGCTCACGTACACCGACTCCTCGTCGATACCGCGCCAAAGCGGATACAGCGACTGAAGCCAACCGAACAAGGGCTTGTCGGTCATGGGCGGAAACGCCCGGGTGAGATTCTGGTAGATGTGGTGGTGCGTGTTGACGAGTCCGGGAGTCACCAGACAGTCGGTTGCATCGATCACTTCACGAGCCACCGGAGGTTCCTGAATCGACGATCCGATCGCCGAGACCAGTCCATCGGTCACAGCCACCCATCCTCCGGCCAGCTCACGACGCTCATCGTCCATCGTCGCCACGAGACGAGCGTTGCGAACGAGCAGGTCGGCGGACGAAGGAGCGGTCATGATGCCGGATCCGAGGATCGGCTCGCACGACGTCGAGCGCAGTTCATACGACGCCGGTGGTCAGACGTTCAGATCGAGGAGCTCGCTGCCTTCGTGGCGCTCCTCGCCGTCCTTCCAGAGAAGGTGGCCGAGAAGGGCGGCGAGACCCGCCGAACTCAGGCCGACGATCACCGGAAAGGCGAACAAAACGATCACGAGGACGATGGCACCGGGCACGACTCGATCCTACTTTCGGGACTTCTTGGCCGGCGACTTCTTCCCGGCTGACTTCTTCGCAGCTGACTTCTTCGCAGCCAGGGGTTTGTAGGCCCACGCTTCGATCTCCACGGAACCTCCGAAGGGCAACGCAGCCACTCCGATGGTCGAACGGGCCGGGCGCGAGTTTCCGAAACCGGCCACGTAGGCCTCGTTGAACGTGGTGAAGGTGTCCATGTCGGTGAGGAAGCACAAGGTCTTCGACACATCCGACAACGACGCACCGACCGACTTCAACTGCGCCTTCAGATTGACGACCGCTTGGGCAGTCTGGGCGGCCACGCCACCAGGGACGAGAGCCCCGTCGGCGATACCGAGCTGACCCGACACGATGATCCAGTCACCGGCGCGCACGACGGGCGTATACGGGCCGAGCGGCTTCGCGGGTGACGCTTTCGCTGATGTCTTCTTTGTGGACGTCTTCTTCGTGGACGTCTTCTTCACCGATGTCTTCTTCGCCATACCGTCACGCTAGCGGTCGCCGAGGTCCCGCTCTTTCGGCCAGCGGGCCGGCCATTCGTCGAACCTCCACACCGCCGCCGCCACGGCTGCGAACACCGCATCGCTCCCGTTGATCGGCTCCGTGTCGTCGTCGAGGATCTCGACCTCGATCAGGGGAGTATCGGAAGCCCGAACGACACCGAAAGATCGGATGGTCAGGTCGTGAACCGCTCCGGACTCGTCGACTGCGACACCTTCGGATCGCACCCAGCCGAGAGCCATATGGGCCGCACCGACGCAGTACGAGCGAAGCACCGTCCGATCGAGCACTTGTCCGCAGCGCACCTTCACACGTATCGCGTCATCGTCCATACGGGCCCACGCCTCGGCGCCATCGGGTGAGATCACGTGATCCCATGCCGCTTCCGACACCGACGAGCGCAGTACGGCGATCTCGGCCCAGACGGCACCTCGACGGTCCAAGGTGGTGGGAGGACCGAGAAGATCGACCTCGCGTAACTCCCAGTCGGGAGCGACGGCTCGAACCAGATCCGCCGCACCCTCGGTGCGCCGCATGACGATCACTCCCGAACCGTCGGCACGAACTCCGGCCGCGAGTACCGGTCGCTTCGCACCGCGTCGCACCACGTCTTCACGCGAGAGAACCACTCGCACGGGTCGTTGGTTCTCGTCGGCCAATCGTCGGGCCGCGTCTCGTAACCACTGGCACTTGCTTCCGAAGGCGCCTCCGTTCTCGGTCGGGCCGAATGGTTCACCACCCGGTCGACACCACACGGCATCGGGCTCGAGGTAGGCCGGTTCGACCCAGGTGGTCGACAGGGTTCGTACGAAGTCACCGACCGGTGGATCGATCGGCCAGACGACTCCGAGAGTCGACCGGCGACCGGGAACCACACCGGCCACCGCCCGCGCCTCGGTCACCGTTCGGGCGACGCTCCACGAATCGTCGGGCGCGAGAACGGCCACCCACGCATCGTCGGGCGCGGCGTCGTCGGCGAATCCACCCTCACCGAGGGCGACACGCGGTGACACGACCTGTGTCGATCGACCTTCGATGGTGGCCCGTCGACTCGCTGCGTCGAAGTCGCGGTCGTCGGTGATCGTCACACCGGTGGCGACGGCCGTTGCGGCGTCGATGACGGTCTGCCACCCCGTGCATCGACACAGATGCGCCGTCAAACTCGACGCGATGTCGGCCCGATCGTCACTTCGATGGCGCTCGGCGGCCAATCGCATCACGATTCCGGGTGTGCAGAAACCGCACTGGCTCCCACCCGTCGCACAGAACGCTCGCGCCCATTCGTCACGAACCGTCGGACCGAGTCCGTCGATCGTGGTGACACGACGACCCGACACTCGAGACACGGGCGTCACACAACTCACGCGCGGTTCGCCGTCGACCCACACCGTGCAACAGCCGCACTGACCCTGTGGTGCACAACCGTCCTTGGCCGAACGAACACCGAGCTGATCACGCAGGGCGGCGAGCAAACTCACCAATCCCGACACCGACACCGGTCGACCGTCGAGTTCGAAGTTCACTACTGGTTCCCGAGTCGACATACCTCTATGTCACACGCTGGGGGCGGCTCACCACAAGACGGCTCGGGATATCGTCCGCCACGTGAACCTCGATCTTGGACGTCTGTCCCGCCGTCGACTTCTCGGTCTCGGGACATCGGCCGTGATCGGCGTTCCGATGGCATCACTTCTGACGGCCTGCGGTGGCTCGAGCCGGTCGGACGACACGAGGTCTCTCCCCGATGACTCGATCCTCGCCGCCCGTTGGATACCCACCGAACTCGGCCCGGGTCGGCAACGCCTTCCCCTCTCGATCGGCGATTCTTCCGGTCTCTCCCAAGTCGGCCCTCAACAACTGTACGCAAACGTGATGCCTCTCGACGACGACACGTCGGTCGCCGAAGGTCTCGTCGCCGATCGGAGATCGCTCGGCGAGGGAACGATTCCGTTCTGGACGTTCCGAACCTTTCTCGAACGACCCGGGTTCTACAGCCTCGTCGTGGACGGAGGTCCGGCCGAAGGAGCCGCCTTCCAGATCCGGGATCCGGCCGACCTGGTCGCTGATCGTCGAGGCGACCCGCTCACCGGATTCGACACTCCCACGATCGACGATCCACGCGGTGTGGACGTGGTGTGCACACGACAACCCGAACCGTGTCCGTTCCACGGGATCACGTTGAACCAAGCTCTCGAGCGGGGTCGGCCGGTGGTGTACATCGTGGGCACACCGGCCCATTGTCAGACGGGTGTGTGCGGTCCGGTCCTCGAGCAGATGATCGACCTCGCCACCGAGCTCGGTGACGCAGCGACGTTCGTGCACGCCGACGTGTACGCCGACCGTGCCGCGACCGAGGTCGCACCGGCCGTGACGGCGGCTCGCCTCACGTTCGAGCCCACGGTGTTCGTCACCGATGCATCAGGTGTCGTTGTCGATCGGCTCGACGCGGTGTGGGACGCCGACGAACTACGAGAACTGCTGAGCTGAGAGACGTCGCTCAGCTGAACGACTGGCCACAACCGCACGTGCGGGTGGCATTGGGGTTCGTGATGTTGAAACCCGCCTGGTTCAGGCCGTCCTTGTAATCGAGAGTCGCACCCTCGAGCAGTTGGGCCGATGCCGGATCGACGATCACGCGCACGGCTTCGCCGAACGTGGCTTCGATGTCGTCGGAGGCGACGTCGCCGTCGAAGAACATCTCGTACGAAAAGCCGCTGCATCCACCGGGACGTACGGCCACACGCAGGGCCAGATCGTCGGCACCTTCGGCGGTGAGCAGTTCTTTCACCTTGACGGCTGCGGAATCGGTGAGAGTGATCATGTGCGGTCTCCTCGTGAACATCGGAACGAGATGGCGCCCGTTCGGTCGGACGTCTCCGACATCCACAATTTACTGGCTGACTGCGCGTCTCGACAGTCGTTGGCCACCGATACCCTTTCCTCATGGTGAGCGGAGTCGTTCCCCCCACTCCAGCCGAGGTCACAGACCTTCTCCGCGCCGTGATCGACCCCGAACTCGGGTCCGATGTGGTCGATCTCGGCATGGCGTCGTGTCGCTCGGTGTCGTCCGACGGGTACGTGGTGGTCGACGTGTTGCTCACGATCGGCGGTTGCCCACTTCGAGCCCAGATCAAAAAGGACATCGAGACACGCGTCGACACCCATCCCGGGGTCCGCGGGGTCAAGATCGAGTGGGGTGAGATGACCAGTGAGGAGCGTTCGGCCACGATGGCCAAGGCTCGCTGGAACGCCCGCGAAAAAGCCCCTGACACTGCGATTCCGACGACGACTCGGGTGCTCGCCGTGTCATCGGGCAAAGGTGGCGTCGGCAAGAGTTCGGTCACGGTCAATCTGGCCACTGCCATCGCCGCTCAAGGCTTCACGGTCGGTGTCCTCGACGCTGACATCTGGGGATTCTCGGTGCCGCGCATGCTGGGCCTCGATCAGCGCCTGGAGGCCGAGGCCGATCCCGACAGTGGTCGGCCCCGGATTCGCCCCAACACGCGCGCAGTGGGCGACGGCCTCTTGAAGGTCGTGTCGACCGGTTTCCTGGTCGACGACGAGGGCACGGCACTCATGTGGCGAGGGCTCATGCTCACCAAGGCGCTCGAACAATTCTTGAACGACGTGGCCTGGGGTCACCTCGACTACCTCGTGATCGACATGCCTCCGGGAACCGGTGACGTGCAGATGGGACTCGCTCGCATGTTGCCCCGCACCGACATGATCATCGTGACCACCCCGGCCGTCAGTGCACAAAAGGTCGCCATCCGAGCCGCCGACATGGCTCGTCGCTCGTTCCTGCGCATCGCCGGTGTCATCGAGAACATGAGCGAATTCGTCTGTGATCACGGTGAGCGATACCCGCTCTTCGGCCGAGGCGGAGGCCAGGCGCTGGCCGACGAGATCGGGGTTCCCCTCCTTGGTGAGATTCCCCTCGAACCGCATGTCGCCGCCGGATCGGACGCCGGCGAGCCCGTGGTTCTGACCGGATCAGGACCGGCGGCCCTCGCCTTTCGATCCATCGCTCACCAGCTCGTGACCGAGACGATTCCCCCGGTGCAGATGGCGGATTGCTCAGCCCGCCAAGGCGACGACTCCGACGATCGACGAGGGTTCACCGAGGTCTCGGTCGGTGACGACGGGGTCATCGTCGAATCGGTGACACCGGTATCACTCCGAGGTGGACAGTAGATACCCCTAGGGGTATAGTGGGGCCACCGACCAGGAGGCCTCATGCAACTTCCCGACGACACCATCGACGATCTGACCCGACGGCTGCGCCGTATCGAAGGCCAGGTCCGCGGCATCCAGCAGATGCTCACCGAAAGCCGTGAGTGTCGCGACATCGTGGCCCAGGTGTCGGCGGCCAGCAAAGCGCTCGACCAGGTGGGCTTCAAATTGCTCGCCACCGGCCTCAGTCACTGCCTCGCCGATCCCGTCGAGGCAGCCAAGAACGGTTTCGACCTCGCCGAGGTCGAGAAATTGTTCTTGAAACTCGCCTGACCCACGCCACGTTCGACACTCAACGACCACCGACACGAAAGGATTCGTCTCGCCATGGCTCTGCATCTCAGCCAGCACTACCTCGAATGTCTCTCGCACGCGTCTTACGTGGTGGCCGATACCGACAGTCGAATCGCCGCCGTCGTCGATCCGCAACGTGACATCTCGGCCTATCTCGCCGAAGCGGCCGAGAACGGTTTCACCATCAAGTACGTCATCGAGACCCACTTTCACGCCGACTTCCTGTCGGGCCATCTCGAATTGGCCGAGGCGACCGGCGCCGAGATCGTCTTCGGCTCGGCAGCCACGGGTCGTACCGATTTCGCCATCACCGCTCTCTCCCAGGGTGACGTGATCGTCCTCGGCGATTCCGACTCCCATGCCCGTCTCGAGGTTCTGGAGACACCGGGTCACACACCCGAATCGATCTCCGTGGTCGTGCGAGAGAACGTCTCGGCCGCACCGCATGCCGTGTTCACCGGTGACACTCTTTTCATCGGCGACGTCGGCCGACCCGATCTGCTCGCGGCCGTCGGCCAGACGGCCGAAGATCTCGGTCGCATGCTCTACCACTCACTGCACGAGAAGTTGATGAGACTTCCCGACACGACGCTGGTCTATCCGGCCCACGGAGCCGGTAGCGCGTGTGGCAAGAACCTGTCGACCAACACGGTGAGTTCGATCGGCGAACAACGCACCACCAACTACGCACTGGCTCCCATGTCGGAAGATCAATTCGTGGCCGCGGTCACCGAAGGCCAGTCGACGGCCCCGATGTACTTCTTGCATGCGGCGACCACCAATCGCAAGGCGCGTGACACCTTCGATGAGGACGCCCCGCTCACCGCCCTCTCGATGGCCGACGTCGTCAAGGCGCGCTCGGCCGGTGCCGCGATCATCGACACCCGAGACGACGGTGACTTCGCCCTCGCACACCTGCGCGGTTCGATCAACGTCGGACTGGGTGGACGCTTCGCCGAATACTCCGGTGAGGTCGTCGCGGCCGGCACTCCGATCGTCATCGTCGCCGAGCCGGGCAAGGAGCGGGAGGCCACCACGCGACTCGCCCGTATCGGTTTCGACGACGTGCTCGGTTACCTCGACGATCCGGTCAAGGCGTTCATCGAGAATCCGAACGAAGTCGCCATGGCGTCGCGTCTCACGGCTCATGATTTCGGAGCCCGCCGCGACTCCATCGCCGATCTTCAACTGGTCGACGTGCGCAATCCGGGTGAGTTCAAACTGGGCACGATCAGTGGCGCACGACATGTCGAACTGGCCGGTCTCACTCGCCGAATCGGTGAGCTCGATCCGAAGCGTCCGACCGTCGTGTTCTGCGCTGGTGGATACCGCTCCTCGATCGCGGCCAGCACCTTGCGGGCCCATGGCTTCGACGACGTCAGCGACATCCTCGGCGGGTACAACGCCTGGTCGGCTCTCGTCGACGCCTAGTGCTCAGCGCTCCGGTATCGCGTCGTAGCCGTCGTCGCCGGGCATGAGGAGGGCGGTGATGCGTCCATCGTCGCCCCACACGACCTTGGGAAGGATGCGTGGTGGCGTCCCGATCTCACGTGCCGCACTCATGACGTCGTCGACTGTTCCATGTTCGGCTAGGAATCGCAGATTCGCCATCGTCGGCGGAAGCATGAGCAAGTCGTCCGATGACGCGCGCTCGAGTGCCACGCGCGGCTCCACCCAGAGACTGTCGACGGTCTCGACATCGTCGTGCAGCGGTTCCTGATCGTCGGGCATGGCCGCCACGTAGAAACGGGTGTCGAAGCGTCGCACTTCACCGAACGGTGTGATCCAATGCGCGACCCACGACAGATGATCGTGACGAGCCGAGAGACCTTCGGCGCCGAGAATGCTCGACATGGTCCGCTCCCCGGCGTGCACGACGTGGCGGTACTCGGCAAATCGTCGGGCGACCTCAGGATCGTCGAACTTCACCGTTCGACCCGAACCGTCACATGCGAGGAGAACCCCGGCCTCCTCGAAGCATTCCCGTATCGATGCCATTTCGAACGATGTATCCAGATTGGACGTGTCGGGATGAGATGAATCAGCCGCGTCGACGGCGCCTCCCGGAAACACGTACATGCCACCGGCGAATGCGGCCTTGGTGGTTCGTCGCATCATGAACACCTCGAGAGGTCCGCTCGACTGACGTACGAGCATCACCGTGGCTGCGGGCCGGATGGGAACACTCGCCGGGTCGAAGTCAGCCAACGAGGTCACGGGCTCACACTAGAAGTGGACCCGCGATCGAACGAAAAAGTCCCGAAAACGTCGCCGACACACGTGGCGACCTCGCGATCCAGCGGATTAGATGAGGAAGCGTGACGTACCGGATCCTTCTCGTCGAAGACGACCAGTCGATCAGATCGGTGATGGCCACTGCCTTCGGGCACGACGGCCACCACGTCATCGAAGCCGAATCCGGTGAGACCGGAATCGCCCTGGCGGCATCGGAGAATCCTGATCTTGCCGTCATCGATCTTCGGTTGCCCGGGATGGACGGCATCGAAGTCGTACAGCGCCTTCGACTCCAACTCGATATTCCCCTCGTGATCCTCACGGCCTTCAGTGACAGCAATGACGTCATTCGGGCTCTCGAAGCCGGAGCCGACGACTTCTTGTCGAAACCCATCGAGTTGAAGGAACTGCGCGCTCGATTGGCCGCTCTCATGCGCCGTATCGAAAGCGCGTCCAACGATGAGCCGATTCAGACTCTCGATCGGGCCGGCTTCGCCATCAACTTCGACACCGGCGAGGTGTCGTTCGACGAGCAAGAACTTCACCTCACCAAGACCGAGTTCAAGGTACTGGGTGAACTACTTCTCGCCAGTGGGCGCATCCTCTCGAAGGCCGATCTTCTCGAACAGGTGTGGGGGTACGACTACCTCGGTGAGACCCGTCTCGTCGACACGCAGATCTATCGCCTTCGCGCCAAGTTGGCGGCCGTCGAGGCCTCCGACCTTCTCGTGACGGTGCGCGGCCGGGGTTTCCGAATCGTCGACCCGACGGACTGAACGGTGAGCCATGAACGTCAGTGAGCGAGTATCGCTACGTGGCAAGGCTGTGATCATCGGTGGGCTCGTCGGCCTCACCATCTCGCTCGTCGCCTCCGGTATCACCTGGTCGAGCGCTCAGTCCTATCTGCTTCGTCAGCGAGAGTCAGCGGCTCAACAACAATCGTTCGTGCACGCCGAGTTGGTCGCTCGGGCGATTCTGGCCGGTGAAGAGCCAGCCGATGCCCTCACGTCGATTCCCACGATCAGCCCGTCGTACCGAGCTCTCATGAAAGTCGACGACGAGTGGCTGTCGTTGAGCGCTGGAATCGGTGTGGGGAACGTGCCATCCGACCTGCTCGGGCGGGCCGAGATCGGTGAACCCGCCGACCAGCGAAGTCTTCTGAACGGGCAACCGGCCTATTTCGTCACGTTTCCCATGTCGATCGGGGCCGATCGTCAACTCGCTTACGTGGGTGTGTCGTCACTCTCGGAGATCCAGGACACCGTCAACGCGATCCGACGGGCCCTGCTCATCGGCGTGTTCATCAGTTCGATCGGTGGAGCTCTCATCGGCTTCTGGCTGTCACGACGCGTGATGGAGCCACTGAAGGAGATCAGTACGACATCGGTCGAACTCAGCTCCGGTGATCTCGAAGCACGAGTACGCATTCCCCGTGAACCCGACCTGGCCCGTATCTCTCATTCGTTCAATCAGATGGCCGAGTCACTGCAGCACCGACTGGAAGCCGAGTCGCGATTCGCAGCCCAGGCCGCACACGAATTGCGATCTCCACTCACCGCGCTTCGGGGTACGACCGACATCTTGCAGATGCACAAGGACACCCTTCCCGGGAGCCTCGAAGGACTGGTCGACAACCTGGGAACCGAAGTTTCCGAATTCGAACGCATGCTCGAAGACCTGCTCGTACTCGGACGGCAGTCCTCGGGATCCGATCGCGCCAACCTGACGATTCGTCAAGCCGATGCTCTGTTCGCCGCGATCATGAAGAACTTCGAACTACCGACCCACGTCTTCACGACCGATCTTGATCTGTCACAGATCAGTGTTCGAGTCGACGTGACTCGACTGAAGCACGTCTTCGGCAATCTCATCAGCAACGCCGCTCTCTACGCCGGCGGAGTCACGGCGCTTCGCGTCGAGTCGAGTGGCGACTCGACCGATCACCCACGACTCGTGATTCATGTCGACGACGACGGTCCCGGAATCAGCGAGAACGAGCGCGAGTCGATTCTCGAGCCGTTCAGTCGAGGTCGACGCTCACAGGGCCTCCCGGGCTCGGGACTCGGACTCTCGATCGCCGACGGACATCTGCGCTCGATGGGATCACGCTTGCGCATCGCATCCAGTCCGAGTGGCGGAGCTCGATTCTCGTTCGACCTCGACGTGGTCGAGGAGGAGGACGAGTGATGACAAGAACTCACCGAACGATCTTCGGCATCGTCTGTTCGACTCTCCTCGTGTCGTGCAGTTTCGGAACCGAATCATCAGCCAATCGACTCGGGGACGACCGTCGTATCGAGATCGGGGGGCCGGACGACGGAATTCCCCGTCCGGTCGAACCGATCATCGTCTACCTCATTCGCGGCGACGAGGTGGTGAGTCGTCCTCGACTCTCGCTCTCCCCCTTGAATCCGCAATCGATCATCGATTCACTCGCATCGGGTCTGTCCGACTTCGAATTGGCGAACGATCTACGTTCGTCGCTGTCGATCTCTCCGCTCGTGATCGAGAACGCTCGACTCAACAGTGATATCGCCGAGATCAGTGTGTCGTCCACCTTCCTCGATCTGGCCGGAAGTGAACAGCGACTTCTCTTGGCCCAAGTGGTGCTCTCACTCTTCAAGAATCTCGACATCTCGTCGGTTCGCGTACTGAACGAAGAGGCCGAAGTCGCCGTACCGGGAGCAACCGGAGAAATTCTCGAGCGACCATTGGTGGTGACTGACTACTCGTCACTCATCGGCTCACTCACCTGACGACGACTCACGTCAAAGGATCGCAGAGACGAACCTGTCTCAGATCTCGCCGTGCGGTTCGGTTCCGTCGGTGTCGATCACGTCGCCCGGGCGTGCGCCGGGCGGCCGAGACGCCGTGCCGAAGCCACCCAGGATGGTGGTTCCCGCTCGAGCGCGTCGGAGAAGCATGCCCCGGAACACCATTCGGGTAGGAGGAAAGAGGACGAGAATCGCCAGGACGTCGGTGACGAATCCGGGTGCGAGAAGGAGAGCACCCGCCATCATGATGAGAACTCCGTCGACGATCTCTTGCGTCGGCACTCGGCCCTCCAGGACACTGCGATTGAACTTCGTCCAGACTCGGATTCCCTCTCGCTTCACGAGCCAACTACCCACGACGGCGATGAGAACGATGAGTCCGAGAGTGTTGAGGAAGCCGATCGACGAGCCGACTCGGATGATCACGTAGAGCTCGGCCACCGGGAACACGATGAAGAGCAGGAACAGGATCACACGATCACCCTAACCATGGTCGCACACGAGGTTCGGTCGGTCACCGAATCGAACCCGCCGACTCGGCACTAGCGTTCGGAGCGATGGACGCCGACGCCGCCAACACTCGTCCTCCTTCGGTCGATGCGCTCGCACGATCGCTCTCGCACGTCGAACTCCCCCATCCGCTCCTGGTCGACGTGGCGCGTCAGGCGATCGCTTCCGGCAATCACCACGACGCCGAGCGTCTGGCGATCGAATTGCGGGCCGCTCTGTTGCAGCCGGTGATCAACGCCACGGGTGTCATCGCCCACACCAATCTCGGTCGGGCCCCCTTGGGCGTGCACACCGAAGCGCGCGCCCAGAACCTCGAATTCGACCTTCTGACCGGCCGTCGCGGAAGTCGACAGTCAGGAGTGGGTCGACTGCTTGCTCGAGCCGTCGGCGCCGAAGCCGCTCTGGTCGTCAACAACAATGCCGCCGCCGTCCTTCTGGTTCTGGCCGCACTCGCGTCCGGCCGCGACGTCGCCGTCAGTCGTGGAGAGAGTGTCGAGATCGGTGGCGGCTTTCGCGTTCCTGAAGTCATGGAACAATCCGGAGCCCGACTGGTCGACGTCGGCACCACCAACCGCACTCGACTCGGTGACTACCGCAAGGCCATCGATCGATCGGGGAACGATGTCGCTCTGGTGCTGAAAGTTCACCCGTCCAACTACCGCGTCGAAGGCTTCGTCGAAGAAACGCCGGTCTCACAACTCTCGACCTTGGGTGTCGATGTGGTGGCCGACATCGGATCGGGTCTTCTCGACGAAGCATGCCCGTGGCTCGCAACGGGACCTCCCGAGTGGCTTCGTGGGGAACCAGCGGCACGCCAGGCCCTCGAAGCGGGAGCATCGATCGTCACTTTCAGCGGCGACAAACTCCTCGGTGGTCCACAGTCCGGGGTGATCGCCGGACGAGCCGACCTCGTCGCCCGCTGCGCGGCTCACCCGTTGGCTCGAGCGTTGCGTCCGGGTGGTCTGGTGCTGGCTGCCCTTCACGACGTGGTGATGTCGTATCTCGAACGAACGGTGTGTGAACGGGTTCCGTTCTGGACGATGGCTTCGATTCCCCCCGAAGCCGTGCGCGAACGGTGCGAAGAGGTCATCGCAGGGGCTGGCGTCGGACGGGTTGTCGCCTGCGATTCCCTTCCCGGAGCCGGAAGCACTCCCGGTGCACACATCGCGTCGTTCGGTATCGAAATCGACGGCGACGTCACCGGCGGGTTGCGAAGCCAGCCCCTTCCCATCGTGGCTCGTGTCCGTGACGATCGAACGATTCTCGATCTACGAACGGTTGCTCTTCACGACGACCATCACATCGTCTCGGCACTGCGCCGCCTTTTCGTTCCATGACCGTTCTCGCCACGGCCGGCCACGTCGACCACGGAAAGTCGACACTCGTGAAAACTCTGACCGGCACCGACCCCGATCGTTGGGCCGAAGAGCGAGAGCGGGGTCTCACGATCGATCTCGGTTTCGCCAGTTTGGTCACACCCGCCGGACACGACGTCTCGTTCGTCGACGTTCCAGGTCATGTGCGTTTCATCGCCAACATGCTCGCTGGCGTGGGCGCAGTACAGGGTTGCCTGTTCGTCGTCGACGCACGCGAAGGATGGATGCCCCAATCCGAGGAACACTTGCGGATTCTCGAACTGATGGGTCTCCAGCACGGAGTGATCGTCATCACCAAGATCGATCTGGTCGACGACGACGATCTCGAACTGGCCCGCCTCGAACTCGACGATCGCCGACGGAACAGCTTTCTGGAGAATGCCCCGGTCGTGGCCGTGTCGAGTCATACCGGACAGGGTCTGTCCGAACTTCTCGCCGCCATCGACCGGCTGCTCGACACGACGCCGACCGCTGTCGATCGGGGACTTCCGCGTCTTTTCGTCGATCGTTCCTTCGCCGCCAAAGGAAGTGGGACGGTGGTGACCGGCACGTCCATCGACGGTCGGTTCGACGTGGGCGACACGATGATCGTCGGACCCGATCGGCGAACCTGTCGAATTCGCTCGATTCAGAATCATGGTCGGTCGGTGAACTCGATCGGCCCTGGACATCGAGTGGCTCTGAACCTCTCGGGTGTCGAACACGCCGAGGTGTCACGGGGTGACGTCATCACCCGGGCCGACGACTGGCACCACACCTATCGGTTCGATGCCTCACTCGGTGTTCTCTCCTCACTCGGTCATTCCGTGTCACGGCGCGGTGCCTACCGAGTGCACATCGGTTCAGCCGACGTTCCGGCTCGACTCCGAGTGATCGGACCCGATTCTCTCGAGCCGGGAACGAGTGGGTTCGTTCGCATCCATCTCGATCGTTCTTTCCCGTTGCTCCCCGGCGATCGATTCGTGGTTCGCGACAGTGGACGGGGCGAGACCGTCGGTGGTGGAGAGGTTCTCGATATCGATCCGATTCGTCCCGTCTCGAAGGCCCGTCCCGACCGTTCGGTCGACCGGATCGTCTTCGAACGTGGCTGGATCGACAGCGACGAACTCGGGCGTTTGACCGGACTTCGCCACGAGCCGTCGGTGGGTCGATGGGTCGTCGACCCCGAGGTGCTCGAGCGATCACGTCGGGAGTTGATCGACGCCGTCACGAACTCCGGTGCTGACGGTCTCGATCTCGGACGTCTCGACGATCGCCGTCGAGCACTGCTCGCGACGATGGACGAACTCGTCACCGATGGCGACCGTGTTCGTCGCCCTGGAGCAGTCGATCCACTGCTTTCGCACCCGGTGATCGAGCGGCTCCGCGCCCAGGGCTGTGCTCCCGATGCCCCGACCGACGTCTCGCCGGGTGAACTTCGGCGACTCGAACGAGCCGGACTTCTCGTCGAGCGCGACGGCCTGTGGTTCCATGTGGACGCACTGGAAACAGCCCGATCCGTGGCGCGCCAACTCATCGATCACGCTGAGGCCGGATTCACGCTGGCACAGTTCCGTGATGCTCTCGGGGTCACGCGCAAACACGCCGTGCCACTCGCGACCGAACTCGACGAACGAGGAATCACCAGACGACGAGGCGACGTGAGGATCGAGGGTCCGCGACTCGATCGTCCGATCACTTCTTGATCGAGCGGAAGGTGAGGTTCACCCGCGCGTCGGTCACTCGCTTCTGTTTGGGGATCGAGTGCACCCACGCCGACTGCGACGTGCCACTCATCACGAGCAGTGAGCCACCGGTGAGATCATGCTCGATCACCTCACGGGTGCGTCGGTGACGGAATTTGAATCGACGTGTCGCGCCGAGACTCAACGATGCGATCACGGGCTCGGTTCCCAGTTCGGGTTCGTCGTCGGCGTGCCAACCCATGCTGTCGTCACCGTTGCGATAGAGATTCACGAGGACGGAATTGAACGGCGTGCCGGCTTCGTGCTCGCAGACGGCCTTCAGACGTTCGAGAGTGGGTGTGAAGGGTCGGGGTTCGAGGGTGATTCCCGAATAGGTGTAGGCCTCGTCGCCGTACCAAGCACTCAAACGGGGCTCGGCCACTTCTCGACCGAACATGACGAGGTGCTTCTGTTCCCAGTCGAGTTCTTCGACGAGCGTGGCCAGAAGATCCTCGTGCGACTCGGCTCCTAGCACCCACTCGTGGAACACCGCGTTCCCGTCGTAGGGAAGCAACTCCCGGGTCGGCGCCCCGCCGAAGAGAGTCACTGCTCGGAGGTCGTCTTGCTCCGGCGCTCGCGGTAGTCGCGCGCACCGCCTTCTTCGGGTTCGACTTCCAGGGTGACACCGTCGATCGCCACCACTCGTGCCGACTCACCGGCCTTCACCGGAGTCGCGCGGTTGGTGCGAGCCTTCCAGCGCGCTCCGTCGATCTGAAGCGAACCGTCAGGAGAGATGTCGGTGACGGCTCGACCCATCTGGCCGATGAGTCGCTCGCGTCCGATGGTCGGAGTGGCAAATCGCGTCCGGGTCATGCTCGGCATTCCCGACACGAACGTGAGGGCGATACCTCCGATACCCACGAGGAGAGTGAGCCACGACGGACGAAGATTCTGCTGATCGAAGGTGGGGAAGAGGAACCACGAACCGACGGCGAACAAGGCAAGTCCGACTCCGGTCCAGAAGCGTGGAATACCCACTTGGACGTCGATGGCGAACGCGATCATCGACCCGATGATGAAGGCCAGTGCCCAGCCTCGTTCGGGAAGCTCGCCGAGACCGTAGAAACCGAGCAAGGAACACACGGCGCCGACCACGCCGGCCACGCCGATTCCGGCCGTGAACAACTCGAAGACCAACAACGCCAGACCGATGATCAAGAACAAGTAAGCCACCGGAGGACTGGCCGCCGTGTGGAAGAGCTGATTGAAGAGACCGAGCTTCTGGAAACGCACCACCGTGATGTCGTTCGAGACCGATCCGTCGTCGTTGAGGGTCTCGACCGCCGTGTCGAGTTCCACACCATCGATGACGAGCCCGTCGAGTGCGAACACCATGTTGCGAATGGTGGGCGCCCCTTCGTCACTGATCTCGAGCTTCAATGCGCCTTGCTGACGGGCGTCCTGAAAACCCAGGGTTCCGGCCTGCAGCACTTCGGTGGCGGCACCGAAGTCGACCGAATCGGTGAGCGGAACTCCCGTGCGCCCGATACGAGCACCGGGCGCCATACCCGTGGCATCAGCGGCCGAGAGCAACTGTGCGACGAGGCCCGTTGCTCGAGCACCGGACGGGCCGACCCAGATGGCCACCGGCACATCGGCGTTCTCGATCAGTTCGTAGAGATCTCGCATCCGATCGCGACCGATCAC
>LFFH01000006.1 GCA_001510455.1 Actinobacteria bacterium casp-actino8
GGTGAGGTCGGAGATCTGTTCCGCAGCTTCTTCGGCGATTTCCAGTTCGACGGGATCGAGCTCCGACTTCCGACGCGAACCTTCGATGGCCGACTCGACATCGAGGTCGGGGGCCGAGTGATCGAACTGGTCGAAGTCGGTCCGGCCCACACGGCCGGTGACGTGATCGCCGTGGTTCCCGAGGCGCGGACCGTCTACACCGGCGACATCTTGTTCATCGGCGGAACGCCGATCGTGTGGGCGGGTCCGCTGTCGAACTGGGTGGCGGCCTGCGACTACATCCTCGGACTCGATGTCGACACGATCGTGCCGGGACACGGTCCCTTGACCGACAAGAAGGGCGTTGCCGAGGTGCGCGATTACCTGTCCTTCGTGGACCGGGAAGCCACGGCTCGTCACGCAGCGGGGGTCGATGCCTTCGACGCGGCTCGCGACATCGCCCATCAGCTCGGCGATTTCTCGCAGTGGGGAGAGTTCGGGCGAGTGAGTGTCAACGTCGAAACCGTCTATCGCAGCCTCGACAGCGCACACGAGTCTCCCGATGTCGTCGAACAGTTCCGACGGATGTCAGTGATCGAGCGGGGTTGAGCGCGCTCGAGTGATCGAGCGTCGTACGGCAAGCACCCAGCCGATCACCACGCATGCCGCGAAGATCAGCCATTGGATCGCGTAGGAGAGATGCGATCCTTCGCTGAGAGCCGGTGGCGCGATCGGGCGCAGTATCGGATCGTCGGCAGGACGTGACGAATTCATGGCGAGTGAGACCGGGAGCAACTCACCTTCGATCTGTGGGGCCAGTCGATCGAGATCGAGGCGGAAGAGTTCGTCGACGACGCCGTCGGGCTCGGTGGGTTGTCCAGCGCGCCGTTTCTCGCTCGCGCGGAGGATCCCCGCCACGGTGACGTCTCCCGACGGCGGTTCCGGTGCGGTCTGATCGAGTCCGATGAATCCGCGGGTCACGGCGATGATTCGCCCATCAGACAGCCGAAGTGGTGTCACGACGTTCGTTCCGGCGCGACCATCCTGGCTGCGGTTGACCACCAGAACCTGTTCGTCGGCGAGATAGGTGCCGGTCGCGACGACGGCGCGCCACTCCAGATCGTTCGTGTCGTCTCCGACGCTCGCATCGGACATGTCAAGGGACGTGAGGTCGACCAGTGGCGCTTGGGCGCGAGCTCGAACGTCGCTGTTGAAGTCCTTTCGCACGGCGAGCCGGTCCCACTGCCAGAACGAGAGCGAGATCATGCCCAGCACGGCGACGAGGCACAGAAGATGGAATGCGATCCATCGGGGGCGCAGCAGAAACCGGTACACGTCGGTGAACACGCTAGGAGTTCCGGGGAGAAATCATCGTCGGTCGTGTGCCACGCTGTGACATGGCCGACGCGCCGATGCCCGACTTCCACATTCCACACGCCGAGAAGATCGAGTGGATGATCGAGACCAAGGGCTGGGCCATCGAACCGGTTGGTTCCCGCGCTGACGTCGATCCACCCCGTCCCGGTTACGCCTACACGATCGGTCTTCCCGAGCGCTTCGGTTTTCCCGAGATCGTGGTGTTCGGACTGACGCCGGTGGCGGCGAGCGGTCTCGTGGACCTGGTCGCCCAACAGCTGGAGGGAGGGGTGGAGATTCCGTGTGACGTCCCCCTGCAAGGTCTTCTCGACAACGACCTGCGATGTGTCTTCTCCACGGTCGACGTGGAGGCGTGGCAGGGATACTTCTCGACCGGCTGGGCGTGGCATCGGGGCTCGTTCGACGTGGTGCAGCTGCTCTGGCCCGATCGGATGGGGTGGCTTCCCTACGAAGACGGATTCGATCACCGCCTCACGGTCGCCCAGCCGATGCTCGGCGTTTCCCCGCCGATGTGACGCCTTCGGGCTGGTTCGTCACGGTTCGTGGTGGCCGTGGTGATCCGTCGCTGGCACACTGGGGTCATGGAAGGCCCCCTTCTCGTCTTCGACGGTGATTGCGCCTTTTGCACGCGCAGTGTCCGATTCGTCGAGAAGAGAATTCGTCGCCACCCCGAGGTTCGCTCCTGGCAGTCACTCGACCTCGACGCCCTCGGTCTCACCCAGGCCGAATGCGAGGAGGCCGTCCAGTGGGTGGGGGCCGACGGTCAACGGGCTTCGGCGCACGTGGCTGTGGCCCGAACCCTGATTCATGGGGGCAGAGGCTGGGCGGTCCTCGGTCGGGTCGTTCTCCTGCCGGGAATTCGATCCCTGGCCGGAGTGGTGTATCGCTGGATCGCGCGCAATCGGCATCGCATGCCCGGCGGGACGGCTGAGTGCAATCTTCCCGCGTCGGAGCGGACACAATGAATGGTATGAATTCCCCCTTCCCGAACCCCCGAGCTGCATGGAAGAGCGCTTACGACGAGTCGCGCATTCGTGCGGACCGTTTCCAGACGATGTCGGGGATTCCTCTCGAACCGGTGTACGGCCCCGAGGACGGCGAGTATCCGGGTCAGTACCCGTACACGCGGGGACCGTATGCATCGATGTACCGATCGAAACTCTGGACGATGCGCATGTTCGCCGGCTTCGGAACGGCGATCGACACCAACCAGCGTTTCAAGGAGATCATCAAGGCGGGTGGAGACGGCCTGTCGACGGCGTTCGACATGCCGACCCTGCTCGGACTCGACTCCGACGATCCGATGTCGCTCGGTGAGGTGGGTCGCTGTGGCGTGGCCATCGACACCTTGGCCGACATGCGCGACCTGTTCGCCGACATCGATCTCGGTGACATCACCACGTCGATGACCATCAATTCTCCGGCGGCGGTGGTGTTGGCGATGTTCGTCGCCCAGGCCGAGTCGGCGGGCGTTCCACGCGCGCGTTTGGGTGGAACTCTTCAGAACGACATCTTGAAGGAGTATCAGGCTCAGAAGGAATTCGTCTTCCCACCGCGCCAGTCGATGCGCCTCGTGCGCGACACGATGGGTTTCACAGCCACCGAGATGCCACGTTGGCACTCGATTTCGATCTCGGGCTACCACATTCGCGAAGCCGGTGCGACAGCAGCCGAAGAGCTGGCTTTCACACTGGGCAACGGATTCGCCTACGTCGAACTGGCTCGCCAAGCGGGACTGCCGGTCGATGCCTTCGCGCCACGGCTGTCGTTCTTCTTCAATGCCCACATCGATTTCTTCGAGGAGATCGCGAAATATCGTGCTGCTCGCCGCATTTGGGCCCGCTGGATGAAGGAGCGCTACGGCGCCGAGAGCGAGCGGTCGATGCAGTTGCGTTTCCACACGCAGACGGCCGGCGTGTCACTCACGGCTCAGCAGCCCGAGGTGAACATCGTTCGCACGGCCATCGAAGCGCTGGCCGGGGTGCTCGGAGGCACTCAGTCCCTTCACACCAATTCGATGGACGAGGCTCTGGCCCTTCCCACCGAAAAGGCGGCGCGAATCGCACTCCGCACACAACAGGTGCTCGCCTACGAGACGAACGTGGCTCATGTGGCCGATCCCCTCGGGGGTTCGTATTTCGTCGAAGAACTCACCGACGAGATGGAGCGCCGAGCCGAAGAGATCTTCGCCCGAATCGACGAGATGGGACGAGGTTCGATGCTCGAAGGCTGCATCACCGGTATCGAGGAGAACTGGTTCCAGGGTCGAATCGCCGACTCGGCTTACGAACTCGAGCGCGCGTTCAACGCCGGAGAGCGCGTGGTGGTCGGAGTCAATCGCTTCCTCGAAGGCAACGACGACGACAACCTCGAGATTTTGCGCATCACCAACGAAGACGAGAAGAAGCAGCGTGATCGTCTGGCTCGCGTGAAGCAGGATCGCGACGACACTGCGGTGGCCGATGCTCTCGACCGACTGGCCAAGGAGGCCATCGAACCCGAGGTCAATCTGATGCCGGCCCTGATCGACGCGTCACATGCCTACGCGACCGTCGGCGAGATGATGAACACCATGGCGGGAGTCTTCGGTCGCCACGTCGAAGTTCCGACGATCTAGGAACGGGAGAGAACCACATGACCGCAACACGCGTGCTGGTTGCCAAGGTCGGCCTCGACGGTCACGATCGGGGCGTCAAGGTCGTGGCCCGGCTCCTTCGTGATGCCGGTTTCGAGGTCATCTACACGGGTCTTTTTCAGACTCCCGACACCGTGGCCGCGGCGGCCGTCGACGAGGACGTCGACGTGATCGGTCTCTCGATGCTGTCGGGAGCTCACATGACGTTGGCTCCACTCGTCGTCGAAGCACTTCGGGCGCGAGGTTGCGACACACCGGTCGTCGTGGGTGGAATCGTCCCACCCCAGGACGTCGACGAACTCGAAGCGGCGGGTATCGCTGCCGTTCTCGGGCCTGGCGCCTCGGCCGACGAGGTGGTCGAGACGATCGCTACTGCAGCCCGTGGAGAGCGCCCCCGTCGAGAGGCAGCGCCACACCGGTGACGAACTTCGTGTGTTCCGAACACATGAAGGCCGCCACCTGACCGAAATCGTCGGGGTCGCCGAGGGCTCGCGCCGGTATGGCCGAGGCCACCGCATCGAGATCCGGATAGAGGGATGTCAAACGGTCGGTTGCATGTAGGCCGGGTTGCAACGAGTTCACGGTGACTCCGTGGGGAGCGACTTCACGGGCGACGGTCTTCAGGAATCCGGTCACGCCGGCGCGTGCAGTGTTGGAGAGAATCAGTCGGTCGATCGGTTCGCGAACCGATGACGACGTGATCGCGACCACCCGACCCCACCGACGTTCGATCATGGCCGGAATCGCGGCTCTGCACAGAGCAACGGTCGAGAGGAGATTGAGTCGGAGGGCGGCGTCGTAGGCCGCGAAGTCGGTGGAGGCGAAGTTTCCCGGTGGCGGACCTCCGGCGTTGGCGATGAGGATGTCGACCCCGCCGAGAATGCGACCGGCTTCCGTGACGAGTTCAGTTGCGGCATCGGCATCGCTCACGTCGGCCGGTATCACGTGAACTGTCGCGCCATCTACCGGTGCAATCGTTGCCGCAGCCGCTTCGAGTCGATCGAGGGAACGAGACGAGATCACGACCGAGACACCGTTGGCGGCCAGAGCACGTGCCGTCGACAGGCCGAGCCCTCTCGAGGCACCCGTCACGAGCGCGCGGCGACCGCTGATTCCGAGGTCCATGTCAGAACTCCATCTGGAGCGCGGCGCGCTCGGCGACGAAATCGGCGGTGTAGTTCGCAATGAATTCCTTGTGGTCCGGATGATCGCGATACTCGAGGTAGCCGGCGACGTCGTCGAACTCGGCGATCACCGCGTAATCGAAGGTGGCCGGGTTGATGCCAAGGTTGCGTCCGAAACGGTACGACCGGATACAAGTGACTTTCTCAGGTAGTTCGGCGAGTGCTGCTTCGGCGGCTTCGACGTGCTGTGGGGTGACGTCGGATTTCCAGCGGAACAGAACGACGTGACGGACTCGTGGCATGTGACGAGCGTAGACCTCGGGTCAGGGGTGGGTTCAGTTGGTGGGGGACGTGAGCGACGCCAACCGTGAGTCGGGGAGAGGTCGGGCTCCGATGTGCTCGATGACCCACGCCGACACTCGGGTGGCGAAGCGAGCGGCAGCGACCGGCGATCGGTGCACGAGGTGATGAGCGAGAAATGCTCCGGCGAAGGAGTCGCCAGCCCCCGTGGCGTCGACCAGTTTGTTGGTGGCCGGAGGAATGTGGGTGACGGAGTCGCCGTCGAGAACGAGAGCCCCATCGGCATCGAGCTTCAGGACCACCAGTGCGCTCGGAAAGATCTTGGCGACGTCCCGGGCGATGTCGTGGGGGTCGTCGCAGCCGGTGAGTACCTGCCCTTCTTCTTTGTTGGGTAGGACGATGTCGACGTCGAGATCGGCACAGGTGGCGAGGAAATGATCGACCCCCATTTCCTGGATCATCTGGAACGAACCGGGATCGAACGAGACTGTCGATCCCGATTGTTGGGCCAGCCGGGCCGCTCGTCGGGCTGCCGAACGCGGTGGGTCGGTGAAGAACGACCAGGCGGTCAGATGCAGATGATCGCTTCCGGTGATCACCCCTACTGGCACTTCGGATGGCATGAGATAGAAGTCGGCGCCATGTCCCGAGACCATGGAACGTTGACCGGTGTGATCGACGAACACGGCAACGGAGCCGGTGGGGTGAACATCGGTCTCGACGAAGTATGCGTGGACACCTTCACGTCGAAGATCCTCATCGGCGAGCTGGCCGAATCGGTCGCGTCCGATCTTGCCGACGAAACTTGTGTCGAGTCCGCAGCGACGAGCCCACACCGCAACGTTGGCGGCGCTCCCTCCCGGAGTCAGCATGACTTCGCCGAAGGTGTCGCCGCCACGCAGGAGTTCGCTGTTGGTCCGGATGAGAACGTCCCACGCGAAATCGCCGAGCACGCACAGTCGTGTCACATGACGAACGGTACCGGTGTCCGACCTGACTGCCACGTCGGAACTCGTTAAGGTGACGTCGTGCGTATTCGCGGGACCCTGTTCGCTCTGACATGTGCCCTGACGGGCGCTCTGATCGTCTCGTCGTGCGGAACTGATCCGTCATCGGATTCATCGGCTGCCGGAGCACGGGCATCCGCACTGTTGGTGTCGGAGCTCCCTGAGATATCGGGCCCCACGGTTCTGTGGTTCTGGGCGCCCGGTTGAGGTTCGTGCAATCTGGAAGCCCCCTCGGTCGAGGAGGCACGAGCGAGATATGAGGGCCGAGTGTCCTTCGTCGGTGTGGCCTGGGCGGGTTCCACCGAGTCGATGATCGATTTCATCGCGACGCACGAACTCACGTTTCCGTCGGTCGAGGATCCAGGCGGCGATGTGTTCGCCTCGTTCGGAGTCACCGGTCAGCCCGCGTGGGTCTTTCTCGACGAATCCGGCGACAGCACGAGAGTGTCGGGTTCTCTCGGCTCTGATCAGCTCGATGTGTTGATCGCCGAGATCGCCTGAATCACCGAAGCGAAACGCGCATCGTCGCTCGGATCGGATGGTGGTTGGACGAGCACACCATCGGTGAGGCCAGAGAACCACTGGTCGATGACCGCGGGTAAGTCGTCCCACGTGGCCGACGGGACGAGCGCATCGAGATGTTCATCGGTGAGGACATCGGCCAGTCGGTCCCATTCACCCTTGCGTGTGAGTTCTTGCAATCGAGCACCGACGTCTTCCCAGCCGAACAACTCGAGAGTCCGTCGATAGGCCGGAGTCGAGTACAAGAAAGCGAGCACCGCTCGTTGGGCACCTCGGCTGGCATCGACGTCTGCGGCTGTGGCTCCGGTGATGAATGGAGACGCCGTGGAGATCTCGACGTCTCGGCCGGCCGCGCCAACGACGGGGCGCAGTCGTTCCCGAAGGAAGCGGGGGTGCGAGTTGGTGGGGTGGGTCACCAGCCCGTCGGCGACATCGGCCGCGAGTTCGATGGCTCGATCGTTGATGCCCCCGAGCCAGAGTCGAGGGCCGGAGTGAGGTAGGGGCCCGGGGTTGAAGAAAGGTTGCAGTCGAGTGACCGAGTAATTCGGGTTCTCGACACGAAGGGCTTCGCCGGTCGAGAACGAATGCCATGCGGCCCGAACGACGGCGACGTAGTCGCGCATCCACGGGATGGGGCGACGCCACGGCACTCCGAAACGACCTTCGACGTTCTGTCGAATCTGTGAGCCGAGTCCGAGGTGGAAGCGTCCACCCGACATGCGTGACAGGTCCCAGGCCTGCAACGCCACGAGCATCGGGCTGCGCGGAAACGCAAGGGTCAGGCTGGTCTGAACCCGTAGCTCGCTCGTGTGCTCGAGCGCGAGCAAGGCGACACTGAACGAGTCGTGGATGGTTTCGGGCACGTGGAGGACGTCGAAGCCGAGTGCCTCGACCCGTCGTGCGTAAGCGCCCGTCTCTTCGAGAGGGAGACGATCACTCATGCCAGCGATGACTTTCACGTCGACAGGGTAGTGAACCGAGTCGGGTGCTCATCCATTCGAACATTGCGATCGTCGGACATTGACACGTGGTCTAGAGTTCGCCGCATGACCGAGTCGACGGTTCATGTGGCTCGCCGAGGAGATCTACCTCAACGGGCGGGAGTTGGAATTCCGACGACACCGGGTTACGGCCCGTCGGTGATGGACGCGAGTGTGTATCGGGACCCCGCACGATTCGAGCGGGAGCGTGAGAACGTGTTGGCGACTCACTGGCTGATCGCCGGCCGGGTCGAGCAAGTTCCGAGTGCGGGAGATTGGCTGACCTACGAGGGGCACGGGGAGTCGGTCGTGGTCGTACGGCAGACCGACGGCTCGTTCGCCGCGTTTCACAACGTCTGCCGTCACCGCGGGCCGGCATTCGTCGGAGATCGAAACGGGTGTGGTGCGCGTCGCTTCACGTGCCCGTATCACGGGTGGGTGTACGACACGAAAGGGCGCCTCGTCGGAGTTCCCGAACGTGAGGATTTTGACCCGGTCCATCTCGATACCGGAGCCGTCCCCGTGGCTGTCGACGTGTGGGGTGGCTGGATTTGGATCAACATGTCGGGTCCGGATGTCGCCGGTGGGTTGATCGAAGCGATCGGGCCTGAGATCACCGCCGATCTCGGCGCTTTCAAGATGGAGGACATGGTCGTTCACGAAGTCGTGGAATACGACGTGCCCGTGAGCTACAAGGCCATCGTCGACGGATTCAACGAGATCTACCACGTGACCGAATTGCACCATGTTCCGCCCGAGTTCACCAAGGCCGCTCGTTCGGCAACGTTCCACCTCGTCGGCGACAACTACATGTGCTTCGTGCCCCGTGTCGAACACGTCGACAAGCTGGCGAGCGAGGACTACGACCATCACCGATTTGCGATCTGTCATTACGTGGTGTTTCCGAACACGGTGTTCAACTGCAATCCCGAGCACATTCAGGTTTTTCAGCCGATTCCCGTCGGTGTCGATCGAACTCGTTTCCTGTGCTGGGAAATCATCTACCCCGGTGATCTTGGTGACCCCGAATACCGCCGTTACTTCGACAAGACCATGGCTCACTGGACCGAACTGAAGCGCGTGGTGGGTGAGGACATCGCTATTTACGACCAGATGGAGCGCACGAAGAACTCGCGGGCATTCACGCAGCAGATCCTGTCGTCGCGCGAGTTCAAGATCGCTCACTATCACGAACAGATGGCGCGCAAGACCGACATCTGACCAGGTCAGAGCCGAATTGTCGGCATCTTCTCAAGTGTTGCGGGGTTCCAATCGATACCCATCCCCATGAAGACGCTGACCAATCATCTGAAGCGAACGATCCTGGCCTCGTTGTGTGCCGCCACCGTTCTCGGCGTCGTGGGAGTGCCCGGTGCCAGTGCTCGATCGTCGCAACAGGTCGCCGGAACCTACGTCGTGAAGCCCGGTGAGTGGCTGTCGCGTATTGCAGCGAAGAACGGCGTTCGCTACGCAGATCTGTTGGCGGTGAATGGTTTCACGATGTCGACGGTGATTCATCCGGGGCAGACGATCACGTTGCCGGGTGCTGCGTCGTCGCAGTCAGCGAATTCGTCATCGGTGTCGCAGTCGTCGTCGGTGTCGCGGTCGGTTGCGGCTGGTGGTTCGTACACGGTGAAGTCGGGTGACTTCTTCTCTCGTATCGCGTCGCGAAACGGTGTGTCGGTTCGGGATCTGTTGGCGGTCAACGGTTTCTCGGCGTCGACGGTGATTCTTCCGGGGCAGACGATCAAGTTGCCGGCCTCGGCTGCGTCGTCATCGGTGTCGCAGCCGTCGTCGCAGTCGTCGCCGGTGTCGCGGTCGGTTGCGGCTGGTGGTTCGTACACCGTGAAGTCGGGTGACTTCTTCTCTCGTATCGCGTCGCGAAACGGTGTGTCGGTCCGGGATCTCTTGGCGGTGAATGGTTTCACGATGTCGACGGTCATCTACCCGGGACAGACGATCACGTTGCCGGCCTCGGCAACGTCGGTGTCGACGACACCCGTCCTGTCGGCCGCAGCGATCAAGGTCAACAAGGTTCTCGATTTCGCCAAGGCGCAGCTGGGCAAGCCCTACGAGTTCGGTGCCGTTGGGCCCGACTCTTACGACTGCTCCGGTCTGGTGCGGGCAGCCTTTCGTCAGGTCGGCATCTCGTTGCCTCACAGCAGCTATTGGCAGTCGTTCCGAGGTGCCGCCGTCGATTGGCGTAGCGAGGCGATCCGGCCGGGTGACCTCGTCTTCACCTTCTCGTCGCTGAATCGGACCCAGATCAGCCACGTGGGCATCGCCATCAGCGATAGTCAGTGGATCGAGGCCCCCTACACCGGGGCCAACGTGCGGATCGCTCGGATGCCGAGCGACTCTCGGATCCAAGAAGTACGTCGAATCATCGCTGACTGATCGCTGCTGATCCTCCTCGAGGGGGCTTGTCGAACGACCTCACGGAGTGTGACACGCTGTCGGAGTGCCGAGCTTTGAGAACCTGCGAGTCGACGAGTCCGGATCGATCGCCACGATCTCGTTGCATCGTCCACATCGCCTGAACGCCCTTTCCCGCGACCTTCTCGGCGAGATCGTCGATGTGGCTGCGTGGCTTCACGATCGCAACGACCTTCGGGTGGTGATCGTTCGCGGATCGAATGGAAACTTCTCGGCCGGATTCGATCTGGACGACTTCGTCGCCGACGCTCCGTCGACGTCTCCGCGCGAGTCAGCCGACCTCGGGCGGCGGGCGACCGAAGCATTAGCGCGTGTTCCACAGATCACGATCGCCGCTGTCGACGGGCACTGCATCGGTGGGGGACTCGTCTTGGTCAGTGCATGCGATCTTCGATACGCGTCCGAGACGGCGCGCTTTCGAATACCCGAAGTCGATCTCGGCATTCCGCTCGCCTGGGGAGGAATTCCGCGACTCGTACGTGAGATCGGCCCGGCGCTCACCAAGGAGTTGGTTCTGACCTGTCGTCTGTTCGACGCGCTCGAAGCAATGTCCATCGGATTCCTGAACGGTGTCGTCCAGGCGGAAGATTTGACGAACCACGTCGAGGCAGTGGCTCAGTCCCTCGCGTCGAAACCGCTGTATGCATTGCGTACGACCAAGAACCAGGTCGAGGCGGTGATGGACGAAATCGCTTCGACGGCCCACAGCACGACTGATGCCGATGTGCTGGCCTATGCACTTCGAGATCCCGAGAGCCGTGAGGTGTCCAAGCGATACCTCGCCGAGAGGAGAAACACATGACTCATCGCGTCGACGAATTCGTCAGTCGGTTCGTGTCATCGATGGACGACGTGAATTCGATCCATCGTTCAGTGACTCAGTCGTGTGGTCTGTCGCCGCACGAGATGCACGAGGCTCTCACTCACGCTCGCTTCTCTGACGATCGCGCCTATGGCATCCAGCTGATGGCTGACTTCATGAATCCTGATGATTCGCGGTACTTCGATGCGATCTACGGTTCGTTCTACGGGCAGGCCGACATTCGCGCCTGGCTCGTCCCCACGATGTCGTCGATCGATTTCATCGATTTTCGCCCGTTGGGAGACGTCGTGTTCCTCGACGACGGGGTCGGAACGACCACGGTCGACGAATGGCAAATGTTCATGGGTGATATTCCGTTGTCGAAAGGTGTCTCGGTGCGCCGATTCCGGGACGGGTGGATCACGTGGGCTTGCGATGTGTACGACACATCGCTGTTCAGAGCGCCCGGTCCAGATGGCGAGACTGCTCCCTTGCCGGCCCCTCCGTCGCCTGGAGAATGGACGATGGACCCATCAGCTCCGGTGGTGGCGGCCAAGGACGTCGATTTCGATGCCGACTCCGATCAGTTCCACGAGACGGATTCGGTGTACGTCGATCCCATTTTCGGAGAGTTCCGTGGTCGAGAAGAGATTCGCGCCTGGATGGTCGACGTCATGGGGAAAGTCGGGAACATCGAATTCGTGCCGGTCGGCCCGGAACTGAACGATGGTTCGACCTACCTGCAGGAATGGGTTCAGATGGCGGTGACTCCTGATGGAGGACGAGTTCCGATGACTCGAGGAACGAGTGTCCGTCGGTACCGAGACGGATGGACCGTGCACGCGGCCGACTACTTCGACACCGCCACGATCCTGGCGCCCGAGGTGATCGCCGCCAGTGTGGCGTGCGGTTCGACACTCACCGCCGACGACATCGCCCGCTACCGCAACCGCTGAGATTCGACCCGACTCGAGGCGATTCGGAGACGTCCCGTCGGGTTACTCTGGGGCCGAGTGCCAAGGGGGAAACATGGCTCATGAACTCGTCATTCGTCACGGCTCGGTGATCGACGGAACTGGTGCTGCGCCGCTGCGCGCTGACGTGGCCGTGGACGGGGATCGCATCACGGCGATCGGCGACTTGTCCGGGGTGGAGGCGTCTCGTGAGATCGACGCCACGGGTCACGTCGTCACACCCGGATTCGTCGATCTGCACACCCACCTCGACGCACAGATCGCGTGGGATCCGATGATGACCTCGTCGTCGTGGCACGGAGTGACCACGGTGCTCATGGGTAACTGTGGTGTCACGTTCGCACCAGTCGCCCCCGAATCGCGCGGATACCTGGCCGAGCTGATGGAGAGCGTGGAAGACATTCCGCGGGAAGCGATCCTCGGCGGCCTGCCGTGGGACTGGGAGACGTTTCCGCAGTATCTCGATTCGGTGCAGAAGTTGGGTCCAGCTCTGAACGTGGTGGGAATGGTGGGGCATTGCGCCGTCCGCTACCACGTGATGGGTGAGCGGTCGATGGCCGAAGACGCCGTGGCGACGCCCGATGAACTGGCGCGCATGCGCGACATCGTTGCTGAATCGGTGGCCGGGGGCGCAGTCGGATTCTCGACGTCGCGAATTCTTCTCCACACGGTGCCCGACGGCCGCAAGGTGCCGGGCACCTTCGCGTCCATCGAAGAATACGAAGCGATCGCCGACGGAATGAACGACGGTGGAGGTGGACTGTTTCAAGCCGTGCTCGACTTCGAGACCAAGTTCCAGCACGAAATCGAGTTGCTGCGCGCCATGGCCCGACGAGGCGGCGACGTGTTGTTCTCGGCCGGTGTGGGCAACGGAACGTCCGACGCCGCCGGATTCTGGGAATCGATGTTCGCCGACATGCGGGCCAACGACGGAAACGTGTCGGCCATCGCCATGACTCGTCCGAGTGGAAGTCTGATGGGGTTGCATCAGGTTCCGCCGGTGGCGAGCGCCGCTTGGCGTCGATTGATGGCACTACCCAACCTCGACGAGCGTCTGGCCGTGCTGTCCGACGCCTCGTCGCGACGCGAATTGATCGACGAAGGAAAAGAGCGCGGCACGTGGTACGACCCGGCCTTGATCTACCCGCTGGGCAGTGGAAGCGTTCCTGAGTATCACGTCGAAGACGACGACTCGCTGGCGGTTCTCGCCGAGCGTGCGGGTCAACACCCGGTGGAATGGATCGTCGATCGACTGCTCGAGTCCGAAGGTCGGGAATTCTTCAACGTGTGGTTCTTCAACCGCAATCGAGCCAACATCGGCAAGTTCTTGAATCTCGACGCCGTGTGCCCGGGTCTCGGTGACGCCGGAGCCCACGCCGGACAGATCTGCGATGCCGATGCCCCCACTCACTATCTCTCGTACTGGTGTCGGGACCGTGGCATCACCGATCTGCCCGACGCCATCCGCCGTCTGTCGTCGAAACCGGCCGCCGTTCTCGGACTGAAGGATCGAGGAACCTTGGCCGTCGGCGCCTTCGCCGATCTCAACGTGTTCGACCCGCAGGGGCTGCAGTTCGGATATCCCGAGTACGTCAACGATTTCCCGAACGGTAAGGGTCGCCTTCGGGTCGGAGCGTCCGGTTACGCGGTCACCTTGGTGAACGGTGAGGTCGTCACCGAACAGGGACGTAACACAGGACGTCGCCCGGGTCGGGTGATTCGGGAGTTCGCTCGGTGACCGTCGCCGAGGGCTCCGTGTCTCGGCGCCGCTCAGCCGCCGAGACGAAGCGCATCGTTCTCGATGCAGCACGTCGTCGTATCGAGAACGAGGGCGCCGTGAGTCTCAAGATTTCCGACATCGTGCGCGACACGAAGATCGCCGACGTGATCATCTATCGCCATTTCGGAGATCGCCGAGGGGTCATCATCGAAGCTCTGTGCGAGTTCTGGCTCGAATTCACGCGAGCCAATCTGGACGAGGCGCGTCGAGTGGTGCATCAGGCGCCACCTCGGGGCGTGACGGGGTCCTTGATGGCGCCTCTTATGGTTCGCCCCGAAGATCCTGTGTACCGGCGTCGCCGATGGTTGCGCATCCAGACACTGGCCGCGGCTCAGGAGTTTCCCGAGTTGTTGGAACGAATCGCTGTGGAGCAACGGTTGGCGAACGACGAACTCGAGGACCTTCTGGAGGAGATCCGAATCAAGAACGGTCGGGGGCCTCTACCGGCGCCGGTGGAGTCGATTCGTGCCGCAATGTTGGGTTCCACCATCGGATACGTCCTCGACGACGCGGCCGGACCGTCGTTGACCGACGAGATGCAGATCAGGTTTTGGTCACACTTCTTCGTGAGCATGGGTCTGGCTGTTCCCGACTGAGTCGCGGCACTGTGGGGCGATATCTCGGGGTCGGTTGACATGTGTCGTGGTTGACGCCCAGAGGTTTCAGCGATCGCTCACGGCAACGTCGTTGTGCCTCCGGGAGTGGGCCGCGGCAATGTGGTGGTTGCACCGGCTCGAGGTCTCGTTGTCGTCGTCGCCTTGATCGTCGTCGTTGTGGTCGTCGTGCTGGGCGCCGTCGTGGTCGTTGGTGCAAGTGTGGTGGTTCTGCTCGGTGAGCCCGAGGTTCCGGAGCGAACGGTCGTGGTGGGCTGCGCGAGCGGCGTGTCGGAGTCCGTCATTGTCGTGGTCGACATGGCGGTCGACATGGTGGTTGGCGGCGCGCAGGGGATGTTCTGATCGAACTTGCGACGGATGAACAAGAGAGCCTTCGATGCGCTCGCCCAGCTGTCCGACTGGCTGAACGCGGTCGCTTGGCTCTGGACATCCCCGCCGGCCAAGACGATGAGCAACGCGAAGGGGCTGAGGCCAGCCAGCCCGAAGTACGCGGTCGACATTCCCTGCATGAATCCTTGGCCGGTCCCGTCGCAAGTGGTCGGCATGGTCAGATCAGTGAAGTTGTCCGTCGTGCACTTTCGGAAACCGTCCTCGACGACTTCAGCGCCCTTGTCGGACTTGACTCCCCCGTAGGAACGTTCGGACACCTCGAGACACAGTTCGATGGCGGTGCCGACATCGGTTGCCGTGAGCCGGTTCACCGTGGCTGTGATGTCGGCCGAGTCGACGCCGGAGGGGAGAGCCTTGTCGGGGATCTCGACCGAGATCGAGGAGCTCCCCTCGGAGAGAACCGTGAGCCCTTCTCGGCGATCGGCCGAGAGGGTGAACGAATCCGAGCGGAGGTCGACGGTCGCGACCGTCGACGACGGTGTCGAGGTGGGAGTCGAGTCCGAGGATCCGCACGCCACAGCAGTCGTGGCGGTCGAGAGGGCGAGGATCAGGGCGAGTGGGGCGCGTCTGCTCATACACCGAAAACAGTGGAGTAGCAGCCGATATTTGCGCCTTCTTCCAATTCGGACTCATCGCGCCAGGACACTGGGCGGAAAAGTCATGCCACCATGACGAGAGCTGGAGCACTCGAAGAAAACCTTGACAGATGTGAAGTGAATCGTGAAATGTAGTGCACGGTTTGGCGTGTTGCCTCGGAGTGCAGGAACCTGGTCTCGTCCCCCTCTCCCCGGTAATGAACGAGTCATCATGATCAACAAATTGATCGGCGGAATGACCGCCCTCGAGGGCGGTCGTTTCGCGTGGCGGTCCGGTCGAGGCCGCCGGATCGTCGCGGCTAGTTGGCTGTACCTGTCGATCCCAACTTTCGTGTTGATCGGAGGCTGCGCTGGGGGGACTTCCTCCGTGGTCGATGCGCCGACAACGGTCACGCAGCTGTCGGCACCAGAAGACACCCCGTCGTCCGCATCGAACGAGTCGACTCCGAGTACGTCGTCGGCGGCGATCGCCACCACGACACTCACTGCGTCGAGCGAACCCCCGATTCGACCCGTGGACGTCTTGTTCGAAGTTTCTCGGGATGGGATCGTCGATTGGTTCGTGCAGAACGACACGGTGATGGGAGGGGTGTCGAGCAGTTCGGTGGTAGTCGACGGGCCCGACATGGTGTTCTCCGGCAATGTGTCCCTCGACAACAACGGTGGTTTCGCCTCGCTGCGGGGACCGATCATCGACCTTCGTTCCGAACGGAGAGGAAATGCCCTGTCGATCGATGCGACGGGGGACGGTCGGGTCTACCTGATCCAACTCCGCACTCCGACCGATGCGTACATCATGCGTTACGTTCCGGGCGATGGTCCGGTGACGTTGCCCCTCTCCGACTTCACCGCCGCCAGTTGGCGCCTCGATCCCATCCCGGCAATTACGCCACTGACTCCGGGTTCGATCGGTCAGATCGCGATCTACGTGCTCGACAAACAAGTCGGAGAGTTCGTCTTGCGGGTGCGTTCGATTTCGCTCGTCGAAGACTGACGGGAGCCGTCGCTGCGCACGGGATGAAAATGAACGACCGCCCTCGCGGGCGGCCGTTCGGTGCGAGCGGGTGACGGGAGCCGTCGCTGCGCTCCTCCCGATTCGCTCGACCGAGGGAGCGCCTGCGGCGCTGGAGCGGGTGACGGGAATCGAACCCGCATAGCCAGCTTGGAAGGCTGGAACTCTAGCCATTGAGCTACACCCGCAAGGGACCCTCAGGCTAGCGATCGAGCGGGGCGATCGGCACGGTTCGATCAGTGCTGGTGGCGAGTGATGGCAGCCGTGATCTCGGCCTCGGCAGCCGCAGCGTCGGCCCAGGCGCCGACGGTCGACTCCTTGCCCGGTTCGATCAGCTTGTAGACCTCGAAGAAGTTGGCGATCTCAGCGAGCAGGAAATCAGGGGCGTCGCCGAGGTCGCGGTAGTGCTCGTAGCGAGCGTCGCGTGACGGAACGCAGAGAACCTTGGCATCGGGACCCTTTTCATCGCGCATCCAGAACACCCCGATCGGGCGGGCCCACACGTGACAACCGGGGAAGGTGGCCTGGGGGAGAAGGATCAGGGCGTCGAGAGGGTCGCCGTCCTCGCCGAGCGTGTTCGGAAAGAATCCGTAATCGAGGGGATACTGGGTCGCGGTGAACAAGGTTCGGTCGAGCCAGATCTCTCCCGTCTCATGATCCATCTCGTACTTGTTCCGGGATCCCTGAGGGATCTCCACGATCATCTCGATTTCCACTGTCACCTCACCTCCGAGTTCGTCGACGAGGTCGACGTGCGTCGAGCCCTCACGATCACGGCGATCAGTGCGATGGCGATGAGGACGACGGCTCCGTACTGGATGTAGTCCCCCCAACTTCCGGCCTTCTTCCACTGGTCGCCGAGTCCCCACCCGACAGCGATCCAGATCGCGTTCCAGACCAACGAGCCGAGAGCGGTCAGTACGGAGAAACGAACGAGAGGCATCTTCTCGGCGCCGGCTGGGATCGACACCACCGACCGAACGACGGGAATCAAGCGTCCGAACAGAACCACGGCCGAGCCATGTCGCTCGAACCATTGGAAACCCTTGTGCACGTCGGACTTCTTCAACCCGACGATCCGACCGACTCCAGCGAGGAATGCTTCGAGTCTCTCCTCGCTCAGGAGTCGTCCGATGCCGTACAAGAAATAGGCGCCGACGACCGATCCGATGGTTGCGAAGACCACCGCTCCCACGTAGCCGAATCGGGTCTCGCTCACGTTGAAACCCGTCAGAAGAAGTACGAGCTCCGAGGGAATGGGTGGGAAGACGTTCTCGAGAGCGACGAGGGCAGCGACTCCGAGAAGGCCGATCGCATCGATGAAGTCCGCGGCCCAATCGATCACTCGCCCGAGCCTAGACGTGGAGGTGCGTCAGTAGGTGTTCACGGTCGAGCGGAACTTGTTCATGAGATGCGGACCGGCTTCGATCGGCGCGTAGTTCGCGCCGTTGCCGCGACACGGTTCGAGACACTCGATCACTGCGTCCCAGTTGGCGTTGTGGAAGAAAGCGATCGATTGTCGACGGTGCGCTGGAACCTGCACTCGGTGCATTGTCGACCGCCAGAGATCGTTCGTCCATCGCTCCATGGCATCGCCGAGGTTCACGACGAGAGCACCGGGTGGCGCCATGACGGGAATCCACGAGCCGTCCAGTTCTTGTACTTCCAATCCTGGCTCGATCGGGTCGACTTCCAGGATGGTCAGGGTGCCGTAGTCGGTGTGTGCGCTCGCTCCGAGTTCTTCCGACTGATTCGTGAATTCGTCGCGACCTGGATAGTCGAGTGCTCTCATGGCGCTCGTGTGTCGATCGATCAAGGCATCGAAGTGTCGTTCGTCGAGTTCGAGTGAGTCGGCCATGAGGGCGAGAAGTCGAGCGGCCAGGTCGCTCATGGCACGGTAGCGAGCCGACCACGTCTGTCGTAGCGACGATGGTGACTCGGGCCAGAGATTCGGTGACCATGCGAATTCTTCGTCGGCGTCGGCGAAACGATGGGTCGGGGGATCGACCGGTCCGATCGCCAGACTTTGTTTGCGGTCGGGTCGAGCGGCCTGACCCTGAGACCGAGCCAGCGTCTCGCCTCGGATGGGCGAATAACCGTATGGATAGCCCGGGGTCGGCATGGCGACTCGCATCTTGGTTTCGAGGGGCTGGTCGAAGAAGCGACGGGCGTCTGACCACGCGGCTTCGAGAAGGTCGAGGTCGACGCCGTGGCCGACGATCGACAGAAACCCGTATTCCTCACACGCGCGCGCCACGAGGTGGGCCGCACCCGGAGTCGAAATGTCGACGATCGGGATGCTCATGAACGAGGTCCGAGGTCGGGGGCCCACGCCGAACCATTGACATGGCTCCCGCCGTCGACGAACAGCGTGTTCCCCGTCAGATATCGGCAGTCATCCGAGGCGAGAAACGAGACCACAGGAGCGATGTCGAGATAGGGGTCACCGATTCGACCCATGGGGTTGCCCATGTCGGCTGCCGCCTCCAACTCGGGATGTTGACCCATGACCCGACGAAAGGTCGCACTCTTGGCGGCCGGACAGACGGCATTCACCACGATCCCGGTGTCGGCCCACTCGCGGGCGGCCGTGCGGGTGAGGGTACGGACTGACTCCTTGCCGACGTTGTACTCGAGAGTTCCCATGTGTGCATTCACACCGTTCAGAGAGCACATGTTGATCACACGTCCCCAACCATTGCCGGACATGTGCGGAAAGCATTCGCGCATGGCCCAGAAGGCCGCGAAGAATGCCATGTCGAGACCGTGTCGAAGGAGTTCGTTCGACTTGTTCTCGACACGACCCATGGCGCCGCCACCCCAGGCGTTGTTGACCAACACGTCGACACCTCCGTAGGTGGAACGTGTCGTCTCGACCATCCGACGGACGTCGTCCTCGAGAGTGACGTCGGCTTGACAGAACGTGGCCTGTCCTCCGTGAGCCTCCGCGCTCCGAGCGCCGGCCTCGGCGTCGATGTCGACCGACATCACGAGAAGTCCGTCTTCGACGAGACGCCGCACGACGGCGGCTCCGATTCCATCGGCGCCACCCGTCACGAGGGCGACGCGCCGGGTGGTCGACGTCATGTCAGGCGAGAGCGGATTCGATCGCCGCGACGAGAGCGGGATCTTCAGGGGACACCATCGGGCTGAATCGGGCGATCACTGATCCGTCGCGACCCACCAGGAACTTCTCGAAGTTCCACCGGATGTCGCCTGTCGTACCGTCGGCGTCGGCAGTCCGAGTGAGTTCGTCGTAAATCGGATGGCGACCATCGCCGTTGACGTCGATTTTCTCGGTCATGGGAAAGGTCACCCCGTAATTCGTGGAGCAAAAAGTGGCGATCTCATCGGGTGAACCAGGTTCTTGCGCGCCGAACTGGTTGCACGGGACGCCCACGACGGAGAATCCACGATCGGCGTACTTCTCGTGCAATGCCTCGAGGCCGGTGTACTGGGGCGTCAGCCCGCACTTGCTCGCCACGTTGACGACGAGGCAGACCTTGCCCGACGCCATGCTGGAAAGGGACGACGACTGACCGTCCAATGTGTTGATCGACTGATCCAGAATGCTCATGCCGTCATTGTGTCACCAGAACGCTGATGACTCGACACCGCAAGGGTCGCCGTCGGGGAGGGGGGATTTGAACCCCCGACCGCCTGCTCCCAAAGCAGGAACGCTACCACTGCGCCACTCCCCGGTCCCTAAGATGCTACCGCGGGGTGCTTTACGATCGGAGTCGTGATCGTCGTCGTTCTTCTCGTCATCGGATGGGTGGCAACGACGATCGTCCTGGCCGCAATTCTTCGTCGTCGTATCGTCCGACAGCGTCGGGCGTCCGCCTCGTCACTCCGGGCAGTGCTCGCCACGACGAGCGACACGGCGTTGTTCTTCGATTCCCGTCGGCGCGTCATCGCCGGCAACGAGGCGCTCACACGTTCCACAGGGCGCGATGGGTCCGGTCGCCTGGTGACCGAGGTACTCGGGCGGGCTGACGGTGCCGTCTCCGGGCCGATACTCGACGAGGTGATGACTCGTGCTCTCGCCGGGGAGATCGCCACTGCCGAGTTGTCCGACGACGGTGACGACGGAACCATGCGGATCATCGAAGTCGAAGCGAGACCGGTGTCGTCGGAATCCGGTGACGGCATGGGATATCTCCGACTCGTCGATGCAACCGAACGGCGCGGATTGGCCATGCGATCGGCTCAGTCCGAACGTATGGAAGCGTTGGGGGCTCTGGCGGGTGGCCTGGCACACGACTTCAACAACCTGTTGTTCGTCACCCTCGGGAATCTGCAGCTGATGGCCATGAACGACGTTGTGGCGAACGACGAGAAGTTGTCGAAGTTCGTCGCTCGGTCCATGTCGGCGGTCGAACGAGGTGCCGAGATCACCAAGTCGTTGTTGGCCGTGGCGCGATCGCAGCCTCTGGAGGAATCCGACGTGGCGGTCAACGATCTCGTGAAAGGGGTCCTGCCACTCATTCGCCAGGCACTCGGGGCCGGACGAACCGTCGAGTTCGAGGTGAACCCGGACGAACTTCATCTCTTGGTGGACGCCGGCCGTCTGTCGAGTTGTCTGCTCAATCTGGCCTTCAATTCCCGTGACGCAATGGGACCCACGGGAACACTTCGGATCTCGGTACGGCACATCGACTCGACCGAGGCACGAGGCGCCGGGATCGAGCCAGCCGACGACGGGCCGGCACCGGAGTTCTTGGCCTTGAGCGTGTCCGACGATGGGTCGGGGATGCCCGATGACGTGGCAGCGCGCGCGTTCGAACCGTTCTTCACCACCAAGAGAGCCGGCTCGGGCACCGGACTCGGGTTGGCGACCGTCTACGCATTCGCTCGCCAGTCGGGAGGAACCGCCCGACTCGAGAGCCGGCTCGGTGAGGGAACGACGGTGACCCTCGTTCTTCCGGTGCACGATCAGTCCTCACCCGAAGTCACGGCAACGACTCATCGACGGGCCGGACGACGGGTCGTGGTGGCTGACGACGAGCAGTCACTCGCCGAGATGGTGGCCGCATGGTTGATCGACGCCGGAATCGACGCCCGATTCGCGGTCACGCCGAAGACGGCTCTCGAACTCGTCGAGGAATTCCGACCTGACGTTCTCGTGTCCGATGCCAACTTCGGCGAAGAAGTCGACGGAATCGAATTGGCGAAGTTGGCCACGGCGATCGAGCCCGACCTCGTCGTCGTCTTCATGACCGGCTACAGCGCAAGTATGCGAACACTGATGGAGTTGGGAGAACGGACTCTCGCCAAACCGTTCTCACGCGACGACCTCTATCAGGCTCTTGCTCCGTATCTCGCCGATGACCGAGAAGCTCCCGAGACACGCTGATGTCACGAGTCCTGGTGATCGATGACGAGCCGTCGGTGTGTGAGCTGATCGAGTCGGTCGCGGAATCGATCGGTTTCGAAGCGTTCTCCGCCCGCAACCGCGACGAGATCGAGGTTGCACTCGGAGGTCGGTTCGATCTGGTGGTTCTCGATCTGTCGCTCGGAGACCTCGACGGCATCGAGATCATGGGGAGGTTGGCCTCGGTTCGAAAAGGGCTTCCCGTCGTGCTCGTGAGCGGTGCCGACACGGCGCTACTCGCCAGTGCGAAGAAGATTGCCGAGATGCAGAAGCTTCGGGTGGTCGCCACTTTGGCGAAGCCCTTCGGTATCGACTCCCTGGGGAGTGCGCTCTCGGAAGCGGGTCGCCTCGCACAGCAGATGGTCGATCCGACCGGTCCGCGGCTGCTCATCGATGATGAACAGCTCTTCGATCCCGAGTTCTTGCAGCTGGCCTATCAGCCGAAGGTTTCCGCAGTCACGGGAGATGTCATGGGCGTCGAGGCCCTCGTTCGATGGCGACATCCCGAGCGAGGTCCGGTGGTGCCGTCGATGTACGTGGCTCTGGTCGAGGAGCGCGGCCGGACCGCCGATCTGCTCGACGCCGTGATGTCGATGGCGTCTCACGATCGCTCTCGGCATCGTGGCCTTGCGTCGATGCCGAACGTTTCTCTCAACGTGTCGGTTCTCGATCTCGATGACGACGAACTGCCGCGTCGGGCATCGCGAATCCTGACCGCCAGTGCGCCAGCCGAGGGTTGGACGTTCGAGATCACTGAAACCGCCCCGATTTCCGACATCGCGCCCGCCGTCGCCATTCTCACCCGCTTGCGGCTCGCTGGATTCAAACTGGCGGTCGACGACTTCGGAACCGGCACGAGTAATTATGAACGTCTCCTCGTCGCTCCCTTCACCGAACTGAAGATCGACCGGGCGATGGTCGACCGACTCGATCCCGGAGCCGTGGAGCCCGATCCGATGGTCACGTCGGGAATCGAGGTCGGCCACTCACTCGACATGACGGTCGTGGCCGAGGGAGTCGAGACCGTGGAGCAGTTCACCCTCCTTCGACGATTGGGGTGCGACGGAATTCAGGGCTACCTCGTCGGTCGTCCCGTCTCGCCCGACCACTTGGAAGGGGTTCTCGACGAGTGGGCCGATCGTTCGGTCGCCCTCGGACTCGTCGACGAGGATTAGTGCTCGCCGAGAATCCCGCGCAGCGTCGTCTCGACGGTGTGACGAAGAGTTGCACGTGAGTACTGATCGGCGAGGTATAGAAAAGTCTCGAGACTGAGGGCCATGTCGGCCGCTCGAGCCACGTGGGGCCGGTCGGCGATTTCGGGAGCGAACTGGCGGGCGACTTGCTTGCGCAGGATTTTCCGACGCAGATCGGAGGCCGTCCGAATGACCTCGGAGCGATGTTCGCGAACCGAACTCGCCGTCATGACGCCGCGCACGGCATCGAAGAGGCGCAGACGATGTTCGAGGATGGCGGTCAGTCGCTCGTCGAAGGAACCCGTGTCGTCCAAGCCGTCGTAGAGGTGTTTGACGCGTTCCCACTGGAGCGTCATGGCGGTGGAATCGAGATTGTCCTTGTCGAGGAAGTAGCGAAAGACCGAGCGCTCCGACACCCCCGCCACTTCGGCGACGCGAGCGGCCGAGGGTTCGATCTCGCCGGCATCGAACAGAGACAAGAGAGCGAGAACGACGGCCTCTTTGTTGCGTTCACCGCGCAGCCGACGGCCATCGGGTCGGGAATCGGTGACGACGTCCACGACACGACTCTACGTGGCGTGTCCGATCGACCGGGGATCGACGTGAGACTGGTCCGGTCAGGCGCGACGGGCGGCCTTGGCCAGCCGTTTGGCGGCTCGGCCGATGGGCGCGATGTGGCGGCCGTCGAGATCCCCGACCTCGACGCCGTTCGCGAATTGCACGCGGTAGCGAAGCCAGTTGAACCCATTGGCCAGTAGCACCCGGCCCTCGGTGCCGTTCGGCACGTCGGGTAGATCGACTGTGGAGACGACCATGTCTCGAACTCGCAGGTCGAGTTGATCACTATGAGGCTTCGCAAGGGCGTGAGGCTTCCACGTCGGCATGGGATCACACTAGGTCGCCGGGCCCCGGGGACGCACGTTTCGCCGCCGGTACACTCAATGCTCTGTGAAAACGACATGTGAAGCCCTCGACGGCAACAAGGTCCGGCTGTCGGTCGAGATCGACGAATCCGACTTCGACCGAGACATCGATGCCGCATTCGCCAAGATCGCCCGAGAAGTTCGTCTCCCTGGCTTTCGTCAGGGCAAGGCACCCCGACGCGTGCTCGAGGCTCGGATCGGTCTCGAAGCGGCTCGAAGCCAAGCACTGAACGACAGCATCCCGTCCTATCTGGCGCGAGCCGTTCGTGAGAACGACGTCGACATCATCGCCACCCCTGACATCGAGATCACCGGCGGACAGGAGACGGGCTCGGTGTCGTTCACGGCGACGTGTGAAGTTCGTCCGACGGTGTCGGTTCCCGGATATGCCGGTCTTCGCGTCGAGATCGACGTTGTCGAGGTCGCCGATACCGACATCGACGAAGTCGTGACGGCCGAACGACGTCGGCTCGGGACGCTGGTCGACGTCGATCGCCCGGCGACCACGGGTGACTTCGTGACCGTGGATCTGGTCGGAACCCGCGATGGCGAGCCAGTCGTGGGGTTGGCGGTCGACGACTGGTCGTACGAGATCGGGAAGAACTGGGTGTGCCCCACCTTCGACGAGCAGCTGATCGGAGCGGTCGCCGGAGCGCAACTCTCGTTCACCGACACTCCGAACGGCACCGAAGAGGCGGCCGATTTCTCGGTGGCAGTGACTGCGGTCCAAGAGCTCTCCCTGCCGGAAGCCGATGACGCGTGGGTCGCCACCAATGTCGACGGATTCGACACTCTCGACGCCTGGCGCGAGGCGGTGCGGGCCCGCATGAATCAGGCTCGCTGGGATCAGGTGCGTCAGAACCTGGTCGAAAAGGTCACCGATCAGCTCGCGGAACTGGTGGAGGTGGATCCGCCCGAGTCGATGGTGTCGGCTGATCTCCAGCGGCGTGTGCAGAACGTGGTCCAGCAGTTCAGTGCGCAGGGTATGAACCTCGAGCAGTGGCTCCAGGCCACCGGTCAGGAAGCGGCCGACTTCGTCGAGTCCTTCCGTCCGCAGTCGGTGAAGGCGGCCAAGGTCGACTTGGCCCTGCGAGCGGTGGTCGCGGCCGAGGAGTTGTCGGCTTCCGAGGACGACGTCGAGCGAGAGTTGGTGGGGATCGCCCAACGCACCAACGAAAACGCCATCCGTCAGCAGATGATGTCGGGTTCGAAGAAGAAGCCCCGACTGGTATCGGTCGATCAGGTACGGGCCGCCTATGTGGCCAATGACGCATTGGTGGAGTTGGCGGCCGAGATCGGGAAGTCGAAGGCTCTCGATTGGCTCGTTCATCACGTGGAGTACGTCGATGCGAGCGGCAACGCTCTCGACTCCGATACGGTCGTGGGACACTCGGAAGCCGATCATCATGACCATGATCACCACGACCACGACGGAGAGTCTGCATGAACCTCGAGGCCTACAACTATTTCGTCCCCACGGTCGTCGAGCAGACCAACCGCGGTGAACGGGCCTACGACCTTTACAGCCGACTGCTGAAGGAGAACATTCTCTTTCTCGGCACGCCGATCGACGACACGATCGCCAACCTCGTGTGTGCCCAGCTCATCCACCTGGAGAGCGAGAACCCCGACAAGGACATCAACATCTACATCAACAGTCCGGGAGGCGACATCACTGCGTTGTTCGCCATCTACGACACGATGCAGTTCATCAAGAACGACATCGCGACCATCTGCCTCGGCCAGGCGGCGAGTGCAGCGGCCGTCCTTCTGGCCGCCGGCACCAAGGGAAAGCGACTGGCGCTGCCGCACAGCCGAGTCCTGCTCCATCAGCCCTATGGGCAGGTCGGCTACGGCCAGGTCACCGATCTCGAAATCGCCGCCAAGGAGATCATGCGCATGCGCGATCTCCTGGAGGAGATCCTGGCCAGCCACACCGGCCAGCCGATCGACCGGATCCACGCCGACACCGACCGTGACTTCGTCATGGAGGCCGACGAGGCATTGGCCTACGGGATCATCGATGACGTGATCTCCTCCCGTGGCGTGGTCGACCGTACCGGCCCCATTCGCTGACCAGGGTCTTTGATCGATCCTCTCAAGGTCTTGACACAAATCGCCGACAACGTCGGTTGTCATCAGTCAGACTGAGACACGCTCATCGAGAGCGCAGTCGAGATCACGAGCGGAGAGGAGGTCGGACGTGGCGAAATTCGGAGACACGGGTGAGATCCTGAAGTGCTCGTTCTGCGGCAAGTCGCAGAAGCAGGTGAAAAAGCTCATCGCCGGCCCAGGTGTCTACATCTGTGACGAGTGCATCGACCTCTGCAACGAGATCATCGAAGAGGAAGTGAACGAAGCGTCCGATCTGAAGATGGACGATCTTCCGAACCCGCGTGAGATCCTCGACTTCCTCGACGAGTACGTGGTCGGACAGATCCAGGCCAAGAAGGTTCTGTCAGTGGCGGTCTACAACCACTACCGACGCATCCAGTACCAGAAGGATCACTCGCTCTCGAAGCGCGACGAGGTCGAGTTGGCCAAGAGCAACATCTTGCTGCTCGGCCCCACCGGCTGTGGAAAGACCCACCTCGCTCAGACGTTGGCGCGCATGTTGAACGTACCGTTCGCCATCGCCGACGCGACCGCCCTCACTGAAGCCGGTTACGTGGGTGAAGACGTCGAGAACATCTTGCTGAAGCTCATTCAGGCCGCCGACTTCGACGTGAAGAAGGCCGAGACCGGCATCATTTACATCGACGAGATCGACAAGATCGCCCGCAAGAGTGAGAACCCGTCGATCACTCGCGACGTGTCGGGTGAAGGAGTGCAACAGGCACTCCTCAAGATTCTGGAAGGCACAGTGGCGTCAGTGCCGCCCCAAGGCGGCCGCAAGCATCCGCATCAGGAGTTCATCCAGATCGACACCACCAACGTTCTCTTCATCTGTGGTGGAGCCTTCGCCGGACTCGACAAGATCATCGAACAGCGGATCGGACACAAGGGAGTGGGTTTCCACGCAACGGTTCGCAGTCAGGCCGAAAAGGACCCCGGCGAATTGTTCGCCCAGGTTCTTCCGGAAGATCTCCTGTCGTTCGGTCTCATCCCCGAATTCGTCGGACGTCTTCCCATGGTCGGCGCCGTGCGGAATCTCGATCAGGAAGCTTTGGTGAAGATCCTCGTCGAGCCGAAGAATGCTCTCGTCAAGCAGTACGCCAAGTTCTTCGAATTCGAGGACGTCGAACTCGACATCGCCGACGACGCTCTGGCAGCCATCGCCGATCTCGCCCTCAAGCGGGGCACCGGTGCGCGTGGCCTGCGAGCCATCCTCGAAGAGGTGTTGCTCGACACGATGTACGAACTACCGGGGCGAGCCGACGTGGCCAAGATCGTGATCGAGACGAACACCGTCACCGACAAGGCGCCACCCACGCTCGTGCCGCGCGCATCGGTTCGTTCGACGCGACCGCGTCGCGCCGCCAGTTGACCAGACCCTGGTTCATGGACATCCACCGATGAACTACGACCAGGCCCTCGCGTACCTCGATTCCCATGCGTCCTATGAGAAGACGGGACGTATCGACGCGCCGTCGCTCGACGTGATCCAACGTCTGTGCTCGGCGATGGGGGATCCCCAACACGCCGCTCCGGTGATCCACATCACCGGGACCAACGGCAAGGGTTCCACCGCCCAGATGGTGACGCGCCTGTTGATGGCATCGGGACTGAAAGTGGGTACGTACACGAGTCCGCATCTCGAGCGAGTGAACGAAAGGCTGGCCATCGATGCCGTAGCCATCTCGGACGAGGCGTTCGGGGAGCAGGTCGGTGCGGTGGCCGATCTCGAGATCGTCGCCGGTGTTCGGCCCGGTTATTTCGATGCCTGCACGGCGGCTGCATTCCGATGGTTTGCCGATGAGGCGGTCGACGTCGGGGTCGTCGAGGTCGGACTTCTCGGTCGCTGGGACGCGACCAATGTCGTCGATGCTCAGGTGGCGGTGATCACCAACATCGGTCTCGATCACACCGAATTCGCCGGACCGACACGAGCTCACATCGCGCGCGAGAAATCCGGAATCGTGACGCCGACGTCGGCTCTGGTGACGGGGGAGACCGACCCGGAAATGCTGGCCGTCTTTCGTGACGCGAACCCCGCCGTGATGCTCGTGCAAGATGCCGACTTCGGTGTCGGATCGAACGAACTCGCTCTCGGTGGTCGATTCGTCGAATTGCGCACCCCGACCACGATCTACCCCGAAGTTCTCGTCCCACTTCATGGCCACCATCAGGCCACGAATGCCGCCGTGGCGCTCACCACGGTCGAAACGTTCTTCGCACGCCCACTCGAGGAGTCGGTCGTGTCGGAAGGATTCGCCGGTGTCGAGATGCCCGGCCGCTTCGAGATTCTCGACCACCAACCGCTCGTCATCGTGGACGGTGCCCACAACCCGGCCGGGGCCGACGTCTGCGCCTCGGTGTTCTTCCACGACTTCGATCCGGCGGGCCGCCGCGTCCTGGTGGTCGGCTGTCTACGTGGTCGTGATCCGGGTGAGATGCTCGCTGCGCTCCGTGCCGACGAGTTCGATCAGGTCGTGTGCTGCACGGCCCCGTCGCCGCGGGGTCTTCCGGCATCCGAGGTCGCGCGGGCAGCTCGAGAACTCGGGTGCGACGAGGTACGTGAGATCGGTGACGTCGAGGGTGCCCTCGAACACGTTCTCGCGTTCATGTCGGCCGACGATGCGGTTCTCGTGACCGGCTCGCTGTACGTGGTGGGAGCCGCCCGCGCTCGGCTACGACGCCGGTAGCGTTCCCGCCCATGTCCGATCGCACCCTTGTCCTCTTGAAGCCCGATGCCGTCGAGCGTGGTCTCGTCGGCCAGATCCTCGGTCGTTTCGAAGCCAAGGGGCTCCGTCTGGTCGCCCTCGACCTCCGAAGTCTCGATGCCGACACCCTCGCTCGCCACTACGAAGAGCACGTGGGGAAGGGGTTCTACGCCGATCTCGTCGAGTTCATGTCGCGCGGCCCGGTCGTGGCCCTCGTGCTCGAAGGACCGGAGAACACGTGGGAAGTCGTGCGCACCATGATGGGCACCACCAATCCCCGCGCCGCTGCGCCGGGAACCATCCGAGGTGACCTGGGGATTCTTTTCACCGAGAACCTCGTCCACGGGTCGGATTCCCTGGCCTCGGCCGAGCGGGAGATCGGGATTTTCTTCCCCAATCTGTAACATTTCGGCCCATGGCCAGGAACAATCCGCTGGCCCTCGGCCGTGACATTGCGATCGACCTCGGGACGG
>LFFH01000007.1 GCA_001510455.1 Actinobacteria bacterium casp-actino8
ACTCGACACTCGTCGGATCGGCGACGACATTCCTCGGCCGTCTCGCTGATCGATCCCGACAGGGCGACACCCGCGAGGTCGTCACTTCGTGACGTTCCGTCGAAAGTGGCTCCGCCGTCGACCGAGCGCGCCGTGAGCACGAGGTCGTACCCGCGTGCCGCGAGATCGACGGCCACGGCGCGACCGATACCCCGACTCGCTCCGGTCACCATCACGGTCGTGCGTCTTTCGTCGCCCATACGAGAACTGTACGGTGTCGACGCATGAACGACGTTCGCTTCGACGATCGTGTCGCGATCGTGACCGGAGCCGGACGCGGCCTCGGACGCGAGCACGCCCTCCTTCTCGCTTCACGCGGCGCTCGCGTGATCGTCAACGATGTCTCCCGAGAGCATGCCGACGCAACGGTCGCCGACATCGTGTCGAACGGCGGCACGGCAGTGGCCGACACGCGGTCGGTCGCCGAGGCCGATGACACACGTGCCATCGTCGATTCGGCCATCGACCAATTCGGCGACCTGCACATCGTTCTCAACAACGCCGGCCGCGGTGGACCCACCGGATCTTTCATCGACACGACCGATCGCCAACTCGAGACCATCTTGTCGACTCATCTCGTCGGCACGTGGAACATGTGTCGTGCTGCGTGGCCGCATTTCGTCAGTCGCCGATTCGGTCGCATCCTCGTCACCTCGTCGGCCGCCGCCATCGGATCCCTCGGCATGCCGGCGTACTCGGTCGCCAAGGCCGGTCTGATCGGGCTCACCCGTTCGCTGGCGAACGAAGGTGCCGATCTCGGCATCACGGTCAACTGCCTCATGCCGATCGGCTACACCCGCTCGGCGGCTCTCAACCCCCACGAAGACACCCGTCGCTGGATGGAGGAGAACTTCCCGCCCTCGGCCTGCAGCCCGGCCGCCTGTTGGCTGGTGCACGACGACATCGACGTGACCGGACACGTGGTCACCGCCGGTGCCGGGCGATCCTCCCTGATCTCGACCGTCGGCCACCCAGGCTGGTCCGGCGGGCCGGAGGTCACGCTCGAAGACCTGCGCGAGCACTGGCCCCGGGTCCTCGACACCTCGAGGGGCCGCGACCTGCTCACCAGCCGGGACGATCTGGTGTTCTTCGAGGGTCGAGCGGCCTGGCCCGACTGACCCGTTCGACGTCCCCCATGGGGGACCCGTTCGACCGACGTCCCCATGGGGGACGTCCCAAGCGTTTCTGACAGACTGTCAGAAACCGTCCAGCCAGGGGAGACAGGCACGCACATGCACATCGGCGACACACCGGACGAGGCGACTTTCCGGGTCGAGGCGCGCAGTTGGCTCGGCCAGCACGCCCGCTTGAAGTCGGAGGGAGCCGGCGAACTCGGCGAACACGACTTGGCCGGCCACATCCAGAAATGCCGGGACTGGCAGCGCGTCCTCTTCGACAACGGCTGGGCCGGAATCACGTGGCCGAAGCAGTTCGGAGGACGGGGCGCGAGCGCGATTCAGGCGGCGATCTTCGCCGAGGAGATGGCGGCCTTCGACGTGTCCACCGGCGCCTTCGCGGTGTCGATCGGCATGGTGGGCCCGACCCTCATCGCCCATGGCTCACCCGAACAACAGGAACGTCACCTCGCCCCGATCCTGCGTGGCGACGAAGTGTGGTGCCAGCTGTTCAGCGAACCCGGCTCGGGCAGTGACCTGGCATCTCTCGGCACCCGCGCCGTTCGCGACGGCGACGAGTGGGTCGTGAACGGGCAGAAGGTGTGGACGAGTTTCGGCCAGTTCGCCGACTACGCGATTCTTCTGGCTCGAACCGACACCGAAGCTCCGAAACATGCCGGCATCACCTACTTCATTCTCGACATGAAGAGTCCCGGCCTCGACATCCGCCCCATCACGCAGATCACCGGAGTTCAGCACTTCAACGAAGTGTTCCTGAGCGACGTGCGCATTCCGAACGCGAACGTTCTCGGCGAGGTGGACGGCGGCTGGAAGGTCGCTCAGACCACCCTCAGCAACGAGCGCAGTCACATCGGATCGGGCGGCGGTGGTTGGACGGTCGCTCAACTCGCCGAGATCGCTCGCGAACGCGGACTCGCCGACGATCCACGAGTCCGGCAAGGCCTCGCTCAAGCACACATCCGCTCCGAGACCCTTCGTTTCCTGGGTTTCCGTATGCGTACGGCGATGAGTCAGATGCGCATGCCCGGCCCCGAAATGCTCACCCTGAAACTCGCCTACGCCAATCACTGGCGACTCACGGCCGATCTGGCCGCCGAGATCGTCGGCCCCGGCTTCACTCTGTGGGGTGACGACGCTCCGCACGACAACCAGTGGGGCCAACACCTTCTCTCGCAATTCGCCATCCGCATTGGCGGCGGCACCGACGAGATCCAACGCAACATCATCGCCGAGCGTGGGCTCGGTCTTCCTCGTGAACCCCAGTCCGACAAGGACCGTCCCTGGAGCGCGCTGACGCGCGCCTGACGTCAGCCTCCCTCAGCCAGAAAGCGTTCGAGACACATGACTTCCACCGAATCCGCCACCGGCACGATCGTCGACGAGACTCCCGAAGCCAAGGCTGCGTTCTTCGCCGAACTACAGACGTACGTCGGCCTCGAGATCGGACCTCCCGAACCGGCTCCCGATCTGGTGAACGCTCCGATGATCCGTCACCTCGTCGAAACAGTCGGTGATCGGAACCCCGTCTACACCGACGCCGAGCTGGCCGCGCAGAGCGTGCACGGGGGCATCGTCGCCCCGCCCACCATGTTGCAGTCGTGGGTGATGGTCGGCATCGAAGGTCCGAAACGTGACGGCGACGGTCCGTACGAACGCATGAACCAACTGTTGTTCTCGCGCGGATTCACGAGTGTGGTCGGCACCAACAGCGATCAGGTGTATCACCGCTATCTCCGACCCGGCGACCGCCTCACCATGCGCACGGTCATCGACACCATCAGCGACGAGAAGACGACCGGCCTCGGCACCGGTCACTTCGTCACCACACGTCAGGACTACTACGACGCCGACGAGCAACTGGTCGGTCAGATGATGTTCCGCATCTTCCGATTCCGACCCAAGGCGAAGGCGCCCACCCAGAAGCCGAAACCACCTCGTCCGCGACCAGCCACCACGTTCGACAACAAATGGTGGTTCGACGGCCTGAACGACGGCCGGCTCCTCGCCCAACGTTGTACCGAGTGCTCGACTCTTCGCTTCCCCACCGGCCCGATGTGTCCGTCGTGTCACTCGCTCTCGTGGACCGACGTCGACATGCCGATGTCGGGAACGATCCACAGCTTCGTGATCACGCACTACCCGCAGATCCCGAGCTTCGACTATCCACTCCCCATCCTTCTGGTCGACGTCGACTCGCCAGCCGATGCCCGACCCGATGACATGACGGTCCGCATGATCATGAACGTGAAGGGCAACTCGTCCGAGGGCCTCGAGGTCGGCGCGCGCGTCGGCATCGTGATCGAAGCGACTGACCCCGATATGAAACTTCCCTTTGCCGTACTCGAGGGAACCGACGCAGGAGGCTCACAGTGAACTTCGAACTGAGCGAGGAACAGGAGGTCATTCGCGACCTCGCCGAGCAGGTCTTCGCCGGGCAATCGACCGTCGATCGAGTGAAGAGCGTCGAAAAGGGTGACGGCTTCGATCGCGAAACTTGGTCCCAACTCGCGGCGAGTGGCGTTCAGGCTCTTTGCGTGCCCGAGGAGAACGGCGGCAGCGGATTCGGTCCGGTCGAACTCTCACTCGCCCTCATGGCTCAGGGACGGCACGTGGCACTCGTTCCGCTGTGGACGACTGGCGTGGTCGGTCTCACCGTCGCCGACTACGGAACCACCGAGCAGCGATCACTGCTGAACGCCGTCGCCGACGGCAGCAAGGTCGTCACACTCGGACTGGCCGAATTCGGGGCGAACGACATCGCCCGACCCAACACCACCGCAGTGGTCGACGGCGGCACCGTGAAGGTGACCGGCACCAAGCCGGCCGTCCCGTTCGCTCAACACGCCGACGTCGCTCTGATCTCGGTTCGGCGTGAGAACGATCGGCCGGCCCTTCTCCTTCTGCCTCTCGATGCACCGGGAGTGAACGTCGTCCCGGTCACCACGACCAATCTCGAGCCGCACGCTCACCTCGACATCGACTGCACCCTGCCCGTCACGGCTCTCCTCGGGACCCTGCCCGACGGTTCGTGCGAGCACGACGGTGGCGAGATGCTGCGCTCAGCCTTCGAACACGCAGTCGTCGCCCTCGCGTCCATTCAAGTAGGGGTCGCCGAAGGCTCGATCATCATGACGGCCGCCCACCTGTCGAGCCGCAAGCAGTTCGGAAAACCGCTGTCGGCTTTTCAGGCCACCACCCAACGAGCCGCCGATGGCTACATCACCACCGAAGCGATGCGTGTGACGGCTCTCAATGCCGCTTGGCGTCTGGCCGAGGGATTCGATGCGCGCCGTGACGTCGCGGTCGCTGCGTACTGGGGCAGTGAGGGGGCACAACAGGTCGTCACGGCCTCACAGCATCTCCACGGCGGCATCGGTGCCGACGTCGACTACCCCGTGCACCGTTTCTTCCTGTGGGGGATCCAACTCGCCAACCAACTCGGTTCGGCGAGTTCGCATCTCGCCCGCCTCGGCCAACTCATCGCCCGCGCCTGACGAGACTGGAACATTCATGACCGCCACCAAGCTTCCCGACACTCGAACGTTCGCATCGGTGAACGTGGGCGACGTGCTTCCGTCGCTCGACCTTCCGCTCACTCGCACCCTCATCGTTTCGACGGCCATTGCCACTCGCGACTACCAGGTCGTGCATCACGACCCCGACGTGGCCAAGGAGCGCGGGTCGCAGGACATCATCATGAACATCCTCACGTCGAACTCGTTCGTGGGCCGTTTCGTGACCGACTGGACCGGGCCGAATGCGATCCTCCGTTCGGTCAAGATCCGCCTCGGCGCCCCCAACTACCCCGGCGACACCATGGTGATCACCGGTGAGGTCACGTCGGTCGATCCGGGTGAACGTCTGGTGACCGTCGCCGTCAAGGGATCGAATTCACTCGGCGACCACATGAACGCCACGGTCGAAGTGGTGCTGCCATGAGCATCACCCGAATCGGCAATCGACTCGGTGGCAAGGCGGCCATCGTCGGCATCGGTGCCACCAAATTCAGCAAGGACTCGGGTCGCAGTGAGATGAGTTTGGCGAGCGAAGCTGTTGCAGCCGCCATCGCCGACAGTGGTCTGGCTCCGTCCGACATCGACGGCATGGTCACGTACTCCACCGACAACAATCCCGACATCGAGATCGCTCGCCACGTCGGCATCGGATCACTGAGGCATTTCAGTCGGGTCCACTACGGCGGTGGCGCAGCGTGTGGAACCATCGTCATGGCCGCCATGGCCGTGGCCACCGGCGTCGCCGACGCCGTCGTGTGTTACCGCGCGTTCAACGAACGCAGTGGACGCCGCTTCGGTGCCGGAGTGCAAGACCTCGACGCGTCGGCCACCGCCGAGCGCGCCCAGTTCTCCTGGACCACCCCGGCCGGACTCCTCACGCCCGCCAGCTGGGTGGCCATGGTGGCTCGTCGCTACATGCACCTGTACGGCGCGACGTCGCTCGACTTCGGTCGGGTCGCCGTGGCCGGACGTCGGCACGCCGCCAACAATCCGGCCGCCTGGTTCCACGAGCAGCCCATCACCCTCGAGGATCACCAGAACAGCCGTTGGATCGTCGACCCCTTGCACCTCCTCGACTGCTGTCAGGAGACCGACGGCGGACAAGCTCTCGTCGTCACGAGCGTCGAGCGTGCTCGCGACCTTCCCAACACGCCGGCCGTGGTGCTCGCCGGCGCCCAAGGTGCCGGCGACCAGCAATGGACGATGACGTCGTTCTACCGCGACGACATCGCGCAGCTCCCCGAGATGAAGGTCGTCGCCGACGAGCTCTGGACATCCTCGGGGTTGTCGCCATCCGACATCCAGACGGCGATTCTCTACGACCACTTCACGCCCTACGTACTCATGCAGCTCGAGGAATTCGGTTTCTGTGCTCGGGGCGACGCCAAGGACTTCATCGCCGACGGTGCACTCGAGATCGGCGGTCGACTGCCGATCAACACCCACGGCGGTCAGCTCGGTGAGGCCTATCTCCACGGCATGAACGGAATCGCCGAGGGTGTCCGCCAGGTGCGTGGAACCAGCGTGAACCAGGTGGATAGTGTCGAGAACGTGCTGGTGACCGCCGGCACCGGAGTTCCGACCAGCGGATTGATCCTCGGGACCGACCGCTGAACGATCACTTCACGACAACGAGGGGTAGATGATGAAGTACGACCTGAGTTTCGACACACTCGACGTGATCTCGCACGCGTCGTACAAGTTCGGCCCTCCCTTCGAGTTGTACAAGCAACTTCGAGACGAAGCACCGGTCCTGAAGTGTCGGGGCGTGGAACCCGCCTACACCGAAGAATTCTGGGCCATCACCCGCCATACCGACGTGGTCGAGGTGAGCCGCAAGTTCCAGACGTTCTCGTCGGCCAAGAAGGGCTCCCTCATGAACGAGGCCCTGACCGAGATCGACAACGACTCGGCGCGCCTCATGATCGATCTCGATCCACCCGACCACACTCGTCTGCGCACGCTCGTGAGTCGAGGCTTCACGCCAAAAGCCATGCGCATGCTCGAGTCGCATTTCCGCGATGTCGCCGTACAACTGATCGAGGAGGCCATCGAGGCGGGAAATGTCGACTTCGTCGACAAGGTCTCGGCCGAACTTCCGCTCATCGCCATTGCCGAATTGGTGGGTATCCCGGTGGAGGACCGACGCAAGGTGTTCGACTGGTCGAACGCCATGATCGGCGCCAACGACCCCGAATACGGATCCGATCCCGAAGGTGGCATGGCCGCCGCCACCGAGCTCTACATGTATTCCAATCAGTTGGCTCTCGAACGCAAGGCCAATCCGAAGGACGACATCATCACCACGCTCATCAGCGAACACGACGGTGACGTGCTCACCGAGCACGAATTCGATCTCTTCATGATGCTGCTGGCCGTGGCGGGCAACGAGACCACACGCAACGGCATCAGCCACGGTGTGGCGGCGATGATCGAACACCCCGACGAATGGCGTCGCCTGCAGTCCGACCCGTCGCTCGTGACCTCGGCCGTCGAGGAAATCCTCCGCTGGGCCACCCCGGTCAATTACTTCCGCCGGGCCGCCACGTGCGACGTAGAGCTGCACGGCGTGACGATCGCCGAAGGCGACTCGGTCACCATGTTCTACCCATCGGCCAACCGCGACGAGCGAGTGTTCGCCGACCCCGACCGCTTCGACATCGGTCGCACTCCCAACCCGCACGTCACCTTCGGGGGCGGCGGACCGCACTTCTGCCTCGGCTCCAACCTCGCTCGCCTCGAGATGCGCATTCTCTTCGAGGAGCTCTCGAAGCGGGTCGCCGGCATCGAACTCACCGGGGAGATCTCGAGGCTCCAGTCGAGTTTCATCCACGGCATCAAGCACCTTCCCGTTGCGCTCTCGCGACGTTGATCCCCGATCGCTCACTCACCCCACACCACTGAAAGAACGAGGTTCACACCATGGGTAAGCCCGTCATCGTCGAGGCCGGTCGTTCGGCCATCGGTAAGCGCAACGGACAGTTCACCGAGACCCACGCCGCCACGTTGTTGGGCAGCATCCAGGCCGGAGTCCTCGAGCGAGCCGGAGTCGACCCCATGTCGATCGGTCAGGTCATCGGCGGATGCGTCACTCAGGCCGGTGAGCAAGCCAGCAACGTGTCGCGCACGGCGTGGTTGGCCCAAGGTCTGCCCTGGCAGATCGCTGCCACCACGATCGACACTCAATGCGGTTCGAGCCAGCAGGCGAATCACCTGATCCACAACATGATCGCTGCCGGAGTCGTCGACACCGGATTGGCATGCGGTGTCGAGCACATGAGCAAGGTGTGGCTCGGAGCGAACGTGCCGAGGGTCGGTGAAGGCACCGACGTCACGTTCGTCAACGGCAGCTCGAAGCCGAGTGATTTCGCGATCGACATGCCCGATCAGTTCGGTGCCGCCGAGCGAATCGCTCAGCGTCGCGGCATCACCCGCGCCGACGTCGACCACCTCGGACTCATCTCTCAGCAGAAGGCGATCCGAGCGACCGAGGAAGGGCGCTTCGAGCGAGAGATCATTCCGGTCGAAGTGATCGACGCCGAGGGCAACGTCGTCGTGGTGACCCGAGACGGTGGTCTGCGCGAAACCTCGGCCGAGAAGTTGGCGTCGCTGAACCCGGTGTTGCCCGATGGCATCCACACGGCTGGCAACTCGAGTCAGATCAGTGACGGTGCAGCCGCCGTGCTCTGGATGGACGAGGACAAGGCGCGCGCCGAAGGTCGACGACCACGAGCCCGCATCATTGCTCAGTGCCTGGTGGGTGCCGAGCCCTTCTACCACCTGGACGGACCGGTGCAAGCCACCGAGAAGGTGCTACGCGACGCCGGTATGACGATGGCCGACATCGACATCGTCGAGATCAACGAGGCCTTTGCGAGCGTTGTGCTCTCGTGGGCCCAGGTTCACGGTGTGAGTCGGGACGAACTCATGACCAAGGTCAACGTGAACGGCGGAGCGATCGCACTCGGTCACCCGGTCGGATCGACCGGCAGCCGCCTCATCACCACCGCGCTGCACGAACTCGAGCGCAGCGACAAAGAAATCGCTCTCGTCACCATGTGCTGTGGCGGAGCCGTCTCGACCGGCACCATCATTCAACGTCTCTGACGAGACTGGGGCATTCAGCGTCTCTGACGAGACTGGGGCATTCAGCGTCTCTGACGAGACGAGGGCACTCAGCGGGCGCGGGCCAGACCAAGACCAGCCGACGCGACGAGTTCGCGCTGAATCTCGTTCACACCACCACCGAAGGTGTTGATCTGAGCGGCGCGAGCCGCTCGCTCGACCTCACCGTGGATCACGGCTCCCGGCGACCCATCGCGCAGGTGGGACACCGGTCCGAGAATTCCCTGCAGGATGCGGTACACCTCGACGGCCCGCTCGGTGCCGAACACCTTCACACCACTCGACTCCGCCGGACCGAGCGTGTTGTCAGCCACGCTCTTGGCGAGCTTCCACGTCATCAGCCGGATGGCATCGAGTAGGGCCGCGCACTTGGCGAGGTCGGCCTGGACCCAGGCAAGATCGATCATCTTCTCGCCGTTCGGACCACCCGATGGCGTCACACGACACCATGTCGTGACGTCGTCGCACAGGCGCTCGGTGAGACCCGAGAGAGCGGCCAGACCGACGCGCTCGTGATTGAGCTGCATCGTGATGAGCTTCCACCCACCGTTGATCTCGCCGATCACGTTCTCCTTCGGCACACGAACGTCGGTGTAGTAGGTCGCGGTGGTGACGACTCCACCCACCGTGGTGATGGGCGTCCATTCGAACCCCGGCGTGTCGGTGGGAACGATGATGATCGTGATGCCCTGATGCTTCGGGGCCTCGGTGTCGGTGCGGCAGGCCAACCACACGTAGTCGGACTGATTGGCACCCGACGTGTAGACCTTGTTGCCGTTGATGACCCACTCGTCTCCGTCGAGCACGGCGGTGGTGCGCAGACTGGCGAGGTCGGTGCCGGCTTCGGGTTCGGTGTATCCAATGGCGAAATTGACCTCACCCTTCAGAATTCCGGTGAGGTACTGATCCTTCTGAGCCTGGGTTCCGTGCGCCATGATCGCCGGTCCGACGGTGTTGACGGTGACGAACGGGAACGGAGCGTGCGCCCGCTGGATCTCGTCGAACATGATGAATTGATCGGTGGCCGGACGGCCCTGACCGCCGAACTCGACCGGCCAACCGAGTCCGAGCCAGCCATCGGACCCCATCTGACGAATGAGTTCACGGAAAATGGGTTTGCCCTCCCCGGATTCTCCGAGTTCGGCACGAACCTCGGGAGTGAGCATGGCGGCGAAGTACTCGCGCAGCTCTTTGCGAAGGGCTTGCTGATCGGGTGTCTCGGCCAGATACATGCCCCGACCCTACCCCACCGATCTGACGCCACGTCAGATCGAGATCGCCCCCGACCACGGCTCTGATCACACGTCACACGAGGGTCTCGGCATCCCCTCCCACCCGGTAGACACGTGTCGTGCACCTTCTCCACCCCCGGGCCGGTCAGGTGACGGTCGCCGAGGCCTACGACCTCACCAGTCGCCGCCGGCACCCCGATCGACCCTGGATCGTCATGTCGATGATCGCCACCGGTGACGGAGCCGTGGCGATCGAGGGGGCGTCACATCTGCTCGGTGGCCCCACTGATCGTGACGTCTTTCTTCACCTCCATCGCACGGCCCACTGCGTGTTCGTCGGAGCCGAAACCGTGCGGGCCGATGGTTACTCGCCTCTTCCCGCTCATCAGACCCTCGTCGTCATGTCGTCATCGGGCGACCTCGGCCGTCATCACGACGCGCACGTCTCGGCCGGCAATACCCGCATCGTTTCCGGCGACGTGCGTGACATCGTGAAGAGCCTCCCGGGCGACGTGTGCGCGCTCGAAGGCGGCCCGTCACTCAACGGTCAGATGCTCGGCGCAGATCTCGTCGACGAAGTGTGGTTGACCGTCGCGCCACGATTCGTCGCCGGCCGCAGCGATCGGCTGGCCGAAGGTGCCTGGGCCATGCGCGAGCCGTGGCATCTCGCCCACGTCGCTCACGACGGTGGTTTCGTGTTCTTGCGTTACTTACGAGACTCCGAACCGGGAGAGTGACGACACTGGTGGTCGTACCATCAAGTTGAGTTCGATCGGATCACCGACCTTGCGAACGAGTCGGGGGGTCACCTCGGCGAACGACGGTGCATCAGGGAGTCGCGACAACAGAGTCGCCGTGACCTCGGCGGCTTGAATCGCCAGGGTCTCGAGCCGGTGGTGCCGATGCAGTCGCATCCCCAGATCGACCTGGCCCAAGGAGTTGACACCGAACTTCTCGAACATGTCGACGATCATGCCGATCTCGACTCCCCATCCGGTGGCGAAGGGAATCGACTCGAGCATCGAGCGACGACCGGCGTACTCACCAGCCAAGGGCTGTTGAAGTTCGGCCAGCTCGGGAAAGAAGAGTGACAACAACGGACGCGCCACGAGTTCGGTCGTTCGACCGCCGCCTCCGAGGTGGGACGGACGCTGATAACTGGCCTTCACCAGGCCCAACTCGTCATCGATCAACAGCGGCATCACGAGACGCACGATCCACTCCGGGGTCAAACTCGTGATGTCACCGTCGCACCACACCACGAAGTCACCGTTGCTGGCAACGAGGCTCGACCAGAGAGCGTTGCCCTTGCCTCGCGCCGATCCGTGAAAGAAATGGACCACATCCACGGGAACGACAGTGGCTCCGGCTTCCTCGGCGATGTCGGCCGTGCCGTCGGTCGATCCGTCGTCGAGAACGATCATCTCGTCGACCAGACTGCCGAGAAGGGACTGATCGATCATGCGCACCAGATCGCCGATGGTCTCGGCTTCGTTGCGACACGGGATGCACACCGACACGGACCGGTCGCCTTTGGCGGCGAGTGCGGTCTCGAGATTCCAGCCACTCGGATCGAATGTCTTGATTCTGCTCATCGATCGATCCTCGTCGTAGCCTGACGTCATGTTCCTGTACGGAGTCGTGAACGCGTCGGGCGATTCACTCAACACCGATTCAATAGCGACCACACCCGAAGCCGCTACTCGACGAGCAAAATATCTGCTCGACCACGGCTGTCAAGGAATCGATCTCGGGGGCCAGGGATCGACCGACAACGCGACCGTCGTGTCGTGGGAAGAGGAATGGTCGCGACTCGAGGCCATCGTCGACGCTCTTGCTGCCTTCGACGTTCCGCTGAGCATCGACTCGTGGAAGCCCGAGGTCACGCGTCGCGCACTCGAGCACGGAGCCACCGTGATCAATGCCGCCGACGGCATGCAGACCGACGAGATGTGGCAGGTGGCGGCCGACTTCCAGGTGCCGATCGTCTTGCCCTTCCTCTCCGGACCCAACCCGCGTCAAATGGAGCTCGTCCGAGCCGACCCGGTTCAGGTCATGCTCGACTTCTTCGCCGAACAACTGGTCGTTGCCGATCGTTACGGCTTGCGCTCGTCGTGCATTCTCGATCCGGGCACGGGATTCGCGCCGTCGAACTGGCCCTGGGAGGAGCGCTATCTGTACCAGAAGCGGGTCTACTCGAATCTCGACGCACTTCGAGTCTTCGATCTTCCGCTCTACATCGCCCTCCCTTGGAAGGAAACGGCTCAGCACGACGAGTTGCTCGAGATCGTTCTGCGACAACGGCCCGAATTCGGGCGCGTCCACTATCCCGAGAAAGTACGCCGAGTCGAACGCGAACTCGGCCTCGTCTGACGTCAGTTCAACGAACCCCGTGGATACACCGCATCGGGAGGTAGATCGCGCTCCCAACCCTCGGGGCACTTCTCGGGAGCGACCTCACTGAGGGGGGCGAGCACGAATCGACGTTCGGCGTAACGAGGATGCGGTACCGCCAAGTTGCCACCGGTGATCACCACATCGTCGAAGAAGAGCAAATCGAGATCGAGAGTACGCGGACCCCAGTGCACCACTCGTTCGCGTCCGGCATCGGCTTCGATGCGGTGCAGCCAACGCAACAGCGCGTAAGGGTCGAGTTCGGTCTCGAGTTCCACCACCATGTTGAGATACGCACCTTGGTCGTCGGGGCCACCCACCGGGTCGGTTTCGAAAACCTGCGACTGGGCGGTCACGCTCTCGCCGAGACGTTCGATGGCGAATCGGAGGTGAGTCTCACGATGGCCGAGATTGCTCCCGAGGGCCACGATCGCCCGGTGTCGAGTTGTCGTCGAGACCTCAGATCGCACGCGTCGGATACGCACGGCAGTCGAGTCGATCTGCTCGGGAATCGGCGGGTTCAACTTCGTGAGTGTCAATTCGACGGCCCGTACGAGCGGGAACGACAACACCACTTCGGCCATGTGCTGGGCGAGACGTTCGAGCAGTAGGTATTGAGTGTCACGGGCGAGGTTGGCAAGGGCCACGGCGACCTCTCCGTAATGAACCGTTTGCTCCAGGTCGTCGGACGCACCGGCGTCGTGCAGATCGATCTCCATGTCGACGTCGACACGCAACGGCTGCGGTGCCAGTCGCTCGTGATCGAGGACACCGATGATGCTCTCGAACCGCAGGTCGTTGATCAGGACGTGATCGATCACGGAGTCACGAACCTCGCTTCGCCTGCAGCAGTGCGGTCACGGCCTTGCCATCGGCTTTGCCCTTGCTCGACTTCATGATCGCGCCGACGAGGGCGCCCATCGCCTTGTCTTCTCCACCGCAGTACTTGGCCCATGCATCGGCATTCGCAGCGATGGCCTCGTCGACCATGGCTTCGAGTTCCGACGTGTCCATGGCTTCGAATCCCTTGGCGGCCGCGATCGCTGCCGCATCACCTCCACCGGCTTCCACGATGTCGGCCAGAACCATCTTGGCCTGCGTGGCCGTGAGCGCGCCCGATGTCTCCATCGTGATGAGACCAGCCAGATCGGACGCCGGAACCGCGGGTGACGCACCCTGTTCGGCGTACGCCTCTTTCACGTGCACGAGAGCACGGGCCACGTCGGCCCCCGCCTCGCCGACGGCGATGACGTAGTCGTCCTGTCCACGCTCGACCACCACCATGACCGCTTCGCCATCGGCCGCCGCACCGGTCGCCGCGGAGAGACGCTGCCGTCTTTCTCGCGGGAGCATCGGTAACGACTCCCGAACGGAGTCGATCCACGACGATTCGGGCACCAAGGGAACGAGATCGGGTTCGAGGAAGTACCGGTAGTCGTCGGCGTCCTCTTTCGTTCGCAGGGTGTGCGTGCGACCGTCGGTCTCGTCCCAGTGACGGGTTTCCTGACGAACCTTTTCTCCACCCTCGATCAGAGCGATCTGACGACGGGCCTCGTACTCGATGGCCCGACCGAGCGAACGAACCGAGTTGACGTTCTTGATCTCGCAACGCGTACCGAGCGGATCGCCCGGTTTGCGAACGCTCACGTTCGCATCGCAGCGCATCGAGCCCTCTTCCATCTTGGCATCGGAGGCCCCGATCGCCACGAGAATCTGACGCAGTTCGGTCACGTATTGACGCGCCTCTTCGGGTGAGGTGATGTCGGGACGCCCGACGATCTCGACGAGCGGAACGCCGGCTCGGTTGAAGTCGATGAGGGAATGATCGCTGCCGTGAATACGTCCACCCGAGCCGCCGATGTGCGTGCTCTTTCCGGTGTCCTCCTCGAGATGAGCACGCTCGACTCCGATGCGCTTCCCGCCCGGCAGTTCGAGCCAGCCGTCCACGTTGAGGGGCTGGTCGTACTGTGAGATCTGATACGCCTTCGGCATGTCGGGATAGAAGTAGTTCTTGCGGTGGAAAGTGCACGGTTGAACCGTGCAGTTGAGCGCCAGTCCGATTCGCATCGCCAACTCGACCGCCCGTCGGTTGAGCACCGGAAGAGCACCCGGCAGACCCAAGGTGACGGGGTCGATGTGCACGTTGGGTTCATCGCCGAAGCGGTTGGCGCTCGCCGAGAAGAGTTTGGTCGCCGTGGCCAGCTCGACGTGCACCTCGAGACCGCACACGAGTTCGTAGCCGTCGATCATGAACGTCTCGCTCATCGCGCACCCCGTTCGAGTTCGGCCGCCACTCTGAACATGACCTGTTCACCAAGGGTCGGCGCCAGCACCTGCACACCCACGGGAAGACCGTGTGCTCCGGTGCCGAAGGGAACGCTCATGGCCGGGTGCCCGGCCAGATTGGTGGGAATGGTGAACACGTCGCACAGATACATCGACAGCGGATCGTCGACCTTCGAACCCACCGGGAAGGCGACGATCGGTGAAGTGGGAGTCAACAGAACGTCGGCCTTCTGATAGGCCCGGGCGAAATCGTCGGAGATGAGACGGCGGACCTTCAGCGCCTTGCCGTAATAGGCGTCGTAGTAACCCGCCGACAAGGCGTACGTGCCGAGCATGATGCGTCGCTTCACCTCGTCACCGAATCCGGCGGCGCGAGTTGCCATGTACATGGTGTTGGTGTCGGGCGCATCGACCCGAAGGCCGTACCGAACCCCGTCGTATCGAGCGAGGTTGCTGCTCGCTTCGGCCGGCGCCACGAGGTAATACGCAGTGAGCCCGTACTTCATCGACGGCAGCTCAACGTCGACGATGGTCGCTCCTGCTCGCGTCAATGCGTCGAAGGCCTCGGCGAGCCGTTCATCGACCTCGGGTTCGCTTCCACCGGGAAGATCGGTGATGCGGCCGATCCGCAGACCCTGCACACCGCGGTCGAGTTCGGTGAGGAGTTGCAGCGGTGGCTGCGGAATCGAGGTGCTGTCGAGAGGATCGTGGCCGCTAATCGTCTCGAGAAGAAGAGCCGAGTCTCGAACGTCGTGCGAGAACGGCCCGATCTGATCGAGGCTGCTGGCGAAGGCCACCAATCCGTGCCGACTCACCGTGCCGTAGGTCGGCTTCACTCCGACCACTCCGCACAGCGCCGCTGGCTGACGGATGGAGCCACCGGTGTCGCTGCCGAGCGACACCGATGCGAAGCGCGCTGCGACCGCCGCTGCACTCCCACCACTCGAGCCACCGGACACTCGCGTGATGTCGTGCGGATTGAGAGTCGGTCCGAAGGCCGAGTTCTCGGTGCTCGATCCCATGGCGAATTCGTCGAGGTTGGTCTTGCCCACGACCACCGCACCCGCCTGGGCCAAACGTTCGACGACCGTGGCGTCGTAGGGCGGTTTCCAACCGTCGAGGATCTTCGACGAGCACGTGGTGGGCACGCCTCGGGTGCACATGTTGTCCTTCAGCGCGACCGGAACTCCGGCGAGGGGTCCGGGGTCGCGTCCGGCGGCGACGGCGGCGTCGACCTCGGCGGCGACTCGCCGAGCCTCATCGGCCGTCACCGTGTTGAACGCGTGGATCTCGGCTTCACGGGCCGAGACGTTGGCCAGGTGGGCCTCCAACACGTCGATGGCACGCAGCCGACCGGATCGAACTTCGGAGGCGATCTCGAACGCCGAGTTCTCGGTGAGCGACATCAGCCCTCCAATCCGACGATCGGGGGAACTCGGAAGCGTCCGTCCTCGGCGGACGGAGCGGCACCCAGCACTTCGTCTCGGTCGAGGCTCGGTGCCACCACGTCGTCACGCATCACGTTGACGAGCGGATACGGCTGCGTCATGGGCTCGACGTCGGCCAGATCGAGGGCGTCGATGTCGGCGAAGTGCTCGAGCATTCCGTCGAGTTGTGACGTGAGTCGGGAGATCTCGTCGGGTGATACGTCGAGGCGGGCCAGTCGAGCGACCTTGGCCACGACGTCGGTGGAAATACGAGCAGACGTCGGATCGGACACGAAGTCCGAGCCTACGAGCAGGACACGTGGAGTACTACGGCCCGCTGGGGGGCAAGGGTCGGAGCCGGAAGTCCGACCGTGCGCAACACCTCGGCCGACACGTGGAATTCCCCGTCGCGAGACACGCTCTCCCACCACGCGGGCTGTCGACGCGTCGAACCGATCGAGTCTCGACTCCCCCCTCCCGGCACGAGCGATACGGATCGAATCGTTCGATGCTCGTCGCCACGCAATCCGGGGAGTCGCCAGTGAGCCGGATCGATGCACGAGTCGATCTGCATCAAACACACCAGCACTTCGCGTCCGTCGTCGCTCTCGACTCCGAAGCACAGGCCCGATGGATCACGATCAACACGGAAGAAGCGACCGGAGTGCACGAGGTCGCGATGGGTCTTGTAGAGATCGATGCCATGCCGGAGTACGGCTCGCTCACGCTCGTCGAGCTTCGTCACGTCGGCTTCGACACCCATGTGACCGAACAGAGTCAGAGCCACTCGGAACGCCATCGACGTTCGTCGTCCGGTGTTGTGCGCCGGCGAGGGCCCGACATGAGTTCCGAGCACCTCGGGCGGGAGAAGCATGGTGGCCCCGTGATGAATGCGTGCCCGCTCGGTCGGATCGTTGTTGTCACTGGTCCAGAAACGCTCGACGCGCCGAAGCATTTCGTGATCGATCCGCCCCCCTCCCGATGCGCACGATTCGAACTCCACACCGGGATGTCGATGGCGAAGTTCGTCGATCAACCGGTAGACGGCGTGGGTCTGCTGGTGCGATCCAGCCTTGCCGTCGACGCCACTCCCCTGAACCACCCAACGGTTCATGTCCCACTTCACGTAGTCGATGTCGTTCTCGGCGAGCAAGGTGTCGAGACGGGCCAGTACGTGTTCGAACGCGTCGCGTCGAGCGAGGTCGAGGACCAGCTGACGCCGCCCGAGCGGAGCGTCGTAACCCTCGGTCGACAGCACCCAGTCGGGATGAGCTCGAAACACGTCACTGTCGGGATTGACCATTTCGGGTTCGACCCAGATTCCGAAGTCCATACCGAGTGAGTGCACGTGGTCGATCAGCGGTGTCAAACCCTCGGGATACACGTCCTGTGAGACTTCCCAGTCGCCGAGGCCGGCCCCGTCGTCACGACGCCGACCGAACCATCCGTCGTCGAGAACGAACCGCTCCACACCGAGATCGGCGGCCGACTCGGCCAATTCCTTCAGACGGACGGGACCGTGATCGAAATACACCGCCTCCCACGTGTTGAGGTGCACCTTGCGCAGCGATCGCAGGTGCGGGCGTCGACGCCGCGCTTCGCGGTGGAAGCCCTGCGATGCGAGTGACAGGCCCTGTGACGAGTACACCCCGATGACCGTCGGAGTGGTGTACGTCTCGCCGGGATACACGCACATCTCACCCGGATGGAAGAGTTCTCCCGTCTGCACGTAGCGGCGCCCGTCGACCAAGCGTTCGGCGTACATCACGTGATTGCCACTCCACGCCAAGTGCACACCCCACACGTGACCGGACCATTCGTCGGCATCTCTCGACAGGGCCCAGAGATACGGAGGGTGTTCGTGCGAGGTTCGTCCGGTGCGATTCTCGACACTCCACGCTCCGACCGGCCAGTCGAAACGTTCGTGAGTGAATTCGGCTCCCCATCGTCCCGAGTAGGTCCCGAGTCGAACGGCCCGATCGGCGACGGGGACGGCCACCGACAACGCATCGAGCATGTACGGACCATCACCCATGTTGACGAGTGAGACCGCGATCGACATGACGTCGTCGATCAACGAGACACGTGTGACGACGTCGAGTTCGGCGACTTCGTCACGACCTCGGAGCTCGAGAGTCGACGAACCGGAATCTCGATCGACCACGTGATCGACGTGACGGAATCGAGGCGACCAATGGCGACCACCGCGCCGATGGCCGGCGAGACCGGGACGTCCGACGAATCCCTCGGCCGGAACCACCGAGAGGGGGACCACTTCGTCGAGACCTCCGTGCGGCACTCCCGAGGTCGTCGATGTCCAACCGTCGGTCGAGCCGACTCGACTCCCCCAGTGCTCGATCACGGGTACGCCTCCGGACACCTCGAGAACGACGCTCACCGACTCCCCGACCAGATGTACGACGGGTCGCGACGAATCCACGCCTGTTCCCTATCGCCGTCGACACCGGGTCGTCAACCGTTCCGCCCCGAGTTCGGCTGGCAGACTGAGGAGGTGACGAACGAACCGGGTCACCACCTCGATCGCCGCGTCGACCCGACACTCGGAACCGTCGTCCACGTGGTCGGCCATCGCCAGACCCGGCCCAACCTTCCCACCAACGGTGACACTCGCCTCTGCCCCTTCTGCCCCGGTGGTCTCGAAGCACCTGACACTTACGACGTTCGCTGGTTCGTGAATCGCTGGCCGGCCATGCCCGACGACCGCTGCGAAGTCGTGCTCTACTCCCCCGATCACGACGCGTCGCTGTCGACGCTCGAGCCGTCGCACGTCACGAGTCTCGTCGACCTCTGGGCCGAACGATCCGAGGCCCTCGGCGCTCGGACCGATGTCGAATACGTGCTGATCTTCGAGAATCGAGGTGCGTCGGTCGGCGCGACGATCTCACATCCCCACGGACAGATCTACGCCTACGACCACGTTCCCGAACGACTGGGTCGCCAACGTGACCCGGCCCCGTCGACCACCGACGAGCGGACGATCGACAGTGACGATCATTGGATCTCGTTCGTTCCGTTCGCGCCGGTGTTCCCGACGGCGGTCACCATCGCTCCCCGAGCACCCCGAGCACGACTCGGTGAACTCACGAGCGACGAACGCCGATCACTCGCCGGAATGCTGATCGACACCTGTCGTCGACTCGACGCTCTCTTCGACGCCCCACTGCCCTACATGATGTGGATCGACCAACGTCCGTTCGACGACGGCTCGTCCGACGCCATGATGGCCATCCATTTCGTCTCACCCTGGCGCGAGCGAGATCTACCGCGCTACATCGCAGCCGCCGAAGTGGCGGCCGGCGAGTACTTCAATCCGGTGGTCCCTGAAGAACTGGCCGAACGGCTACGAGGACTCTGACCGATCCTCGTCAGTCACGAACGGGCTGGAAACGCGGCGCTCGTTTGTCGAGATACGACTGAACACCTTCCTGGAAGTCGTCGCGTAGGAGTGATTCGTTCATGAGGCGAATGGCCGTGGACGTCGCCGTGTCGGCATCGTTCTCCCAGTCGCCGTACACCTGCTTCTTCATGACGGCCCAACTCGTCGGACAACAGTTGTCGGCCAGGTCTTGCGCGTAAGCGAGAACGTGAGACATCAGCGCCTCGGCATCGACCACCCCGTTGATCACCCCGAGTCGTTCGGCCTCTTCCGACGTGAACACGCGTCCCGACAACAGGAGGTCGAGCGCACGAGCGTTCCCGATGAGCCGCGGGAGCATCCACGACGATCCGTACTCGGCGATCAGTCCCCGTCGAGAGAACGCCGTCGTGAACTTGACGCCCGACGCCGCGAAGCGCAGATCGCAGAAGAGCGCCATGACGAGCCCGACTCCGGCGACCGCCCCGTTGATCGCGGCGATGATCGGTTTCGGGTACGACAACATGTCACTGAACCGTCCGACCCCGGTGGCCGCACCGGCTCCTCCCGAAGGATTGGCCCGGATCACATTGAGGGCGTCCATGTCGGCACCCGGACAGAAACCGCGTCCCGACCCGGTGACCACGAGCACTCGAATGTCGTCGTTGGTTCGCGCCTCCTCGAGTCTCGAGAAGAAAGCCGCCGACATCGCCGCACTCCAGGCGTTCAGGCGATCGGGCTTGTTGAGGGTGATCACACCCACACCGGGTGAGACGACGTCGAGAAGAACCAGATCGGAAGGCGAGTCACTCATTCCTGCGACGGTACTTCATCGTCATTGATGGACTCCGCCCGAACGACGGGACGCAGTCGGCAGTAGAGCAGGTACGCAAGACCGCCCACCACGAGCACGATCGCCATCCACTGGTTGAGGCGCAACCCTCCGCCTTCCTTCGCAGCATCGATGCGCAGACCTTCGATCCAGAAACGTCCGACGCCGTACCCGATGACGTAGAGAGCGAGAAGTCGAATCGGCCTGTCGCTCATCAGCCGTCGCCCCACCACGATCAGCACCGCCGTGAGAGCGAGATTCCAGAGCGATTCGTAGAGGAACGTCGGGTGGAAGAGCGTCCCCGGATCGAATCCGGCTGCGATCGTCTTGTCGGCGTCGATCTCGAGACCCCACGGCAGGTCGGTCGGTCGTCCGAAGAGTTCCTGGTTCCACCAATTGCCCCAACGACCGATGGCCTGGGCCAACGGAATCGCCGGAGCCGCGGCCCAGAGGAAGGGTTGAACGGCGAGACCACGACGACGAGCGAGCACGACGGCCACGATCGTTCCGAGAAGAATTCCGCCCGGAACACCGAGCCCACCTTTCCACACCTTCAAGATGTCGCCCGGCGCATCGGAGAAACGTTCCCATTCGGTGGCCACGTGATACAGCCGAGCGCCGAGCACGCCGGCCGGCACCGCCCACAAGAGAATCGCCGACGAATCCTCGGGGCCACCGACTCCGATCGTCGTCAGTCGTCGTCCGAACAACCAGGCCGCCACCAACACGCCGATGGCGATCATGAGTCCGTAAGCGCGCAATTCGAGAGGACCGATGTCGATCGACGAACTACCGGGGCTGGGCAGCGAAGCGAGTACCGAGACGGAGGCGAGCACGATTCAGGACCTCAGGACGTCAACACACGATTCGCGAACGCCACCGACGCTTCGAAGATCGTTTCCTTGTCGAAGTCCTGAGTAGCCACGTGATAACTGCGATCGAGCAGCATTCGTTCGACCGGGCCACCCCACTGATCGGCCAACTGATCGCTCTGGATCGGATCGACGACATGGTCGTTCTTCGACGTGATGAGCAGCATGGGCACTTTGCTCGCTCCGTACTTCGGAAGCATGGGAGTGACGCCGTCCTTCACGAGCGACAGGAGTGCACGCAATGGGGTCTCGGGATACGCGCTCTCGACGACGTCGGGATCGGCGATGTCGGATCCGATTCCGGGCATCATGTCGACACCGTCGGCGATCATGCCTTCGACCATCTCGACCACTTCTGGTGCCTGCGGCTGTCCGACCGGATTCACGCACACGATCCCGGCCACCTCGGGATGTTGGAGAGCGGTCCAGAGAGTGAGCGAGCCACCCATCGACAAGCCGGCCACGACGACCCGGTCGCAACGCTTGGTCAGTCGGCGATACGCGGCTTCGACTTCGGCCGTCCAGTGTTCCCAACGCGTGTCGAGCATGTCGGACACCGCAGTTCCGTGACCGGGAAGACGCGGCAGCTCGACGTGATAGCCGGCACCGGCGAATGCCTCGGCCACACCGCGCATCGACGACGGATTGCCGGTGAATCCGTGAATGCACAGGGCACCGTGGGACGAGGTTCCGGCATGGCTCCAGGGCTCGGCACCGGGCAGCACCGGTGACTGGTCGACGTGTTCGCTCATCTTCTCGTTCTATCGCACGATCGATGGACTCGCCGGAAGTTCACCACGCTGCTGGAGTCGAAGACGGAGGATCTCGGAGTGATGTCGGGCTTGATCTGCCTCGTGAGCCAACTGGAGGGTGCGAAGTCGCACTTTCGTCGCTTCGGCATGAATGCTGTCGAACACGTCGAAGCGCGCCTCCAGATGACGGACGGCTTCCTCGAATCGGCCCGCTGACTTGTAAGCAGCTGCCAGATCGGTGTGAACCTCGAGCAACTGCGGGCGTGCATCCATGATCACGGCGTGCTCCAGTGCTCGTTCCAGATGCCCGATGGCACCCTCGATGTCACCGGCTTCCATTTCGACCCGACCGAAGGTCGCTTCGATTCGACTACGCGACACGTCGTCGAACACCACCGACGACGTGTCGAGAGAGTCGAGGGCATCGATCAGGAGTTCTCGAGCGCGCTCGAGGTCACCAGCGTGGTTCCGCCGTGCCAACGCTCGTGCCATCGCCGTGTACACGTCGGGCATGAAAGCCGGAGCGCTGATGCGGCACACGTCGAGCGCCCGCTCGGCGATCTCGATCGCCTGATCGTGTTCACCGCGTTCCGAGCGAAGCGAGGCGACGTTGGCCAGAATCAGCGCGTCGATGTCGTGCCGATCGAACGGTTCGTTGGCTGCCAGTGCCGCCTCGTAGTTGACGATGGCTCGGTCGGCATCCCCCGATTCGTGGTGGATGGTGGCGATCGTGTTCAAGATGTTGCCCTCGTCGACTCTGTGGTCGGTCGTTCGGTAGAGCGACAGGGCGCGTAGACAGTACGTCAACGCCTCGGAGTGATTCCCTGAATCGGAGTGAATGAGACCGACGAGGTGAAGACTCCATGCACTCACCAATGGCAGACGATGATGATCAGCGAATTCGTCGGCTTCCATCGCAAGGACGTACGCGTCACCGGGTTCACCGTCGTAGTGAGATAGTGCAGCGAGTCGATAGAGGCTCTCCCCTTCCTCGTCGAGCCGACCGTCGCGTCGAGCGAGGAGTCGAGCCTCCTGAACGAGACGGCGAGCTCGACTCGGTTCGGTTGCTTCGAGAACTCGGGCCTGATCGAGGAGCGAGCGCGCCGAGACAGCGTCAACCCTCGACGCCTCGTTCCCGAACTTCTTCGTGACGCGCTTCACGTCCTTCACGAACCCTGTATCGCCCCACCGGGGCCCGAACTTGAGAGAAAACCCACGGAGAATTCGGGTTCGATCCACGAATGTCGGGCCCGAGCGCGACCACAATCGCACTGTGGGACACGACAACGGGCGACGAATCGATGGAGCGGCTTTTGCCGGACTCGTTCCGTTGATCGCCGTGATTCCCGTATTTCTCCTGGCCATGCTCCCTTTTTGGTGGCTCATCGACCTCTTCTGGTCCGCCGGTTACTGGTGGACCACCGCCCTGTACGCCGTGGCCGGCACCTCGTTGTTCGTCCCCGTGGTGCAGCGGACCGTGCTCACCCGGCTCATCGGCGCCCGGCGGCCCCTCCCCGACGAAAGCCCACGCCTCCGGGCCGCTTTCGACGAGGTCACTCAGGCTCTTCACATCCGTGATCAGCGATTCGCAGTCGGCGTGGTGGACGACGATCATCTGAACGCCTTCGCGTGTGGCGGTCACCTCGTCGTGGTCACCTCATACGCCGTACGCGAACTCGATCACGACGCTTTGTGCGGAGTCCTGGCCCATGAGTTCTGCCACCATCTCGGCTCCCACACGATCGCCTTGACGATGCAGCAGTGGCTGCTCATTCCCGTGGACGGTCTGGCACGAATCGGACGCTTTCTCGACAACGTGGCGACAGCGGCGGCCACGACCTTCGGTCGGCGTTCTCGCCCCGTGGAAGTGGTCGGACTCCTCATCGCCCCCGTGTTCCGAGCCCTCGCATGGTTCTTCGGTGTCGGACGGACGGTGTCGCAGATCGTGGCCAATCTGGTGGGTCGAAGCGCCGAATACCGAGCCGACCGACGAGTGATCGCCATGGGCTACGGCCGCCAATTGGCTTCGGCATTGCGTCGGACGATTCCGTCCTCACAACGACCGCGAAGTCGTTGGGCCCGCCTTCTCGAGACGCATCCTCCGGCACGCACACGAGTCGCTCGACTCGAGGCGCGCCTGCGTCGTTGAGAATTGCCCTCTAATCCTCGATGATTCTCACTCTCGACAGACCGATCTCCCACTCCCGACCGCCCGGTCGAAACTTCGGCCAGAATGGTGGGGTGAGCCCGACCACTCCGCGACGAATCGTCACGTTGCTCGTGACGCTGACTGCCGCCGGCACTTTCGCGGCGTGCTCCGATTCGTCCGGTTCGCGCGAGGCGGCGGCCGCTCCTTCCACCACCATCGATCGAACCTCGACCACGAGCACTACGTCGACGTCCACCACGAGCACGTCCACCAGCTCGACCACCACCACGACCGTCTACGCCGGGCCACCGACCCTCGCTCCTGGCGCAACTTTGCCGGTTCCGGTGTACCCGCCCGGCCCGGGCGAGGTCGACCCCGAGATCTACATCGGCGAGATGGAGATCCCGGCCATCATGTTGAAGTCGCCGATCAACTTCGGCATCACCGATGCGACGTTCGACCGCGGGGTGGGTTGGTGGCCCGACACCGCCCGCCCCGGTGAAGTGGGCAACGTCGTCCTCGGTGGACATCGCACGTCGTGGCCCCGGCCGTTCCGCTACGTCGACCAACTCGAACCCGGTGACGAGATCGTGTTCACCACCGACACCGGTCGCTTCGTCTACGCAGTGTCACGCACCGAAGTCGTGTACCCCGACGCGATCTGGATCGTCGATCAGACAGAAGCGGCCACCGTCACGCTCTTCGCCTGCCATCCGGTCGGATCAACTGCCCAACGCATCGTGATCTTCGCCGACTACGTGCGCCAGGAAGTCTGACTTTGTCGGCGCTGACGAGACGGCCACTTCTCACCGCGCTCGTCGCCGGGGGTTGCGTCGCCGCATCGATGCCGCCGTGGGGCTGGTGGCCGCTTACGTTCGTCGGAATCGCACTCTTCACTCACGTCGAGTCCCGACGTCGAACCGCGCGTCGACGTGCTTTCACCACGGGAGTCGTCTTCGGTGTCGGCTGGTTCCTGCCCGCAATGGCCTGGATGTGGTTCCTGACCGCCCCCGGCTATCTCATCGCCGTTGCGGTGTTCGCCGTACTGCACGGTGTCGCGTCCGCGATCGTCAGTCGCACCACCCGCGAACTCGCTCTCGTGGTGGCACCAGCGGTTCACACTCTCGTCGAGGCCTTACGACTCTCGTTCCCTTTCGGCGGAGTCCCACTCGCGACCATCGGTATCGCTCAGGTGTCGGGCCCCCTGCAGTCGACGGCACGACTCGGCGGTGTGATCCTCCTCACCTGGATCACCTGGCAGATCACCGTACTGATTTCCACCTGGCGCCACCCGGCCCAGTTCCGACGAACCGTTCTCGTCGCATCGACTCTCGTCGTCGTCATCGGCATCGTTGCGCCGCGCGGCTCAGAGACCGGTGTGGTCCTCGACGTGGTAGCCGTCCAAGGTGGCGGGCCTCAAGGAACTCGCGCTGTCGACACCGATCCCCGGGAGGTGTTCGATCGACATCTCGAAGCCACCACCACCATCGTCGATACACCCGACCTGGTCGTGTGGCCCGAGAACGTGATCGACGTCGCGTCGTTCGAGAACAGCCCCGAATTCACCGAGTTGGTCGTCGAATCGCGACGTCTCGATTCACCGTTCCTCGTCGGCATCACCGAGGACGTCGACTCCGAATCGTTCACCAACGCACAGGTCGTGGTCACGCCCGACGGCTCGATCGTCGATCGCTACGACAAGGTTCGTCGAGTCCCCTTCGGTGAGTACATGCCCCTCCGCGGACTACTCGATTCCCTCGGCGCGCCGGTCGATCTCGTACCGCGCGACGCGGTGGCGGGCACGGGTCCGGCCCGGCTCGACGTTCCGGCCACCGATGATCGCAGCATCCGCGCCGCGGTCGTCATCTCGTGGGAGGTGTTCTTCGGCGGACGGGCGCGGGAGGGCGTTCGTGAGGACGGAGGTCTCCTCGTCAATCCGACCAACGGCTCGAGTTACACCTGGACGATTCTGCAGTCACAGCAGATCGCGTCGTCGCGCTTGCGCGCCCTCGAGACCGGTCGTTGGGTCGTTCAGGTCTCACCCACCGGCTTCAGTGCCTTCGTCTCACCTTCGGGTGAGGTCACACAACGAACCGGGGTGAGCGAAACCGCTGTGATCCGGGCCGACGTTCCGGTGCGCACCGGTCGAACGTGGTACGTCGCACTCGGTGATCGCCCGTGGATCATCGCCGTCGGTGCAGTGGCCCTCGCTGCTCTCGCGTCACAGCCGATTCTCAGATCTCGATCAGCACGGTCGATGGTCCGTCGTTGACGAGCGACACCTTCATCTCGGTCCGGAAGCGACCCGTTTCGACGTGGGCCCCCAATCGACGTAGTTCCTCGACCAACTCGGTGACGAGCGGTTCGGCGACCTCGGGTCTGGCGGCTGCGATCCAACTCGGACGTCGTCCGGCACTCGTGTCTCCGTACAGGGTGAACTGACTCACCACGAGTATCGACTTGGACGTCTCGCGGACGGCGAGGTTCATCACGCCGTTCTCGTCGTCCATGATCCGCAGGTTCCACAACTTGTCGGCCATCTTGCGAGCCGTGGCGTCGTCGTCGCTGTGCGTGACGCCGACGAGCACCATCAGACCCGAACCGATTCGGCCGGTGGTCGTCGAGACGCCGTCGACGATCGACACCACCGATGCTTCATCGACCCGTTGAACGAGAGCCCGCACACGACGATGGTGCCACACGTGCACCGGCACATGGAATGATGCCGACGTGATCGAACTCACGACTCCGCGAGCGAGGGTGGAAATCGATCCTTCTCTCGGCGGTCGGATCACACGACTGGTGGTCGATCACGTCGACATAATCGTCAGCGCACAGTCACCGCACGACGACCCTCTCGACTGGGGCTTGTACCCCATGGCTCCGTTCGCCGGTCGATTGCGAAACGGAGTACTCGGATGGCGGGACAGGACTCACACGTTCCCTCGCCTTCGACCACCCCACGCCCTGCACGGAACGGTGCACGACACCCAGTGGGAACTCGATCACGTCGACGACTCGACGTGCAGCATGTCGACAGCACTCGTCGATCCATGGCCGTTTCCCGGACGAGTGACTCATCGGATCACACTTCACCGAGATCACCTCGCTCTTCGACTCACTCTCGACGCCAACGTCGACATGCCCGCACAGTTGGGTTGGCATCCGTGGTTCAACAAGCCCGAAAGAGTCGATCTCACTGCGAACGCGATACATCCACGAGATGCAGACGGAATCGCTTCCGCTCGTCCCGAACCGATCGAACAACTGTCGTGGGGTGACCTCGACGACTGCTTCACCGAGGTTGACGAGAACTTGACGATCACCATCGGTGGTCGACGACTACGCCTTCGGAGTTCGTGTCGCCAGTGGGTCGTCTACGACCGACCCACCCATGCGACCTGCATAGAGCCACAATCCGGACCACCAAATGCTCTCAACGACGATCCGGTGATCGTGTCGGCCGGTACGTCGACCAGCGAGTGGTTCACCCTGTCGTGGGAAGAGTGAGACCGACGACACGGCGATCTTCGGGCAAACTTTCTGTCAGATCACGGCGGTTCGGTCCTCTCGAACCCCGTGGAGGCCGAAACCCATGACCACTCTCACGACCGACGCCCGTCTCGTCACCGACTTCTTGGCCGGCGACAAGAGCGCGCTCGCTGCGATCTACGACCGCTACGCCCCCGGTTTGTACGACACGGCGGCCGCGATGTTGTCGGATCGTCACGATGCGGCCGACATGGTGCAGGACGTTTTCTGTATCGCAGCCGAACGGCTCGGACAATTACGCGAGCCCGATCGATTGAAGCCATGGCTCTATTCGGTCCTGCGTCACGAGGTGTATCGACGAACCAAGAAGCGGAAGCGGGCCGTTCCGGTCGACTTCCAGGACGAGGGGACGCCTGACGTGGCGAGCGGATACGACCCCCACGAGGCCGGTGAGGCCATCGCACACGACGAGTTGGCAACTCTCGTTCGATCGGCCGCCTCCGGACTCGACGAACGTGATCGTCTCGTTCTCGAACTCTCGGTTCGCCAAGGTCTGGCCGGCGCCGATCTGGCCGACGCGCTCGGCGTGACACCCGAGCAGAGCTATTCCCTGGTTCATCGCATGCGCGACCGAGTCGAGAAGAGCTTGGGTGCTCTCACCGTGGCCAAGGCCGGTCGGCGCGAGTGTTCGCAACTCGACCAGATCCTGTCGGGATGGGACGGGGAGCTCACGATCCTTCTGCGCAAGCGCGTGAATCGACACATCGAGGAGTGCGCGACCTGCGATCGCACACGCAAGAAGTACGCCCCGCTCGCTCTGTTCGGTGCCGCACCCGTGTTCGCCATGCCGTTCGGCCTTCGCGAGCGTGTCTTGGCGGCGGCGATTCCGGGTGGAACGGGCACGGGTTCCGATGGGAGTTCCGGAAGCGATGGCGCCTCCGGTGCCTGGTCGAGCCCGACGACCCGGAACATCCGTTTCGATGCCCACAAAGGCTTCCCACGCGCCGCTCGAGCCGGACGCCACGTGGTGGCCTGGGCCGCGGCAGCCACGGCGGTCGCGGTCCTGGGCGGCGCGGTTCTCGTGGCTACCGCCGGTGACGACACCGACGGATCGAGCGGCGCATCGGCATCGGTCGAGGCCGACTCGTCCGGATTCGGTGCACCAGTCACCAGTGACGAACTCTCGTCGAGTGACGATCGACAGATCGTGTCGGGTGGCGGATCGGTGATCCAGATCTTCGGTGACGACGAC
>LFFH01000008.1 GCA_001510455.1 Actinobacteria bacterium casp-actino8
ACTCGTCGCCTCGCGACGCGAGGCGACCGCCCGGATGTTCGTGGGCAGCGTGGCTCTGCTCGGAGTTTCGGGACCTCTGGTGGCCTGGGCGCCCTCGGGTCCCTGGGCGTTCGTCGGAGCGATACCCCTCGGTATCGGAGGAGCGGGATTTCTCGCGTCGTTCAACGGTCTGGTGCAGCAGAAGTGCCCACCCGACATGCGCGGACGGCTTCTCGCCCTGTCGGCGGTCGCTTTCCTCGGATCGACTCCGATCGGTGGACCGATCACTGGTGTGGTTGCCGATCAGTGGGGGGCCGAGTGGTCTCTCGCGTACGGCAGCTTCATCACTCTCGCCGCCGCTCTGTACGCATTCGACCGTGGTTCTGGCGCGGAATCTTCACCTCCTGGGTCGAAAATGCGACCCAGATCCGCAGTGTCGTCGCCGATAACGTGAGATCGTGAGTGTTCTGCGTCGTCTCGTGTGGTCGGATCTCGACCAGGACAGCCGACGTTCCCTGCTCGAGCGAGACATCGATCGCTCGGTGTCGACCGAACTTCGTGAACAGATCGCGCGTTTGGTGATCGACGTTCGTGAGCGTGGCGACGTGGCGGTGTGCGAGGCCTTGGCCACCTACGACGGAGTCATGATCGCTCCCGAGGAACTACGAGTCACCCACGACGAGCGAGAGCGCGCGGCGGCCGAAGTCGCCGACGAGGTACGAACGGCGATCCGCGACATGGTCGACCATGTCCGCCGGTTCAACGAGGCCCTTCGGGAGCGGTTGGTCGATTGGAGTTTCGAGAGCGAACCCGGACTCGTGGTGGGGGAGAAGGTGTCGCCGATCGCGTCGGCCGGACTCTTCTGTCCGAGCGGCAAGGCGAGTTACCCGAGTGTGTTGGCTCAGCTGGGTGGTCCGGCCGTGGTCGCCGGAGTTCCCGACGTTCAGGTGGTCGTCCCCCCGAAGCCCGGAGGCGGTGGACGAGTCGACGCCACCGTTCTGGCCGTGGCCGACGAACTCGGACTCGAGAACGTGTACCGAGCGAACGGTCCGGCCGGGATCGCCGCCTTGGCCTTCGGAACCGAGTCCATTCCTCGGGTCGTGAAGGTCATGGGTCCCGGTTCGTGGCCGGTGACCGTGGCCCAGCTCGAGGTTCAGCGCTACGGCACGGCGACGCAGATGGCTCTCGGGCCCACCGAGAGCCTCGTGGTGGCCGACGATTCCGCCGACCCCCGTCGTCTGGCCGCCGACCTCTTGATCGAAGCCGAACACGGCGCCGACAGTTGCACCCTCCTCGTGACCACCAGCGCATCGTTGTTGGAGGCCGTCGACGCCGAACTGGTCACGCAGATGGCCGTGTTGCCGAACGACCGGGCTCTCGCGGCCGCCTCATCACTCGGGCACAACGGTGGGGCAGTCCTCGTCGATGACCTCGACACCGCCGTCGACGTGGCCAATCGTTTCGCACCCGAGCACCTGCAGCTGGTCGTCACGTCGGTCGACGAAGACCGAGTTCTGTCGGGTCTGGTGCACGCCGGAGAAATTCTGCTCGGGCAGGACACTCCGTTCTCGGCGGCCAATTTCGTGATCGGCTGCCCGGCCTCGCTTCCGACCAACGGATTCGCTCGAGTGACGAGCGGGGTGACGGTCGACGCGTTCTTGAAGCGAACCGCAGTTGCACGCGCGACATCAGATGCTCTCCGACGTCTTGCGCCGAGCATCGTCACACTGTCCGACGTCGAGGGATTCTCGGCTCACGGGAATGCGCTGCGAATTCGCTTCCCCGATCTCTCCGATCCGAACTCGAACTGACACACTCGTCGCATGAGTCGAGCGATCATGTGGTTCCGGAGAGATCTGCGTCTCTCCGACAATCCGGCGTTGATGCGTGCGCTGGCGGACTACGACGAGGTCGTGCCGCTCTTCGTGGTCGACCCGAACCTCTTCGATCGTGCCGGTCTGCCGCGGCTCGTCTTCATGTGCGATGCGCTGAACGCTCTCGACGACTCCATGGGTCGGGCGCTCTTGTATCGATACGGCGATCCGATCGATGTGATTCCGTCGTTTTGCGAGGAGTTCTCGATAGATGCCGTGTTCACGGCGCGTGATTTCGCTCCGTACGGGATTCGCCGTGACCACGAGGTCGCCGAACGACTGACGGCGGCCGGGAGACGATTGATCTTCGAAGGATCGAATTACGCCGTCGATCCGGGAACGGTTCGCAAGGACGACGACACTCCGTATGCAGTGTTCACCCCGTTCTCGAAACGCTGGTTGGCCGCCGGCTGGTCATCTGTCGTCGAGGCCCCTCGGGATCCGAATTGGCTCGGAGCGCCCACGATCAAGTGCGCCGGACGCCCGAAACGTCCCGAGCTCGACGTCGATCTCCCTGCCTTCACCGAGGACGGTGCGTGGGCGCAGTGGGAAGAGTTCCGTGATCGTGGCTTCGACGGACTCGACGGCTACGACGAGCGTCGTAACGACCCGTCGGTCGCCGGAACCAGTCGAATGTCGACCGCTCTTCGATGGGGTCTCGTGCATCCTCGTCAACTTCTGCGCGACTTGGACGACTCGAAAGCCCACCAGGTCTTTCGGAGCGAGATCGCTTGGCGGGAGTTCTACGGTGACGTCCTCTTCCATCGGCCCGATACGACATGGCAGAACCTCAATCGAAAGATGGATGCCATGGTGTACGACTCCGGCCCCCTGGCGGACGAACGCTTCCAGGCGTGGTGCGAAGGTCGGACGGGATACCCGATCGTCGACGCAGGAATGCGCGAACTTCTCGCCACGGGTTGGATGCACAACCGTGTTCGCATGATCGTTGCCAGTTTCTTGGTCAAGGATCTGCATCTGCCGTGGCAGTGGGGAGCGCGCCATTTCATGCGCCATCTCGCCGACGGAGACGTGGCGAGCAATTCTCACGGCTGGCAGTGGACGGCGGGAACGGGAACCGATGCTGCGCCCTACTTCCGCGTGTTCAATCCGGTCGCCCAAGGTGAGCGATGGGATCCGAGTGGTGACTACGTGAGGCGTTTCGTCCCGGAGTTGGCCGACCTTCCAACCGCACAGATCCATTCACCGTGGTCGAAGGGTGGTGGTGTGCCACTCGGATACGTGCCACCGATCGTCGATCACTCGGTCGAGCGTGACGTCGCGCTGGCCCGCTACAAGACGGTCACCGGGGGCTGACGGGGGCCGAGGAGTAGACTCCTCTTTGCAATGCTGGACGAACGCAAGACCGCGATCCTGCGAGCAGTCGTGCAGGAGTACATCGGGACGGGTCAACCCGTTGGTTCGACGCACATCGCCCAGGCCCACGAGGTCAACGTGTCGTCGGCCACCGTTCGCAACGAGATGGCGGTGCTCGAACAAGAGGGTTACCTCGCTCAGCCCCACACCTCGGCGGGTCGCGTGCCCACCGACAAGGGTTACCGGTTCTTCGTCGATCATCTGACCCAACCCGGTCGCCTCGACGACATCAAGGTCGGACAGGTTCGCGAATTCTTCGACGGTGCACACGGGCGACTGGAAGAACTACTCGCTCGAACTTCTCAGCTGGTCGCAGGCCTCACCAACTACGCCTCGGTGGTGCTCGGACCCACTGTCGAACGAGCGGCCGTCCGTTCGTTTCAGTTGGTGTCGTTGTCGCCGCGAACGACTCTGGCCGTCGCGGTTCTGTCGAACGGCCAAGTCGAGAGCCAACAGATCGAGACGTCCGACGATCTCGACGAGGCCACGGTCCTCGCCGCCACGTCGGCACTCCAAGGGGTCGCCGTCGGACGGCAGTTGGCCGATGTGACCGCACCCTCCACGGGGGATGCCGTCGTCGATGCTCTGTGTCGAGACGCGCTCGAGGCCTTGCGCACGAAAGGACCCGACGACCCGGTCTTTCTCGGTGGTGTGTCGTCGATGGCCGCCGCCTTCGACGCGGTCGATGTCGTTCGTCAGGTGTTGCACACCCTCGAACAGCAATTCCTCGTCGTGACCCTCGTGCAGGACGTGCTCGATCGCGGCTTGAGCGTGGCGATCGGCGCCGAACACGGTGTCGAGCCACTGGCGAATTGTTCGGTGGTCGTTGCGCCCGTGGTGGTCGACGGACAATCGATGGGAACGGTCGGTGTGCTCGGACCCACCCGCATGGATTACCCGCAGGCCCTGGCGACCGTGGAAGTCGTGTCCGATCGGCTCGGTCGTCGACTCGGCAAGGGCTGATCGATGGCCGACTACTACGAGATTCTCGGCGTCTCGCGTGACGCATCGCCTGATGAGATCAAGAAGTCGTATCGCACCCTCGCCCGGCGGTTGCATCCCGACGCCAATCCAGGTGACACCGACGCCGAAGAGAAGTTCAAACAGGTCGCGCAAGCGTACGAGGTGTTGTCCGATCCCGAGGCACGAGCCCGTTACGACCGTTTCGGTGAGGCCGGTGTGGGTGGATCCGGCGGACCCGGAGACTTCTTCGGCGGAGGCGGTGGGCTCGGTGACATCTTCGATGCCTTCTTCGGTGGCAGCCCGTTCGGTGGATCGCGTGGACCGAGCGGTCCGCCGCGTGGTCAGGACCTCGAAGTCGTGGCCGACATTGCGTTCGAGCAGGCAGTGTTCGGTGCCACTCTGCCGGTGACGGTGCGTACGGCCGTGGCGTGCGACGACTGCGGCGGAAGTGGAGCCGGACAAGGAACCGAACCGGTCACCTGTGTCGACTGCAGCGGAACCGGACAGGTTCAGCGAGTCCGGCAGAGTCTTCTCGGCCAGATGATCAGCACTCAGGCCTGCCAGCGTTGTCGCGGGTTCGGTCAGGTGATCGCGACTCCGTGCACCACGTGCTCGGGCGAGGGTCGCGTGGTCACCGACAAGACCTACCAGGTCGACGTGCCGGCCGGAGTCGACACCGGATCGACTCTCCGACTCACGGGTCGCGGCGCATCGGGTCCGCGCGGCGGTGCGTCCGGAGATCTGTACGTGCACTTGCGAGTGGCGCCCCACGACACTTTCGAACGCGACGACAGCGATCTCGTCTCCGAGATCGACGTCTCGTACCCGCAAGCCTGTCTCGGAGCCTCTCTGCAGATCGAGACCTTGGACGGGAGCGAAACCCTCGTGGTGCCGCCGGGAACTCCCTCAGGTCGGGTGTTCACCCTCCCGCGTCGGGGAGTGCCTCGTTTGCAAGGACGAGGGCGCGGCGACCTGCGCATCGTGGTGAACGTGTCCGTTCCGACGTCGCTCGGTGACGAGGAGAAGGCATTGCTCCGCCAGCTGGCCGACCTGAACGGTGATGACGTCGCGCCGGAGGAGCAAGGCTTCTTCTCTCGGATCAAGTCGGCCTTCTCATGAGTGATCGCCGGACGGCGGCCGCTCACGTTTTCGTCGACGATCTCGACGAACTGGTCATCGATGCTGATGATGCGCATCACCTCACTCGGGTCCTGAGATTGCGTGACGGTGAGGCGGTCACGGCGAGTGACGGTTCGGGTCGGTGGCGTCGATGTCGATTCACGGCGGGTGTGCTCGTGGCCGACGGTGACATCGAAGTGGACGATCCACCGGCTGAGGTGACGGTTCTGTTCGCACTCGGAAAAGGTGACAAGCCCGAGACCGTGGTTCAGAAACTCACCGAATTGGGCGTGTCTCGTGTCGTCCCCTTCGTCGCCGAACGTTCGGTGGTGAAGTGGGACGCCGACAAGGCACGGCGCAACGTCGAGCGACTGCGCAAAGTGGCGCGCGAAGCGGCCATGCAGAGTCGCCAGGTGTTCCTCCCTCGCATCGACGACGTCCAGTCGTCCCTTCACGAGGCAGTGTCGTTGGTGGGTGATGTGGCAGTGGCCGAACCGGGAGGACCGGACCTCGACGGGTCGGTCGCCGCTGTTGCGGTCGGTCCCGAAGGCGGGTTCACTCCCGACGAACTCTTCGGTCGGCGGACCGCCTCGCTCCCGGGTGGCATCCTGCGGGCCGAGACCGCGGCGGTGGTTGCCGGAGCTCTCCTCGTCGATCGCCGACGCTGACGCTCGAATCGGCGGCCACGGAGAGTGGCGACAGCCGTCGTAGAGTGACGTCGATGGCACGTACTGCGCGGTCGACGAACACCAGGAGTGACGAAACGCTCGATCCGGCCGACTTCGACTACAGCCGTCGAGTGGGGGAGCGTCTGCGCGCCATTCGCAAACAGAAGAAGTTGTCGTTGCACGAGGTCGACGAGGTGTCGAACGGAGAGTTCAAGGCGTCGGTCGTCGGAGCGTACGAGCGTGGTGAGCGCGCCATCTCGTTGCCGCGCCTGCAGCGTCTGGCCGAGGTGTACTCGGTGCCCGTGGCACAACTCCTGCCGTTCGACGAATCCGACCCCGGTCTCGACCCCGACTCCGTGTCGAGCCGACCTCGGAAGTTGGCCATCGACCTCGTGCGCCTGGCCGAGATGACCGGTCCGAGCGCCGAGATGCTCACGCGGTTTCTCTCGATGATCCAGCTTCAGCGCGGTGACTTCAACGGCAAGGTGCTCACGATTCGTGCGCACGACGTACGTGCCATCGCGGCCATGCTCGACGTTCCTCTCGAAGACGTGACGGCCCGTCTCGATGTGCTCGAACTCTTGTACCGGCCCGCTCGATGACCGACTTCGGAGTGTACGTACACGTGCCGTTCTGTCGGCACCGTTGCGACTATTGCGCTTTCGCCACCTTCACCGATCGTGACCATCTGATGACGCAATATGTCGATGCCGTTCGGGCCGAAATCCGACGTGCTTGCGCCGATGGGATGCCGGTGGCCGACACCGTGTTCTTCGGTGGGGGAACGCCCACGCGTCTGGCGCCAGAACTCTTGATGTCGATTCTCGACGAAGTTCCGCGTACGACGGGTGCTGAAGTCACGGTGGAATGCAACCCCGACGACGTCTCCGAGGAGAAGTTTCGAATCTTCGTCGATCGCGGTGTCAATCGTGTCAGTTTCGGTGTGCAGTCGATGCAGAAGCACGTGTTGGCTTCGCTCGGGCGCACTCACGATCCAGACAACGTGAAGCGCGGAGTTCAGGCGGCGCTGCGAAGTGGGCTCGACGATTTCAATCTCGACGTCATTTACGGGGCGTACGGCGAGTCCGTCGCCGACTGGGAGAGCACCGTGCGCTCGGTGATCGAACTCGCACCACCTCACGTCTCGGCGTACGGCCTCACGGTCGAGGCCGGAACCCCTCTGGCCGATCGACCATCCGAGCATCCGGACGACGACCGTCAGGCCGAGATGTACGAGGTGGCCGACGATCTCTTGTCGGCCGCCGGACTCAGCAACTACGAGGTGTCGAACTGGGCGCGGCCAGGTCACGAGAGCCGTCACAATCGGGTGTACTGGGATCAGGGCGACTATCGCGGTTTCGGTTCGGCTGCGCACTCTCACGAGAGGGGTCGTCGGTGGTGGAACGTGCGCACCCCCGATCGTTACGTCGAAGCGATCGCATCGGATCGTGACCCCCGCTCGTCCGAGGAGGTGCTCGATGACGAGACGAGGCGTATCGAAGGACTGCAGCTCGCACTTCGTACCCGCGGCGGCGTTCCGATCGACGCTTTCGATCGAGCCGATCTCGACCTCCTCGATGGCTTGGTGGAGGTGGCCGAGGGGCGGGCGGTCCTGACTCGACGGGGGCGTCTCATGGCCAACGAAGTGTCGTTGCGCCTGCGCTGAGTGGGGCCGAGGCCGGCGGGGGCTAGGATTTGGGGTCTTCGGGCGTGTAGCTCAGTTGGTTAGAGCGCCACCATGACACGGTGGAGGTCTCGGGTTCGAGTCCCGCCACGCCCACCAGATTTCTTTGGCGAACCATCGCCTGCTCGTAGGTGATCGTGAGTTCGGTGTGATTGCGCACACCGGCGACCCCGATCATCTTGGAGACTCGGTTGCGGATCGTTTGTGGCGCTCGCTCGACGGCGTGAGCGATTTCCTCGTGGGTTCGGCCCACTGCCATGAAATGAAGGATGTGTGCGTTGACGGGATCCCCGAGGGTGATCTCGTCGAGAGTGGGACACCGAGTGAGTTCGGAGAGCTTGGAGGGTTGGCGCGCTCCAGCGGTGGTGGACGTGTACACGGCCCGGGTGAAGTTGTCAGCGAAATCCGAAAGGTGGGCGTAGCGATCGTGAATGACCAGTCCGTCCAGGCCTGACTCGGCGGCGAGTTGCGGAGTCCAGAGGGACGAGCGCTCGGGAGACACCACCACGAGTATTCGCGGCATGGTGATGCGCCGAGCGATCTGCGTTTCGATGGCATACCAGCAGTCGACCGATCGCGCCGGAACCATCACGGCGTTCACGATTCGGGAGTCGAGAGCTGCTTCGACCTCGGCTCGGTCACTCACCGGTATGAGCGTGAAGTCGGGTCGGCTGAGAACAGGGGCACCGGACTGAGCGATCCTCGGAACTTCGAAGAAGTAGAGAACGAACACCCCACGATTATCCACGCATCATGTGCAGCGTGCAAGTATCGACGGAACTTCTCAGACCACGGCATCGCCGTGGCGGAACTCGGCTGTGAGGGCGTCGAGTCGCCCCTTCACCTCCGCATCGATCGGTGTGATCGCAGCGACAATGGCGTCGCGTAGTTGATCGGGCCGGCTTGCTCCGATGATCGGAGAGGTCACGGCCGGATGGGCGAGCACCCACTGAATGGACAAGGTGGCGAGACTCACGTTGGTCTCGTCAGCGATGTCTTTCATGATGTCGACGACATCGAACATGTGGTCGTGCCAATAACGATCCTGATAGCGCTCGGCGGCGAATCCGAGGGTGAAACGCGTGCCTTCGGTCGGGTTGCCTCGTGAATGCTTTCCGGTCAGAAGTCCGCCGGCCAACGGGTTGTAGGGGATGACGGCGACTCCTTCTTCGGCACAGAGGGGAAAGAGTTCGCGCTCGTTCTGACGGAACAGCATGTTGTAGCGGGGCTGTACCGACACGAACTTGTGGAGATTCAGGACTTCACTTCGGCCGAGTGATCGCGCCAGTTGGTAGGCGAGCACGTTCGAACAGCCGATGTAGCGAACCTTGCCGGATCTCACCAGGTCGTCGAGAGCCGAGAGGGTCTCGTCGACCGGCGTGTGATGATCCCAGGCGTGGATCTGATAAAGGTCGACGTGATCGGTGCCGAGTCGGCGCAGTGACGCATCGATCGCTCGCATCACGTTCTGACGCGAGTTGCCCGAATCCCATGGTTTCGAACCGGTGGGAAAGAAGCACTTGGTGGCCACGATGACCTGATCGCGCCGCCCCTTCATCCACCGACCGACGATTTCCTCGGTCCGACCGAAATCCTGAGGGGGAGCACCCACCGGATACACGTCGGCGGTGTCGATGAAGTCAATACCCGCGTCGTAGGCAGTGTCGAGAATCGACAACGAAGTGGCCTCGTCGCACTGGTACCCGAAGGTCATGGTGCCGAGACACAACTGGGAGACCCGAAGTCCGGTGTTGCCGAATCGAACGTGATGCACGACCCGACGATAGATCGTCAGTCGTCGAACCCGTTCGTCGAAACGTCATCTTCGGACGTCGGTCTGCTAGGCACGATCCGTGGAGATCGTGTTCGCGGCCGCGGCGGCGTGGGTGTACGGCTTGGGCGACTTCTGTGGCGGGCGGGCCAGCCGTCGTCTCGACAGTGTGTCGGTCACCTTCTACGGCCAGTTGTTCGGGGTCCTTCTCTTGGTCGTCGCGCTGGTCGCGTTCGGCGATCCTGTCGCTCCACTCGTGGATTGGGGCTGGGGCGCCCTGGCCGGAGTGAGCGGTCTGATCGGTCTCGGGCTCCTGTACTACTGCTTGGCCAACGGTGCGATGACGGTCGTGGGCCCCCTCACGGCCGTGGTGAGTGCCGTACTCCCGGTGATCGTCGGCTTCGCGCTCGGTGAGCGGCCGAGCGCTCTCGCCCTCGTCGGCATCGTCGCCGCTCTCGTCGGCATCGTTCTCGTCACGGGGGCCGTCGGCACCCCTCACCTGCCGACGGCGCCACGCATCATCGTGCTGACCGCGCTCGGCGGTGTGGGTTTCGGCCTCCTCTACGTGTTCTTGGGCCAGACGTCCGAGGAGTCGGGAATGTGGCCACTGGCGTCGGCACGCATCGTCTCGATCGGACTCGCGGCAGTGGTCGTGAGCGGTCGTCGACGACGGGGTGACGTCGGACGGATCACCCGTTTCGCCGTTCTGGCCGGAGTGTTCGACATGGCCGGCAACGTGTTGTTCGTGCTGGCGAGTCGGGAGGGGTTGCTCTCGCTCGTCTCGGTGATCACGGCTCTGTACCCGGTCAGCACGATTCTGTTCGCCGTTCGGTTCGACCACGAGCGCCTCAGCCGTTCGCAGGTCATGGGGCTCGTGGGGGCCGGGCTGGCGGTCGCTCTGGTCGCGCTCGGTCGCTGACCGGCCCTCGAGACTCGCCGAGACCAGCCGCCCCGACCTAGAATACAAGTCGTAGACAAGTGGCGGACCTCGGGTCCGAAAGGTGGCACCAACATGGCGAAGATCAAGGTCGACAACCCCGTCGTCGAACTCGACGGTGACGAGATGACCCGCATCATCTGGCAGTTCATCAAGGACCGTCTGATCCTTCCGTATCTCGATGTGGAGCTCGAGTACTACGACCTCGGCATGGAGTACCGCGATCAGACCGACGACCAGGTGACCGTCGATGCGGCGAACGCCATCTTGAAGCACGGCGTCGGTGTGAAGTGCGCGACCATCACGCCCGACGAGGCCCGCGTCGAAGAGTTCGGCCTGAAGAAGATGTGGAAGTCGCCGAACGGCACCATCCGCAACATCCTCGGTGGCGTCGTCTTCCGTGAGCCGATCATCTGCAACAACATCCCGCGCCTCGTTCCGGGTTGGACCAAGCCGATCGTGATCGGACGTCACGCCCACGGAGATCAGTACAAGGCCACCGACTTCAAAGTTCCGGGGGCCGGGACCGTCACCATCACCTACACGCCCGACGACGGTAGTGAACCCATGCAGTTCGACATCGCGAAGTTCGGCAAGGACGGTGGCGTGACGATGGGCATGTACAACTTCAACGACAGCATCCGCGACTTCGCGCGGGCTTCGTTCCGTTACGGACTCGCTCGCAACTACCCGGTCTACATGAGCACCAAGAACACGATCCTGAAGGCCTACGACGGTCAGTTCAAGGATCTGTTCCAGGAAGTGTTCGATGCCGAATTCAAGGCCGAATTCGACAAGGCCGGCCTCACGTACGAGCACCGTCTCATCGACGACATGGTGGCGTGCGCCATGAAGTGGGAAGGCGGTTACGTCTGGGCCTGTAAGAACTATGACGGTGACGTGCAGTCCGACACCGTGGCGCAGGGTTACGGATCCCTCGGTCTCATGACCTCGGTTCTCATGACTCCCGACGGAAAGACGGTCGAGGCCGAAGCCGCGCACGGCACGGTGACCCGCCACTACCGCGAGCATCAGAAGGGCAACAAGACGTCCACGAACCCGATCGCATCGGTGTACGCATGGACCGGTGGTCTCAAGCATCGTGGCAAGCTCGACAACAATCCGAAGCTCATCGAGTTCGCCGAGAATCTCGAGAGCGTGTGTGTCGAGAGTGTGGAAGGCGGGGAGATGACCAAGGACCTGGCGATCCTCGTCTCCAAGGATCAGCCGTGGTTGACCACTGAGGACTACCTGGCCGCTCTCGACCGTCGTCTTCAGCAGAAGATGGGCTGAGTCGACGTGAAGGCCGTCGTGCTCCGCTCGTACGGCGGACCTGAGGTCCTCACGTTCGAGAGTGTTCCCGAACCCGTACCGGGTCCTGACGAAGTACTCGTGGCCGTGCGCGCCACGGCGCTCAATCGCGCCGATCTCCTGCAACGCATGGGTGCCTATCCCGATCCTCGGCGCGGACTCGATCTCGAGATTCCCGGGCTCGAGTTCGCCGGTACCGTCCGTTCCGTCGGACGTCGTGTCACCCGCTGGAACATCGGCGACCAGGTGATGGCGATCGATGCCGGTGGGGCGTACGCCGAATTCGTGTGCACGCACGAACGACAGCTCATGCCGGTTCCGACGGGGGTCTCGCTCGCCGACGCGGCGGCGATTCCGGAGGTCTTCTTGACGGCCTGGGACGCCCTCGTACTTCAGGGCGGGCTGACATCGGGGCGTTGGGCACTGGTGCACGCCGGAGCCTCCGGTGTCGGTACGGCATCGATCCAGATCGCAAAGGCGATCGGAGCACGCATTGCCGTGACCTGTTCAGCGGGCAAGGCCGACGCCTGTCGGGCCCTCGGTGCCGATCTGGTGATCGAACGTTCACCTCACGACTGGGCGAGCGACCTCGTCGCGGCCGTTCCGTCGGGTGTCGACGTGATCCTCGACGTGGTCGGAGGCGATGAGATCGATCGCAACCTGCGCGTCGTCGCCACCAAGGGAACCATCGTTCAGGTGGGTCTCATGGGAGGTGCGTCCACCACGGTGAACGTGGGCGCCATCATGGCCAAGCGTGTTCACTGGATCGGAACGACTCTGCGAGCCCGCCCCATCGAAGAAAAAGTGGGCGTGACGCAGCGATTCGTGGCCGAGATGCTCCCTCTTTTCGAGGACGGTCGACTCCGCCCCGTCATCGATTCGAGATTCGCCTTCGATGACATCGCCCGCGCGCACGAGTACATGGCGAGCAATGCCAACACCGGGAAGATCCTGATCGACATCACGTCCGGAACATGAGCGGAGGGCCGCTTCCGGAACCTCGCCGGGGGATGGCCCACCATCCAGGCCTCGACGGCGTTCGGGCCTCGGCCCTCCTCATGATCATGATCTACCACTCGGAGCCGACCTGGATGCCCGGTGGGTTCATCAGCGTCTCGCTGTTCTTCACGTTGTCGGGATATCTGATCACCTCCCTGTTGTTGTTCGAGGGTGAAGCGAACGGCCGGGTGTCGCTCCGTCGATTCTGGGAGCGCCGTCTTCGCCGTCTCGCCCCCGCAGCACTCGTTGCATTGTCGGCCGTGGTGCTGCTGTCGACGTGGCTCGGAACGGCCGTCGAGCAGGCTCGAGTTCGTGGCGACGCCGTGTCGGCCGCGCTCTACGTCGCGAACTGGCACGCGATTTTCGCCGGTCACTCGTACAGCGAGCTCTTCGCTGACGAGAGTCCTCTCCAACATCTGTGGTCGCTGTCGATCGAGGAACAGCTCTACGTGTTCGTTCCACTCGTCGTGGCCCTCGGATTCGTCGTGGGGCTTCGTCGACGGGGCATCGGATTCGTCTTCTTCGGACTGGGCGCGATCTCGGTGCTGGCCGCGATCCTGGCCAGCGATCACGACCGGATCTACTACGGCACCGACACCCGTGCCGTCGAGCTCTTCGCGGGAGCAGTTCTCGCCTGTTTTCTCAGTCCGCGAATCGAACGCTGGGCCCAGGGTCGTTTCCGGTGGGTGAACGTCCTGTGGCTCGCTCCGTTGGTGCTGTTCATCTGGTTCTCGCGCATCGTCGATCCGCAGTCGTCATGGTTGTACGACGGTTGGCTCGGCGTCTTCGTGTTGGTCAACGTTCCGTTCTGTATAGGTGCGGTCCTTCCCGGCCCGATGCGACGTGTCATGTCGTGGCCGATACTCACTCTCCTCGGCCGCATGAGCTACGGGATCTATCTGGCCCATTGGCCGGTTTTCGTCTGGGTCGACGAGGATGTGGTCGGTTGGAGCGGTGCCCCCTTGTTGGTCGTTCGCTTCGTCGTGACCTTCGCGATCGCGGCGCTGTCGTACCGCTTCATCGAGCAGCCGATTCGCACCAAACGGCTACTCACCCGAGATCGAATCGCCGCACCGATGGCGGTGGTGGGTTTGCTCGTGGTCGTGGTGCTTCCCGTGGTGCTTCTGCCGTCGAGTGCTCCCGCACAAACCACCGAACTGCGCGTGTTGTCGACGATCGCGCCGTCGGTCGTCACCTCGACGAGTGTTTCGCCGGCCAACGACACGTCGTCATCGGCCACTCCGATCGTCTCGATACCGGAAGCCGCGCCGGATCCCGAGGCCCCGATCACCATCCTCGTTCTCGGTGACTCGGTTGCCGAGAACGTCGCGCTGGCTCTCTCTGATGCGTCCGACGGTCGGCTCGGCGTGATCTCGGGAGGGGTTCTCGGCTGTCCCCTGCAGAAGGTGGCTCTGGTCCATCGGCGAGTTGACGAGGACCAAGTGACCGAGTACTGCCCGGACAACGTGGCCCGAACGGCGGCCTACGTGGATGACATCGATGCGGTGTTCGTCGTGGCGAGTGTCGCCAATCAATGGGACTACCGTCCGCTCGATTCGGACGAACGGATCGTGGTGGGTTCGACTCGTTACGAGAGCGATCTCGACGTCTGGTTGCAATCGATGCGAGATCAGACGCTTTCCCGAGGAATACCCATTTTGTTCCTCGAGTCCCCTCGCGTCGCTGACGAACCGATGCTGAACGGTGACACCGAAGAGCCACGAGCCGCATGGAACGCAGTGATGAGACGTTGGGATTCCGAATGGGTCGATGTCGCCGTCGTCGACTTCGACGACCTGCTCGCCGACCCGAATTCGAGCGTGGGACGCATCGAACGACCCGACGGAACCCATCTCGATCCGGAGTTCGGCGTGCGTCTGGCTCGCGAATCGCTGATCCCTCGTCTGCGGGCCGCGTGGTTCACCGCCACGCGTGCTCTCACGTCACCGTGACACGTCGGTAGTGCCACCCGGTGGCCCCATCGGGAGCAACCGGGGTCACTCGATCGGTTTGTGTGTATCCGCTCTTGTCGGTGGCTCGAACCGTGATCCGGTGTTCTCCGGGGGAGGCGTTCCACGGAATCTTCCATTGACGCCAGGTGTCGTCACTCACGTCGTCGGCGAGTGTGGCCTCACGCCACGGTTCGTCGTCGACTCGTACCTCGACCTTCGCGATTCCGGTGTGTTGAGCCCACGCCGTTCCTGCGATCACGAAATCACCGGAAGGCACGCGTTGGCCACGACGAGGAACATCGATACGAGATTGCGTCTTGACGGGGCCGAGGCGAGACCAGCCACGAGGGATCCAATAGCCGCGTCGATCCCACGTGGTGAGCTCGATCGTCGACAGCCATTTGGTCGCCGAGACGTATCCGTACAGACCGGGGACGACGAGTCGCGCTGGGAAGCCGTGGACGAGGGGCAGCGCCTCCCCGTTCATTCCGAGAGCGATCAGGCAGTCACGTCCGTCGAGCGCGGTCTCGACGGGGAATCCGCAGGTCCAACCATCGAGACTCGTGCTGAAGACCTGCTCGGCGTCATCGGTGACTCCGGCTTCGGAGAGCACGTCGGACAGAAGCACGCCTTGCCAGACCGCATTTCCCACCAGTGATCCGCCGATCTCGTTCGACACACAGCACAACGTGATGGTGCGCTCGACCTGTGGCAACGACAGTAGAGCGTCGTACGAGTACTCGAGTGGCCGCTCGACGAGCCCGGAGACCCGAAGTCGCCAACGCTCGAGGTCGACGTTCGGAAACGACAGGGCGGTGTCGATGCGATAGAAGTCGCCGACCGGCGTGACGAACGGTTCGGTCGGGTGGAAGGCGTCGACCGACACCGCTCCACCGTCGGAAACGGGTAGGGAGTCGGGGCGCTGTGACTCGATGCGGTCGAGTCGCTCACCCTCGCGTCGGGTCGAGATCACACCGGCGATGGAAGCAGCCGTTCCGGCAGCGACCGTGGTGCGCAGGAATCGTCGTCGATCCCATCCGATGGGCACCCGTGAGACATGAGGTCGTCGGGCATCGAGCCACCGCCCGACGATGACGTCACAGGCGAGGGCGAACACGATCGAGCCGACCGCTGCGCCCACGAAGGGCGCCAGGACCGACAGCACCGAGGTGCCGGCGCGTTCGGCGGCGCTGACACTTCCGATGAGCGCGACGACGAACGATCCGATCGTGTACCCGGTGGCTCGACGTCGTGATGCGACCCCGAGGGCCAGGGCCACGACGAACATGACCGTGTAGGCACCGATCTCGAGCACCAACTTGTCGTTGGTGCCAAAGGTGGCGATGGCCCACTCCTTCAACCATCGAGGCGTGCGGTCGACGAACGAGCCACCGACCAGATCGAGGGGAGAGACGCCGTCGTCGAACTGCGCCACCACGTGGCCGGAGAACAATCCGAGTGCACCAGCGACGACACCCGCGATGGCGCCGGCCCAGCGTGGTGGTGTGGACCACTCGTCGACGTCGTGTGGCGCCGACGGATAGACCTCGGCGAGCTCGGTCACCTGACCTCAGCGTGAGGTGACGGGGACGTAATCACGTGCCTCGACACCGGTGTACCACTGGCGCGGACGCGAGATCTTCTGTTCCTTGTCGTTGAGCAACTCCTGCCAGTGAGCCAGCCAGCCGACGGTTCGCGGGATGGCGAACAGAACCGTGAACATCGCAACGGGGAAACCGAGCGCCTGGTAAATGAGGCCCGAGTAGAAGTCGACGTTCGGGTACAACTTGCGATCGACGAAGTACGGATCGCTGAGTGCGGTCTCTTCGAGTTTGAGAGCGATGTCGAGCAGCGGATTCTTTCCGGTCACCTCGAAGACGTCGTAGGCGGTCTTCTTGATGATCTTGGCGCGTGGGTCGTAGTTCTTGTACACGCGGTGGCCGAAACCCATGAGTCGGCTGCCCTTGCCGCTCTTGACGTCGTCGATGAAGGCCGAGACGTTGTCGATCGAACCGATCTCTTCGAGCATGCGAACCACGGCTTCGTTGGCGCCTCCGTGAAGCGGGCCGTAGAGGGCTGACGCAGCCGCGGCGGCCGAGGTGTAAGGGTCGGAGTGGCTGGAGCCCACGACGCGCATGGCGGTGGTGCCGCAGTTCTGCTCGTGATCGGCATGGAGGATGAAGAGAACGTCCATGGCCCGCTCGAGACGGGGGTCGATCTCGTACTCACCCACCTTCCACATCATGTTGAGGAAGTTGGCCGGGAACGACAGTTTGTTGTCGGGATACTGGAAGGGCAGACCGACCGAGAAGCGATACGCCATGGCGGCCAAGGTGGGGGACTTCGCGATGAGACGGAGGATCTGCTTGTCGCGACTTTCCTTGCTCTGGATGTCCTTGGCGTCGTCGTAGAAGGTCCCGAGAGCGGCAACCGAACTCACGAACATGCCCATCGGGTGTGCGTCGTAATGGAAACCGTCCACGAAGCGCTTGCGCATGTTCTCATGGATGAAGGTGTGGTGAGTGACGTCGTGCGTCCACTTCTCGAGCTGTGCCTTGTTGGGCAACTCACCGTTCAACAACAGATAGGCGACTTCGAGATAGGTGCTCTTCTCGGCGAGTTGCTCGATGGGGTAGCCGCGATAGCGAAGGATTCCGGCGTCACCGTCGAGAAACGTGACGGAACTCTTGCAAGCGGCGGTCTGCATGTAGGCCGGGTCGTAGATGTAGAGCGACGGATCCAGCTCTCGTACCGCCGAGGCCGGGAAGACTCCGCCCTCGATCGGGACCGTCACCTTCTTGCCGGTGCGGTCGTCGATGATCGTGATGGTGTCGGGCACCTTGCTCGTCCCCTTCGTGTTCGGCGGCTCGTTGTTCGAGCCGTGTCCTGCGTGCGGAGGCTTTCTCCCCCACGGGTCGAGGATAACCGTCGGGCCGGTCCGGCACTCAGTCCGCTCGTGGAGCCCGGATGACGAATCGACGAGGCGTCGGGTCAGAGAGGGGAGTTGTCGTGTTTGCGCCCCGGGAGGTGCTCGCGCTTGTCGAGCAGGGTCGACAGGGCCCCACACACGACGGAGCGGGTGTCGGCTGGTTCGATCACCGCATCGACGAACCCACGTTCGGCGGCTACGTAGGGGTTCAACAGACGCTCGGTGTAGTCGGCTTCGAACGCCACTCGCTCCTCTGGTGTGGCGCGCCGCTGAAGAATGGCGGCCGCTTGGCCGGCACCCATGACGGCGAGTTCCGCCCACGGCCAGGCCACACACAGATCGTTGCCCATTCGCTTGGAGTCCATGACGATGTAGGCCCCGCCGTAGCTCTTGCGCAGGATCACGCAGATTCGCGGCACAGTGGCGCGCCCGTAGGCGAACACGAGTTGCGCCCCGTGACGGATCATGCCGCGCCACTCGAGATCCTTGCCGGGGTAGAAGCCGGGTGTGTCGACGAGGGTGATGATCGGAAGGTTGAAGGCATCACAGAACGCCACGAAACGGGCGCCCTTCTGAGAAGCCGGGATGTCGAGTGTTCCGGCCAACACCATCGGCTGATTGGCGAGAACTCCGACCGGTCGACCATCCAGGGTGGCGAACCCGGTGACCAAGTTGGCCGACCATCGGGCACGGATCTCGAAGAAGTCTCCGTCGTCGCAGATGTCGCGAATCACGTCCCGAACGTCGTAACTGCCGGTGGACGACGGGGGAATACGCTCGCCGGCTTCGGGGGTCGCACGATCGGACGTGTCGTCAGTGGCGAACTCGACGGGCTCGACGTCGGAGTTGTCGGGGAAGTACGACAACAACTGTTCGACGGCGGAAACAGCCGACTCGAGATCGGGCGTCACGAGCGAGGCGGCACCGGTGTGGCGAGCGTGAGCCACGGCACCACCGAGTTCGTCGTTGTCGATGGCCACACCGGTGAATTCGGTGACCATCGTCGGACCCGAGACGAAGGCGTAGGAGCGCTCGGTCATGACGACGTGATCGACGATGCCGAGGAGAAGTGCCGGACCCGAGACCGCTGGACCGTCGACGATCATGATCGTGGGAACCTTGCCCGAACAATCGGTGAGCGCGCGTGCAGCCAGCCCCCATCCGTGAAGGGCCGACATGCCCTCGGTGATGTCGGCGCCCGACGACGCGATCACGGCGACGAGTGGAATCTGCTCGTCGACCGCGGTGCGGGCGCCGGTTTCGATGATCGACGACGCTTCGTTGCTCAGTGCACCTTTGTGGACGTCACTACTCACCTCGACCCAGACGACCGACCGATCGCCCACCCGTCTGACTTCGGCCCGGGCCGCCCCCGGAACACGGGATCGCAGGGGCACGGACATGCCGAGAACAGTAGGCGTCAGTTCGCCTTCAACGGGAACGCATCAGTCCCCACGTGGACCCCTGGTTGACGTTGGCCACGACGTTCGATGAGGTCTCGGGCCACTTCGAACGCGGCTCGAGTCGGAGGCCCGGGTCTCGGGCGACGCCGTTGGACCCATCCGACGACTCGGCGGGGGAGTTCGGGCACCGCCACACGTCGGAATTCACCTTTCAACCATCGGGGCACTGCGGTGGCCGGCACGATGGCGGCCCCGAAACCCTCGAAGGCGAGTGACGTCATGAGTCGGACGCCGTCGATCTCGGCCTGAGCGGTCAGGGTGACCCCGGCGTTGTCGGCGGCTCGGTTGATGATGCGACGCAAGGTCGATGACGGCGGTGGCATCAGGACGGGGTGCTCGGCGAGGTCGCGCATCGTGAGTTGTTCGGCTTCGAACCAGGGATGTGATCCGGGTGCGAGCAGAACCAGATCCTCGGCGAAGAGAGGTTCGACGTGGGCCTCGGGATCGTCAACCGGGAGGTGCACGATGCAGGCGTCGAGGTTGCCGCTCAACAGGCGCGGGACGAGAGTGGTGGTGCCCCCCTCGGAGATGGTCGGTTGCACGTGCGGATGGTCGAGGGTGAGCTGGTTGAGGAATTGGGGCATGAGCCAGCGGCCGGTGGTGCCGATGACGCCGATCTGGGTGGCGCCCGAGACGATGTCGTCGAGGGCAGCGATATCGGCCGAGATCTCGTCGAATTCCCGAAGGATTCGGCGACCTCGTTCGACGACCAGGGCTCCCTCGTCGGTGATCTGGCCCGATGTGCGGTCGACCAAGGTGACGCCGAGCTCTCGCTCCAGCCGGGCGATATGGGCCGAGACGTTGGACTGAACGGTGAACAGGGCGCGGGCGGCGGCCGAGAACGACCCGTGGTCGGCGATGGCGATCAGGGAGGAGATCTGTCGGAGGTCCACGTCGGCACCCTATCGCCAGAAATGATAGGGGATATCTCGCCTATCGACTTGAACGTTCCCCTATTCACGTGCATAATTTCACATGTCGATCGTTGTGCGTTTCCCCCAAACGCACGCGACGTGGTTCCGATTAGTGGCTCCCCCCGCCACGGGAACCCCAGGTTGAGAGGCCCCGCTTCCCCCAAGCGGGGCCTTTCCCGTTCTGGCGTTCCGCATCGGAAAGCCGACGATCTGCTTCGTAGGGTGAGCTCATGCGCGAGGCGGCGATCTTCGATCTCGATCGAACTCTCCTCATCGGGGCGTCGGGTCCCGTGCTGTCGGACGCGCTGCGTGAGGCCGGTCTTCGCTCGGGAAGCATCCCCGGTGAGCGTCTTGTCTTCGAAGTGTTCAACCGCGTCGGTGAGACGTTGCCGGCGATGGCTCTCACGCGACAGGGAGTCGCGTTGGCGCGCGGAAAATCGCGTGAGGCCGTCCGGCGAGCCGCCGAAGGAGCGGCGTCTCGATTGGCCGCGCTCGTTCCTCCGTTCGCACGCGCCGAGTTCGAGCGTCATCGTTCGGCGAATCGTCTTCTGGTGATCGCAACGACCACTCCACGTGATCTCGTCGAACCGCTCGCTGATCTTCTCGGTTTCGACCACGTGATCGCGACCACTTACGAACACGACGAGAATCAGTTGTACACCGGACGACTCGACGGCCCATTCGTCTGGAGCAGTGGCAAGGTATCGGCCGTTCGTGACTGGGCCATTCGTGCCGATGTCGATCTCGATCGCTCGTATGCGTACTCCGACAGCGTGTACGACCTACCTCTGTTGTCGGCGGTCGGATTTCCTCACGCAGTGAATCCCGATCCACGACTGCAGATCGTGGCGACCACACGACGTTGGCCGATTCTTCACTTCGACGTTTCGCCGGGAGTCGCGAAGGTGCCGGTGGTCAACGTCGAGATCCAGAAGCTCGCTCTCGAATTCGCCCGACCGAGCGTGTTTCCTTTCGCCCGATTCGACATCGACGGCGTGGGCAACGTGCCTCTCGATGGCCCAGCGATCCTGTGCGGCAACCATCGCTCTTACTTCGACGTCTTCGCCATGGCGATCACGGTGGCGCGAACGGGACGTACGGTCCGCTTCCTCGGCAAGAAAGAAGTCTTCGAAGCACCGGTGATCGGCCAACTGGCGACCGCCCTCGGGGGCATTCGCGTCGATCGCGGTACCGGGAGTGTCGAACCACTTCAGTTCGCCGAGGACGCTCTCGCCGCCGGCGAGATGGTGGCGATCATGCCCGAAGGCACGATCCCTCGCGGTCCGGCTTTCTTCGATCCGGTGTTGAAGGGACGTTGGGGGGCGGCCCGTCTCGCCATGGCGACCGGTGCTCCGGTCGTTCCGGTCGGATTGTGGGGAACCGAGAAGGTGTGGCCGCGTGCCTCGCGAATCCCTCACGTGCTGAACGTGACGGATCCTCCGCTGGTCCGGATTCGAGTGGGAGAGCCGATACGTCTGCGTGGAAAGCAGCCCGATCCGGCGACCAAACGCATCATGAAGGCGATCACGGCCTTGCTTCCCGACGAAGCTCGAGTGAAGCGCACCCCGTCGGAGGCCGAACTCCTCCTCACGTACCCGCCGGGCTACAGCGGGGATCCCGAGCGAGAGACCAGTCGTCGACCGGGAACCGACTGAGCCCCGGCTCGATCAGGAGTGAGGAAAGGCCGGCCCGTCGAATCGATCGATCGTGGCGAAACCGTCCACGGCCGTGCGCTTCAAGCGGGTGGGTTGTTTGACCGGATGGCCGAGAAAGATGGTGGCCGCCAGAGCATGGTTCTCGGGAAGCCCGAGAAGAGGTCCGGTCACGTCTTCGGCCCGCGACGCGAAGGTGGTGATCACTCCGCCGAGACCTTCGGATCGGGCCGCCAACAAGAGATTCCAACAGAACGGATACACCGATGCGCCACCAGTGATCGGTGCTCGATCGAGATCCTTGTCCATCATGGCGATTCGAGACAGATCGGCGGCGATGGCAAGAACGACGGGAATGCGCTCGATCTCGGAGAGGAGTTGATTCGGAACGTTGCCGGGCCGTTTCGATTCGAGTTCGTAGGGCGCCGGCGGAACCGATGAGAACGGTGTGATTCCGGTGGCCGAGATCGCTGCGTACTCGTCCCACACTGGGGTCATCGCATCGGCGAGTTGCCGTCGGAGTCGAGAACTTTCGACCACCGCCACGCGCCAAGGCTGACGGTTGCCGCCGCTCGGAGCGAATCGCGCGATGTCGAGCACTCGGGCGAGAACGGAAGCATCGACGGGCTCGTCGGTGAACGAGCGAACGGATCCGCTGCCGCGGAGAGCATCGACCAGATCCATCGCGATCCCGTCGAGATCAGTTGCCCTGGGCGACTTTGGCGCGCACGATGTTGAGCGCCGAGCCGGCCTTGAACCACTCGACCTGCTCGTCGCTGAAGGTGTGCAACGCTTCGAAGTCGATCGTGCTTCCATCGGGCTTCACGACCTGACAACGAACGTTCTGCCCGGGAACCGGCGGAAGATTCAGGACGTTGATGCGATCGCTCTCGCCGATGAGGTCGTACGTGTTCGGATCGGCGAACGTGAGTGGAACGAGACCCTGCTTCTTCAAGTTCGTCTCGTGGATACGAGCGAACGAGCGAGCGAAGATCACGACTCCACCTCGGAATCGCGGTTCCATGGCTGCGTGCTCGCGAGACGAACCTTCTCCGTAGTTGCGGTCACCGATCGCACACCAGGAGATTCCGGCTTCGCCGTAGCGCTTCGCGATCTCGGGATACGAACGGGTGCCACCATCGGTGATGTCGAGGCCCTCGCCAGTCGCCCCGGTGAAGGCATTGACCGCACCGAGGAACAGATTCCCCGAGATGTTCTCGAGGTGACCGCGATACGTGAGCCACTTTCCGGCCGCTGAGATGTGGTCGGTGGTGCACTTGCCCTGCGCCTTCATGAGGATCGGGAGTCCGAGGTAGTCCTGTCCGTTCCACGCCGGGAATGGCTGGAGGAGTTGGAGTCGCGAACTCTTCGGGTCCACCGAAACGGTGATGGAGTTCCCGTCGGCCGGCGGAGCCGTGAACGTGTTGCTGCCCGAGTCGTAACCCCGGTCGGGGAGAACTTCGCCGACCGGAGGGTCGAGTCGAACTTCGGTGCCATCGGGAGCCGTGAGCGTGTCGGTCGTCGGATCGAAGTCGAGTCGACCAGCCAAGGCGATCGCCATGACGGTGTCGGGTGACGTCACGAAGCTCAGCGTGTTGGCCGATCCGTCGTTGCGCTTGGGGAAGTTTCGGTTGAAGGAGTTGACGATCGAGTTGGGCTTGTCGGTGATCTCCTTGGCCCGTTCCCACTGACCGATGCACGGACCGCAGGCGTTGGCCAGCACGGTGGCGCCGATGGCTTCGAGGTCGGCGAGAAGTCCGTCTCGCTCGATCGTGGCGCGAATCTGTTCGGAACCCGGTGTGATGAGGAGTTCACACTTCGCTCGCAAGCCCTTGGCCGCTGCTTGACGGGCGATCGAGGCCGCGCGGGTGATGTCTTCGTACGACGAGTTGGTGCACGATCCGATGAGGGCGGCTGATACGTCGAGAGGCCAGTCGTTGGCTGCGGCGGCTGTTCCGAGTTCGGACCCGACCTTGTGGGCGCGATCGGGGGAGTGGGGGCCGTTGATGAGAGGCTTCAACTGATCGAGGTCGATCTCGACGACCTGGTCGTAGTGCGCTCCGTCGTCGGGACGCAAGTGCTCGGCCACTTTGTCGGCGGCGTCGGCGATGTCTTCGCGGCCGGTTGCCTTCAGATACACCGACATGTTGTGGTCGTAGCCGAAGACCGAGCACGTGGCACCGATCTCGGCGCCCATGTTGCAGATGGTCGCCTTTCCGGTTGCCGAGATGCTGTCGGCCCCGGGACCGAAGTACTCGACGATCGCTCCCGTTCCGCCTTCGACGGTCAGCACGCGGGCCACTTCGAGGATGACGTCCTTCGGTGACGACCAGCCGCTCAGGGTCCCGGTGAGCTTCACGCCGATGACCTTGGGCCACTTCACGTTGAACGGAAAGCCGGTCATCACGTCGACGGCGTCGGCGCCGCCGACACCGATGGCGACCATGCCGAGGCCACCGGCGTTCGGTGTGTGGCTGTCGGTGCCGATCATCATGCCGCCCGGGAACGCGTAGTTCTCGAGGACGACCTGATGGATGATTCCGCTTCCCGGTCCCCAGAAACCGATGCCGTACTTGGCCGAAACGGAACGCAAGAAGTCGTACACCTCGCGGTTGTCGTCGATCGCGACTCCGAGGTCGATCTTGGCGCCGACCTTGGCGAGGATGAGATGGTCGCAGTGAACTGTCGACGGCACAGCGGTCGTGGGCAGTCCGGCGGTCATGAACTGCAGGAGAGCCATCTGGGCGGTCGCGTCCTGCATGGCGACGCGGTCGGGATTGAAGTCGGCGTAACTTCCACCCCTCTCCATCTCTTGAGCGGCCGGATCGACCAGGTGGTTGACGAGGATCTTCTCGGCCAGCGTGAGGGGACGTCCGAGGCGCTGACGTCCGAGCGCCACGCGTTCGGGGAGGGTCGCGTACACCTTGTCGACGAGTTCGATGGGGGTTCCGGCAGTCACGGTGCTCATGGAGACAAGTATAATACAAGTGTGCGAGAGATCAGGTATCGAACGATCGCCGAGGAGATCCGTCGTCGGGTGGCCGACGCCGAGTACGCACCAGGTCGTCTCCTGCCGTCGGAATCCGAACTCGGCGCCGAGTTCGACGTGAGTCGCGTGACGGTGCGACGAGCGCTCGAATCCCTGCGGGACGAAGGATTGCTCGATGCTCGCCAAGGTTTCGGTTGGTTCGTCGCCTCCGAACCGTTGTTGCAGAGCCTCGGTCGATTGGCCACGATCGAGGCTCAACTGGCCGAAGGAGGCATCCGTCCGGAACGACGCGTTCTCGAGTTCGGTTTCGAACGAGCGTCACGACGAGTGAAGGCCGTGCTCGGTGCCGACCAGGTTCTTCGGGTGAAGCGTCTGAATCTGGCCGATGGAGAACCATTCGCCGTCGTCACCGTCTGGTGTCGGGCCGAACTCGGGCAACACCTCTCGCGGGCCGACGTCGAACGTTCACCGTTCTATGAACTGCTCGACGTCCCGTTGAAGGGCGCGGTGCAAACCATCGGCGCCGACGCCGCGTCGACGGGTGATTCCGAACTCCTCGGTGTTCCGATCGGATCGCCGGTTCTGCGGTGTGTGCGAACCACGACCGACACCGACGGTCGTGCGGTTCTGTACTCGGAGCACGTGTTCGCCGCTCATCGCACCGAATTCGTGGTCGACCTTCCGTCGGCCGAACCCTCGATGGCTCCGACCGGCCTGCGCTTGGTGGAATAGGTATCAGCCGATAGGCCCCGATCGCTCGTCGACGGACAACTAGCCTCGTCACGGCATGAGCGGAGGGATCACGGAGCGGGAGTCGAGGGCCTCCGTCGTCGAGACTCGCCCGGGGTACGTCGGCGGCCTCGATGGAATCCGAGGAATCGGAGTGGTCATCGTGTTGCTGTACCACCACAGCATCACCTGGATCACCGGCGGGGAACTTCTGGTGTCGATGTTCTTCACGCTGTCGGGCTTCCTCATCACCCGTCTTCTCGTCGCCGAATGGGGTCGGTCCGGAACCGTCTCGTTACGGAGCTTCTACGACCGCCGAATCCGACGACTGTTCCCGGCGTCGTTCGCCGTGTTGCTCGGGGTCGCGATCGTTTGGACGGCGTTCCCAGGTTCTGGTCGACGGTTCGCGCCGTGGGAATGGTTGAGCGGACTCCTGTACTTCGAGAACGTCTATTTGCAGTCGGCCGGTAAGGACTACAGCGGATTGTTCGGACTCGGCAATCCCTTGCAGCATCTGTGGAGTCTGTCGCTCGAGGAACAGGTGTACCTCGTCTTTCCTGTTCTCGTGCTGCTGCTCATGAAGAGGAAGCACACGACTGCTGCGGTCTGGAGGCTCTTCGTCGTTCTCGTGTCGTTGGCAGTGGTCGGCTTCGTTCTCGGTGGTCTGTACACCTCGCGCCCGCCGTTATGGGACCGTCTGCCCGGACTGGAAGCCCGTTGTGACGGATCGTCGTGTGCCTATTACGCCACCGAAGTTCGCGTGGCCGAGTTCCTGTTGGGGGCGGCCTTCGCTGTCTTGTGGTCGGTGTGGAAGCACGCACCACGAGTGATCGACACTTTGAAGCGACCCATGTTCGTCGCTCTGTCATGGCCCTTCCTCGTCTTCAGCTATCTGGTCTGGTGGAATCTCGGCTGGCGAAACGAATACGCCGACGTGTTCTTCCCCTGGGGTGTGCTGTTCAACGGATTCCTCACGATCGGACTCATACTCTTCTCGTTGGCCGATGTGGGGATGACGAGGTTTTTGGCCCTGAAGCCGATCGTGTGGATGGGCCACACCACGTACACGATCTATCTGGTTCACTGGCCGGTCTTCTTGTGGTGGGAGTCGCTCAGGGTCGACGTGTCGTTCCCGCGGTGGCGCATCCCGGTCGTCGATTGGGTGTTGGTCGATCACTTCTGGACCTTCTGCATCAAGACCTCCATCACCCTCGTCATCGTGGCGATCATCTACTACTCCCTCGAGGATCCGGTTCGTCGTCGCAAGATGTGGGTGGGTCGCCGTCTCTACGTCTGGCTGTCGGTCATGGCACTGGTCGGTG
>LFFH01000009.1 GCA_001510455.1 Actinobacteria bacterium casp-actino8
TGCGACGGCGGCCCCTCGCAGACGTTCGACACCGTGGACGACGGCGTGGTGTCCATCGGTGCGAATATCGGCTCCCAACTTCGACAACTCCTCGACGTACCGAAAGCGCCCGGGATACAGGTTCTCGGTCATGACACCCACTCCGTCGGCAACGGCCATCATCGTGACGAGAAGTGGTTTGTAATCGGTCGCCACACCCGGATACGGAAGCGTCTGAACATCGACGGTGGTGAGACGCCGATCGATCGACACCCGAATTCCGTCGGTCACCTCCTCGATGTTCACCCCCATGTCGATCAGTTTGCGAGTGAACATCGCCATGTGTTCGATAACGGCTCCACGCACCACGATGTCACCACCGAGTACTGCGGTGGCCGCCATGTACGTGGCCGCCTGGATTCGATCGTTGACCACGGTGTGGGTCGTGGGTGCGAGCGAGCCTCGCGGTACGCCCTCGATACGCAGGAGATCGGTTCCGATACCGTCGATCCGCGCTCCCATTTCCACCAGTAGTCGAGCGAGATCGGCCACCTCCGGTTCGCGGGCCGCGTGCCGAATCGTCGTCGAACCATCGGCGTGAACGGCTGCGCACATGATGTTCTCGGTCGCACCGACCGATGGATAGTCGAGGACGACATCGGCACCGCGAAGGCGGTCGACGCGAGCCTCGAGGTGAGTGGCGTCGACTTCGAAGCGGGCTCCCATCGCCGTCAGGCCGGCCACGTGCATGTCGATCGGTCGGGAACCAAAATCGTCACCGCCGGGCATGTCGAGTCGCACGTGGCCACGACAGGCGAGCAAAGGTCCGAGCAGATTGATCGATGCCCGGATACTCCCCACTTCATCGGGTGGCGCGACCGACGCGACCGCGCCACCGTTGACGAGGACGAGTTCGTGCGAACCCGGAGACGTGAACTTCACGTCGACGCCGAGAGAACTGAGCAAGGCCGCCATGGCCTCGACATCGGATATCTCGGGCACGTTGGTCAGACGATGTTCTCCCGAGGCGTACAAAGAAGCCACCATCAACTTGAGGACCGAGTTCTTGGCGCCCGGAACGTCGACCGTCCCGCTGAGCGGACCACTTCGATGTGCCACGATCCGACTCATACGGCCACCAGTATGCTCGGCCCGTGGCTCCGACGACCAGGCATGTCGTTCGCCGCTGGTCGATCGAGGACGAGAAGTGGCTCGTCGACACTCGTGACGACCTCGTGACCGAGGAGATCTCGAGTCGACACGACGACCTCGTCGAGTTCAGCCAGTCGAAGGGTCCGTTCCGCTCGTATCGACGCGTCGTTCGATCCGAGATCGACGACGACGGTTCTCGGCTCGTCGAGGAGACCGAATACTCACTCGTGGTGCCATGGTTCGGTTGGATGTTCCGACCCCTCGTCGACCGCACCATTCGACGACGACGCCCAGGCGCCGACACCAATCCCTGGTGGGCCCCACCTGATCGACTCGACGAACGACAGGTTCTCGTTCTCGGACTCCTCGCTGCGGCCAGCCTGCTCTCGGCCTTCGTGAACACACTCTTCACGCAGACCGTCGCCTTCGCCGGAGACGATCTCGGCGTGGGTGACTGGGGACGCGGAGTCGGCGGAACGATCGTGAGACTCGGCATTCTCATCGGATTGCCAGCTGCGCTCGCTGCCGATCGCCTGGGTCGACGACGCGTCGTGATCGTTCTCGCCTGGTGTGCTCCACTCCTCGCTGCTCTCGGGGCTCTGGCCCCCAACTTCCCGATCCTCGTCGCCACTCAGACGTTGAGTCGGCCACTCGGTCTGGCCCTCGACTTGCTCGTCGCCGTGATCGCCGCCGAGGAGATGCCGCGAAACACGCGGGCCTACGCAGTGAGCATCCTCGCCATGGCGAGTGGCATCGGGGCCGGAGTCGCCGTGATCGCTCTACCACTCGCCGACCTCGGACCCGATGGATGGCGATTCATCTACGCGCTGTCACTCGTGTGGCTACTGGTCGCCGTCGACCTCACACGTCGACTCCCGGAGACGAAACGTTTCGAGACCTATCTCGAACGACACATCGAACAACGGACCGAGATATCTCCCGAGTCCGATGTCCCGATGCAAGGAAATCGCCTCGCCATCCAGATGTCGGTCGCGTTCTTCGGCAATCTCCTCATCGCACCGGCCTCGTTCTTCCAGAACGCATTCCTGAAGGACGAACGAGGCTTCTCGGCCGGCATGGTGACGGTCTTCGCCTTCGCGTCGGCGACCCCGGCCGTGATCGGTCTCGTCGTCGGGGGTCGGATCGCCGACCGTCGAGGGCGTCGTCGTCTGGCCACCGTCTGCATTCCGATCGGTGGCACCCTGCTCGCGACGACTTTCTGGTTGTCGGGACCACTCATGTGGACCACGGCGGTCGTGGGTGCCATCGTGGCCGCCACGGCCTATCCCCCTCTCGCCGTGTATCGCACCGAACTCTTCCCCACCGGCCGACGAGGACGGGCCGCTTTCCTCATCCTCGCCAGCGCGCTCGTGGGAGGGAGCATCTCACTCTTGGCCACCGGAGCTCTCCTCGATCGGGGTGTCGCTCACGGACCAATCATGAGCGTTCTGCTCGTCGGCACTCTGGCCGTCACGCTCATCGTCTGGCGTACCTACCCCGAGACCGCTCACCGCGAACTGGAAGACATCAATCCAGGTGATCGAGACTCGATCAACCCCCCAGGATCCGTCGAGCCTCGCTGAGATCGCCGATCGAGGTGCTGGCCGTCGAGTGATCACCACCGTGATCGGGGTGAACTTCGCGCAGTCGTCGGCGGAAACGTTCGGACACTTCGCGCTTCGATGGTTTGGTGGTTCCTTCCGGAAAGCCGAGAACGTCGAGTGCCCACGCCCGAGGATCGGCGAGTGACCGAAGAGACGACGTCTTCGAGCCAGCCAAGTGAGCGACGAACGCAGCACCGAGTGGACCACGCCACGCCAACGACTTCGTGATCACCGATTCGAGATCACGTCGGGTGGCACGATCGAGACGTTCGAGCGCGTAGATCGCACCCAACACCTGCTGCATCGGACTTCCTTGTGAATCGAGGTCGAACTCGATGTCGTCGCCGACTCCGAACAGACGATGTCGACTCACGGCGAGGCCGTGTCGATCGACCTGAAAGCGGTGGCGCAGCCGGGGCTGAACCACTCGCTCACCACGCTGGATCTGGCTCAGAAGTCGATGGGTGTCGGGAAGCAGGTCGTCGTCGACATCAGCGGCGTGTCGTGCGATGACGGCGCCGAGTAGGAGTCCACCGAACCCGGGTGCCGGATCACAGGGCAGGACCATGTGACCGAGTGACAGTCGACGCGTCGGTGTGAGAGGACGGGTGTGCCAGATCTCGAGCTCGGCGAGCAGGACGCTCATGACATCATTCGTCGTCGAAGGCGACGTTGTCGTACTCGTCGAGGATCGACTCGACCAGATCCTCAGCGGCCGTCGGTACCACCAGGATTTCCTCGGTCCAACGATGGGTGATGCGGGCCGCCACCAATCGCTCGGTGATCTCGCGGCGTTCTTGCATCGAGTAGTCGTCGAGGTCGTACTCGGTGACTTCGTCACCGTCACCGACTCCGCCTTGAACCGCTGTCGCTCCGATGCCGAGTTCTTTCTCGAGACGATCGAAGAGTCGATCCACGATGCTCTCGTGTTCTTCGGGAACGACGAGTTCGGATTCGACCCACGCGTGCGAGATGTCGGCGTTGGCGAGCAACGCGGTGAGTTCGGCCTGCTGATCGGACGTCCACGACGACATGTCGTAGAACACGTTGGCAGCGTCCGGATCGAGCGGGTTCCAGTCGGTCACGGCGGGAACGCTACCCCCGCCTACGACAGGTGACGAATCAGAAAATCCTCGGTCCGACGGTATTCGTCGACTCGTGTCGCCCACGTTCGAAAACCGTGTCCCTCGCCTGGATATTCGACGTATTCGACGCGATTTCGAGCGCGGTCGGCGAGGCGTCGACTCTGATCGACTGCCACCACCGGATCGGCGTCACCGTGCAGAAGAAGGACGGGAACCGAGAGTTCGGTCGCTCGATGAATCGGTGATCTTTCCTTCGAGCGATCGATGGTGACGAGGGGGTCGCCCATCAGTGTTCGGTTGTAGTGCGCTTCGAACCGATGTGTCGTGCCGTCGAGGGCTGCGATGTCCGAAACCGGGTAGGCCACGACGACCGCGCTCACCAGATCGGCACGCTCGAGTGCGACCACGAGCGCAGTGAGTCCACCGGCCGACGAACCGAGAACAGCGGTACCACGGGCGTTGAAACCATGACGTCGTTGGACGTCTTCGAGAACGGTCATGACGTCACGTGCATCGAGGCGGCCCCACTCACCGTGGAGAGCATCGGTGTAGGCCCGACCATGACCGGTGCTTCCACGATGATCGGGAACGAGAATCGAGTATCCACGATCGATCCAGAAGCTGAAGCGGGCATTGAACGACACCGTCCACTGATCGGTCGGTCCGCCGTGGATCCAGCACAACAACGTCCCGTTCGATCGTGGAGCGCGATACAGACGCGCATGGAGGAGAGAGCCATCACCGTCGTCGACGGTCAGGAGATCGGGTTCGACCAGCGCGCGATGCCCTCCCCATTCGTACGTCGGGCCGACTGCGACGGTGCGACGCGACCAGTCGTCGGTGTCGTAGACCACGATCTGAGTCGGTGTCTTCCCCCCGGTGCGGATCGCCACCAGTCTCCTGCCCCTCCACGACAGTTGACCATGAATCGCCTTGGCGCGTTCGTCGATCCGTCCGGTCGTCGGATCGAACGTGCACAGTCGACCGAATCCGTTCTCGTTGCGAGCGAATGCGATGAGTGATCCATCCGGACTCCAGCACCACGAACGGAGTCGTTCACCCCAGGGCGGACCGCCGTGCTCGAACGACTCACCGATCCGTCGACCGTCGCCGGTGGTCACGTTGAGCCAACCACTCGCGTCGTCCAGCCAACCGATTCGTCGCCCGTCGAGATTCGTGTCGGGCTGCTGTACACGTCGACCGGCGACCGCCGACACGACACCGTGTTCGGACACGAGTTCACTCGCGTCCCACGGCATGTTCGGAGGGTTCCATCCGTGCCACACCACGCGCCCGTTCCACACGATCGGATCGATCACGAACGCGTGTCGACCCTCGTCCATCCGGCGCTCCGAACCGTCGTTGCGATCGATGACCCGAATCTCGGCTTGGTCGACCACGATGACGACACCTGCTCCGCTCGGATCGACGATCGGTGACGACAGGGTGCGATCACCGGCCACGCCCAACACCCGAGTCGAACCGTCGAGACCGAACTCGACGAGGTCTCCGTCGGCCGCCACGGCGACGATGGCTCCCCCGTCCGGTGTCCAGTCGAACGTGCCGCCTCCCAGACCTCGCACACTGCGTACCGCGATGCCCGCCAGGACCCGCCACTCACTCGCCGGATCGTCGAGGTCGATCACCTCGACGAAGCTCTGCGGTTTGCGGTCCGATGTCGGATCGAAGGGTTCGGTCATCACGGCGGCCAGACGTCGTCCACTCGGATCGAGCCGAGGTTCACCGATCTCGCGGCCGGCCGAACAGTTCTCGAGTGTCAACAGATCGGGCACCTCGCCATGGTAGGGAAGTCACCAGCGCCACCGTGGACGACCCTCGAACCACGACTACGGTGTGTTCATGCCCGAAACACCGTCCCGCAACCTGGCCATGGAGCTCGTCCGGGTCACCGAATCGGCCGCTCTCGCCGCCTCGCGTTGGGTCGGCCGTGGCGACAAGAACGGTGCCGACGGTGCAGCAGTCGAAGCAATGCGTACCGTTCTGGCCACGGTTCCGATGGATGGCGTGGTCGTCATCGGAGAGGGCGAGAAGGACGAAGCGCCGATGCTCTTCAACGGAGAGATCGTGGGAGACGGCTCGAACACCAAGACCGATGTGGCCGTCGATCCGATCGACGGCACGACCCTCACCGCTCTCGGACGTGGCAATGCCCTCGCCGTCATCGCCGTGTCCGAACGCGGCACCATGTTCAATCCCGGCCCCTGCGTCTACATGGAAAAGATCGCCGTCGGACCAGCGGCGGCCGGCCACATCGACATCAATGCGTCACCCACCCAGAATCTGAAATGGATCGCCAAGGCCAAGGGTGAGAGCGTGCGCGACCTGACGGTGGTCATCCTCGACCGTGATCGCCACAAGGATCTGATCGAAGAAGTACGCGAGTCGGGAGCCCGCATCAAACTCATCAGCGACGGCGACATCTTCGGCGCCATCGCCACCGCCTGGCCCGACGCCGGTGTCGACGTCCTCTTCGGTATCGGCGGAACACCGGAAGGTGTCACGGCCGCAGCAGCCCTGAAATGTATGGGCGGTGAGATCCAGGGCAAGTTGTGGACACGTAGCGAAACCGAACGCAACGCGGCCGTGGCCGAGGGATACGACCTCGATCGAGTTCTCATGACCGACGATCTGGTGCGAGGTGACAACTGCTTCTTCGCCGCCACCGGCGTGACCGACGGTGAACTTCTGAACGGTGTTCGCTTCCATGCCGGTGGGGCGACCACTCAGAGCCTCGTCATGCGCTCGCTGTCGGGAACGGTGCGGTTGATCGAAGCCCGCCATCGTCTCGACAAGCTTCGCGAGATCTCGACCATCGACTACGAGTGAACGTGAAAGGGGCGGGACCGAAGTCCCGCCCCTTTCACGTTCACCGAATGGTGATCACATCATTCCGGGCATGCCACCCATGCCGCCCATACCACCGCCGGCCGGCATGGCCGAGGCGGGCTCGGGCTTGTCGGCCACGAGACACTCGGTGGTGAGCACGAGAGCCGCGATCGACGCCGCGTTCTGCAGCGCCGCGCGAGTCACCTTGGCCGGATCGATGATGCCGGCCTTGACCAAGTCGATGTACTCACCGGTGGCTGCATTGAGTCCGACGGCTCCCTTTTCACCCGACACGCGCTGGACGACGAGAGCGCCTTCCATTCCCGCGTTGTCGGCGATGTTGCGAGCCGGGGCCTCGAGGGCTTCCCACACGGTGCGAGCACCGGTCGCTTCGTCGCCGGTCAGCGAATCGAGCACCGACTTCACCGCGTCACGCGAGCGAAGAAGAGCTGTTCCACCACCGGGCACGACGCCCTCTTCGATGGCCGCACGAGTTGCCGAGACGGCGTCTTCGATGCGGTGCTTCTTCTCCTTCAACTCGACCTCGGTGGCCGCGCCGACCTTGATGACCGCCACACCGCCGGCCAACTTCGCCAGACGCTCCTGGAGCTTCTCGCGATCCCAGTCGGAATCGGTGTTCTCGATCTCGGCCTTGATCTGGTTGATACGACCGTCGACATCGGCTCGTTCACCCGCGCCTTCGACGATCGTGGTCTCGTCCTTGGTGACGATCACGCGCTTGGCTCGACCGAGGAGATCGAGGGTCACGTTCTCGAGCTTGAGACCGACCTCTTCACTGATGACCTGACCGCCCGTGAGGACTGCCATGTCCTGCAGCATCGCCTTGCGACGATCACCGAAACCGGGAGCCTTCACCGCAACGGCGTTGAAGGTGCCACGGATCTTGTTGACCACGAGGGTGGCGAGGGCCTCGCCCTCGATGTCCTCGGCGATGATGGCGAGCGGCTTACCGCTCTTCATCACGGATTCCAGAGTGGGCAAGATGGCCTGAACGGTCGAGATCTTCGAGCCGTAGAGAAGGATGTAGGCGTCCTCGAGAACCGCTTCCTGACGCTCGGCGTCGGTCACGAAGTACGGCGAGAGGTATCCCTTGTCGAAGAGCATTCCCTCGGTGAAATCGAGCTCGATCCCGAAGGTGTTGCTCTCTTCCACGGTGACGACTCCGTCCTTACCGACCTTGTCGATCGCATCGGCGATGACGTTGCCGATCGCTGCGTCGGCCGCCGAGATGGTGGCGACGCTGGCGATCTCGGCCTTGTCTTCGACCTTCTTGGCGAGCGACTGAATCGACTCGACGGCTGCTGCGACGGCCTTTTCGATCCCGCGCTTCAGACCCATGGGGTTGGCGCCGGCGGTCACGTTACGCAGACCGTGCGACACCATCGACTGGGCCAACACCGTTGCAGTGGTGGTTCCGTCACCGGCGACGTCGTTGGTCTTGGTGGCGACTTCCTTCACCAACTGAGCACCCATGTTCTCGAACGCGTCCTCGAGTTCGACTTCCTTCGCGATCGACACACCGTCGTTCGTGATGGTGGGGGCTCCGAACTTCTTGTCGAGAACGACGTTGCGACCCTTCGGGCCGAGGGTCACGCGCACCGCATCGGCGAGCTTGTTGACACCGGCCTCGAGGGCGCGACGCGCCTCTTCGTCGAATTTGAGCTGTTTGGACATCAGCGCCTCACTTGGTGACGATGGCGAGTACGTCGCGGCTGGTGAGGATGAGCAGATCCTCGCCACCGATCGAGACCTCGGTGCCGCCGTACTTCGAGTAGAGGACCGTGTCGCCTTCTTTGACGTCGAGGGCGAAATGCTTGCCTTCGTCGTCGCTCCAGCGGCCCGGGCCGACGGCCAGAACGGTGCCCTGCTGGGGCTTCTCCTTGGCCGTGTCGGGAATGACGAGACCGGACGCCGTGCGCTCCTCGGCCTCGTTGGGACGGACGACGATGCGGTCGTCGAGGGGCTTCAGGTTCATGGTGGAATCCTCCGTGAGGGTGGACGTTGATGGATGACGCTCTGCCGGAACGGTTAGCACTCGTCCCTGGCGAGTGCCAAGGCTACGGGGCGAGACCGGCCGTTAGCAACCGGGGCCGCCGAGTGCTAACTCGTGTCCCCCACCCCCATCCACCCCGTCGTTCCCCTTGGTCTTCTGGGTGAAAAAAACGCGCATTTTCGACGAATGAGTCGCCCAGAACACCAGGTGTTCGTCAGGTGAGGGGGGCGCCGAGGCCGGCACAGACCTCGTCGAGTCGCTCCATCGGCAGTCCGATGACCGCCGACAGGCTTCCCTCCAGGCGATCCACGAACTCTCCCGCGCCGCCCTGGATGGCGTAGGCACCAGCCTTGTCGAGGGGTTCACCGGAGGCCACGTAGGCGTCGACTTCGGCCGGCGTGAGCGAGCGAAACGTGACGGTCGACGTGGTCACCTCCACGTGTCCCTCCCACTCGTTGCCTCGACACCCCGGAACGGCCACCGCGACTGCCCAACCGGTGTGCACCCGATGCGACCGCCCGCTCAGGAGCCGCAGCATCGCGACGGCATCGTCGGCATCGGTCGGTTTGGCGAGGATGCGCCCGTCGACGTCGACGGTCGTGTCGGCAGCGATCACGACGGTGCCCACCGCAACCGGCCCGAGATCGTGCATCACGGCCGACAACTTGGCCGACGCCAAACGGCGGACGTAGTCGACCGGAGATTCGTGCGGGTGCGCCGACTCGTCGACATGCGGTGCGACGACGACCGGATCGACACCGATTCCACGCAACAACTCGAGTCGCCGCGGTGAACCAGATCCGAGTACCACGCGTCGCACGATCAACCTCCGGACAGTGCCATGACGTCGTCGTCGTCGGGAATCGTCATGTCGTCGAGTCGAGTGAGGTAGCCGTCGGGCAACACCACACGAATCGGCCCGTTGGTCTTGCCACGGCGAATTCTCTCGCCGCCGTCGACCACGCTCAGGTCACGACCATGTTTGTCGACGAGCTCACCGAGCAAGTCGTCGACCTCGGACACCGTCGACGACATCGAGAATCGAGCGCGCATCTCACCGCCCACCGGGAATCCGGTGAGATACCACGACGTGTGCTTGCGGAAATCGCGCACACCTCGGTCGACACCCGACGCATCGATACCGAAGTGTGCCGACAGGAGCCGCACGTGGTCGGCCATGACGTCGACGACATCACCGAGACGGCGTGCTTCGGGTACCCGACCTCCGGTCATCGCCGACACGATGTCTCCGAACAACCATGGTCGGCCGAGACATCCGCGACCGATCACGACCCCGTCACATCCGGTCTCGGTCATCATGCGCACGGCATCTTCGGCCGTCCAGATGTCACCGTTTCCGAGGACCGGAATCGAGGTCACCGCCGACTTCAACTCGGCGATGGCCGCCCATCGCGCATCGCCGCTGTAGTGCTGCTCGGCAGTACGCGCGTGCAGTGCGACGGCTGCGATCCCCTCGTCCTCGGCGATGCGACCGGTCGAGAGATGAGTGATGAGCGAGTCGTCGATACCCATCCGGAACTTCGCCGTGACCGGAATACCATGAGGAGTGGCGGCACGAACGGCCTCGCGCATGATCGCTCGCAGCAGATTCGGTTTGGCCGGAACCGCAGCACCGCCGCCCTTCCGCGTGACCTTCTGGGCCGGACAGCCGAAATTCATGTCGATGTGGTCGACCGCACCGGTGTCGGCGAGTCGACGCACCGCCTCACCGAGCAGACGGGGGTCGCTTCCGTACAGCTGAAGACTTCGCGGGTTCTCGTCGACTCCGAACTGCACCATGCGAGCGGTCTTGGCATTTCCGTTCACCAGCGCGGCCGCCATCACCATCTCGTTCACGTAGAGAAGACCAGGGGCGAAACGCCGACACAACGACCGGAACGGAGCGTTGGTGACCCCCGCCATCGGAGCCAACACCACGGGAGCCGGGAGTTCGAGCGGACCGATACGCAACGTCATGGTCGAACCTCGTCGGCGACGAGACGCAGATTGGGCAGTGCGCCGGTGTCGAGACCCATCGGTCCATGGTCGCGCAATCGGTACCAGGCGGCGGCTCCGATCATGGCCGCGTTGTCGGTGCACATCGCCCGACTCGGAAGCAGTCCACGTCGTCCGGACGACTCACACGTCTCGGTGAATCGCCGACGCAGTTCGGAGTTGGCGGCGACTCCACCGCCCAACACCACGGCCCGGGCTCCCGTGTGATCGGCGGCTCGCATGGCCTTGGCCAACAAGACGTCGACGACTGCCGCCTGGAACGACGCCGCCACATCAGGAGTCGACACCGACGGGTTCTTGCGAACATGGTTCATGACCGAGGTCTTGAGACCACTGAAGCTGAAGTCGAGTCCGTCGTGCAGCATCGCTCGCGGGAAGTCGATCGCCTGTGGATCTCCTTCGGTCGAGAGTCGATCGATCGCCGGGCCACCCGGATAACCGAGCCCGAGGAAACGGGCGACCTTGTCGAATGCTTCCCCGGCTGCATCGTCGATGGTGCGCCCGAGCAGTCGATACCGACCGTGATCGGTCATTTCGATCAACATGGTGTGGCCACCCGACACCAACATGAAGACCATCGGGAACTCGAGAGTCGGATCATCGAGAAGTCCGGCGTACAGATGCGCCTCGAGGTGATTCACCCCGATGAACGGAATCTCCCACGAAAACGCGAGTGCCTTGGCTGCCGACACACCGACGAGCAGTGCACCCACCAGACCCGGACCGTACGTGGCCGCCACTGCGTCGACGCGACGAGGTTCGATACCCGCCTCGTCGAGCGCTTCGCGGACGATGGGACCGACGAGATCGAGATGGGCCCGACTTGCGATCTCGGGTACCACCCCACCGAAACGAGCGTGCAGATCGATCTGACTCGACACGACACTGGACACGACGTCGGTGCCACCCATGACGACCGACGCCGCCGTCTCGTCGCAGCTCGTCTCGATCGCGAGGATCACGGTCGACGCATCGACCGTCAGTCGGGTCACGGGAGAGATCATGCGCGGCTCCCGTGCGACGAACCGATGCGATCGAGTCGGTGTGCGAATTCGTCACCTTGAATGTCGTGGATCCACATGACGAGGGCGTCCTCGGAATTCTCGTAGTACCGCTGGCGGATCCCGGCCGGAGCGAAACCGAACTCTCGGTAGAGGCCTTGTGCCGCCTCGTTACCGACCCTCACCTCGAGAGTGAGTGACGCCATGTTCCGGTCGATCGCTGCCCGAGCCAGCGCATGAAGAAGCGACCGAGCGACACCGCGACGACGGAACTCGGGAGCGACTGCGATGTTGGTGACGTGGGCTTCGTCGACGGCGTACATGGATCCGGCGTAGCCGACGAGTTCGCCCATCAGAAAAGCGACGACGTAGTAACGCTCCCCTCGGCGAGCAAGATCGAGCTCACTCGAGAAGACCCCGCTCGACCACGGCTTCGGATGCACGACGTTCTCGATGTTCAGCACGTTCTTCACGTGCCGCCGACGCATCGGTTCGATGGTGAGGTCGAGGCTCATGGGTTGTCGTTCCTCGTGGACCAATTGATCTGAGCGTCGGGTTGACGCAGATACAGGGCTTCGACTCGATCGGGAGACGTCCAGGCTTCGCGCAGCGTGCGTTGGTGAGCCAGTTCGACGAGAGCGCTGGCCGACGGGAACGACCACCGGGAACCGGCCACCGAGATTCGATGATCCGAGGTCAGGACCTCGGCGTGCCGAACCGCGCCGTCGCCGACGCACACGACTGTCTGAGACCTTTCGTGCAAGCGAGCGGCCAATACCTCGGGGGTTTCGCAGCGGGGTTCGTCCAATCCGTCGACACCGGAGTCGCTCACGCGAAACAACTGATGGAACACCTCACCCTTGCGAGCGTCGACCACCGAGCACACGAGACGCTCGTGCCGACCTTCGACGTCGTCGCGGGCCGCGTGCGCCAGGAGTTCGAGACTGGTCGCCGTCACCATCGGAACGTCGAGTGCCCACGCCATCGATTTCGCCGTCGCCAGACCGACCCGCATGCCGGTGAAAAGTCCTGGCCCCACGTCGACGGCCACACAACCGAATTCGGGAACCGACACATCGGCCAGCCGACATGCGGTCTCGATCGCCGGCATCAGATTTTCGGCGTGCCGTCGACCGCGAGTGACCTCGACGACCGCAAGAACACCATCGTGTCCTCCGATCGCCACACTCACGCGCTCGGTCGCCGTCTCGATCCCGAGGATCAGCACGACAGTGCTCCCTCGAGCTTCGGCCAGCGACTGCTCCACGACGATCCCGACGACGAGACCGTGATGCGCCGAGCGTCGTCGTCGTCGACCGATTCCAACGACACGAGCAGATGAGGCCCGAGCCGATCGGCGGCCACGTCACCCCATTCGACGAGCAGAATCCCGCTACCGCCACTCGTATCACCTTCGGTGAGCTCGGCCAGGGCCAGATCGTCGATCTCACTCGTTCGATCGAGTCGATACAGATCGGCATGGTGCACGAGCACCCTCCCGGTGTCGTACGTGTGGACCACGGTGAAGGTGGGTGAGGTGATCGGCTCGGTGATTCCGAGCGCCCGTCCGAAACCCTGAGCGAATGCCGTCTTGCCAGCTCCCATGTCACCCGCCAGCACGATGACGTCACCCGGCCGGGCGAGCGCGGCGATCGCCGACGCGACCTGGTGGGTGCCTTCGAGCGACGACACCATGCACGTGATCACATGGATCGATGCTACCGAGGGCTCTTGTTCGCCTGGGACGGCCACCGTGGCCAGCACTACTCTCGTCGCATGACCGACAAGATGTGCCAGGACCGAATCTGTGTGATCACCGGAGCCGGCCGAGGTATCGGACGCGAATACGCGCTGATGCTCGCGGCCGAAGGAGCCAAGGTCGTCGTGAACGACTTCGGAGGTTCCCGTGACGGATCGGGTGCGGGGGGTTCGAACCCGGCCCAAGACGTGGTCGACGAGATCGTGGCCGCCGGTGGTCAGGCCGTCGCCCATCTCGGTGACGCGAGCTCACTCGACGATGCGAAGGCGATGATCTCACTCGCCATCGACACGTTCGGCGGTCTCGACGTCGTCGTCAACAATGCCGGCATCTTGCGCGATCGCATGCTCTTCTCGATGGCCGAGGAAGAGTGGGACGCCGTCATCAAGGTGCACATGAAAGGTACGTGGGCCTCGAGCCGGGTCGCCGCCGAATACTGGCGCAACCGTTCGAAGGAAGGTCTCTCGAACGACGCCCGACTCATCAACACGACATCGGTGTCGGGTATCTACGGAAATCCGGGTCAGACCAACTACGGCGCCGCCAAGGCGGGAATCGCCACCTTCACGCTCATCGCGGCCGAGGAACTCGGTCGTTACGGAGTCACCTGCAATGCCGTGGCACCCGGTGCCCTCACCCGACTCACCGAGGATCTAGGCATGCCACCCGAGATGCTCGAGCGGTTCGGTCCCGAGTGGGTCGCACCGGTCATCACGTGGCTCGCCTCGTCGCAGTCGTCCGACGTGACCGGTCAGGTGATCGAGTCGAACGGACAGTTGCTGGCCATCGCCCAGGGCTGGATCCGCGGACCGCACATCACGAACCCGCCGATCGATCCGCACGAGATGGACGCGGCCATTCGTCCTCTGCTCGCTCGGGCCACACCCCGGACGAAGATGTCCGACATCAACTGATCGCGACTCGTCCGGTCACGTCTCGTTCGGTCGGACCTCAACCGTCGACCGAGCGGGGCAGGCGGCGCGACAGTCCGCACACGATCTCGTAACCGATCGTGCCGGTGATTTCACCCCACTCGTTGGCCGTGATCCGATCGTCGCCCTGTTGCCCGATGAGGATCACCTCGTCGTCGACGTGCACGGTGTCGTCACCGCAGTCGACCATGAGTTGATCCATCGTCACCACGCCGACGATCGGTCGACGCGCGCCGCCGATGAGGACCGAAGCCCCCACCGAACCCGATCGACGGGGAACGCCGTCGGCGTAACCGATCGGCACGGTGGCGATCGTGGTGGGCCGATCGAAGCGGTGGCGTAATCCGTACGAGATTCCGTCACCGGCGGCCACTCGCTTGACATGAGACACCCGACTGCGCAAAGTGAGGGCCGATCGTAAAGAGGAACAACTCTCGGTCATCGAGACGGACGGTGCGATGCCGTACATCGCGATTCCGACTCGCACCATGTCGTATCTCGCGCGCGGGTGGGCGATCGTCGCCGCCGAGTTGGCTGCGTGCACCAGACCCGGATCGACGCCGGCCCGACGAAGATCGGACAATGCGTTCTCGAATCGATCGAGTTGTCGCTCGGTCTCGGCCGAGTCGGTGTCGTCGGCCGTGGCGAGGTGGGTGAACACTCCACCGAGCATGAGATGCGGTGAGCGGGCCAGTATTCGACCCGCCAGTTCGGCGGCATCTCCGGGACGACAGCCGACACGATTCATTCCGGTGTCGATCTTCAGATGCACCTCTTGTCCCGAGACGTCGTGTCGACGCGCTTCGTCGGCGAGTGCATCCACGAAGCGTGCGCTGTAGGCAGTGGCGACGAGTCCGTGCGCCACGAGTTCGCCCACTTGGTCGATCGGCTGTTCCGACAGAACCAACACCGGTGCTTCGATACCGGCCCGGCGCAACTCGACACCTTCCTGCACCAGCGCAACGCACAAACCATCGGCGCCGCCTGCGAGCGCCGCTTCGGCCGCCGTCACGGCACCGTGCCCGTAACCATCGGCTTTCACGACGGCCAGAACTCGCGCGTCACCGGCCTGCGCCTTCAACCAGGTGAGGTTGTGGGCGAGGGCGCTCGGATCGATCTCGACGACGGAGGCTCGACTCATCGACCGTCATTCTGCCCGGTCCGACGGACCCGGTCGTCGAGTACGAACGGGATCGCCGAGACGACATCGGATGCCACCGTCCCGTGACGAGGGCCGCGTCGTGCGGCATCGGCACACACCCACGCCGCCAGTCCAGCGGCGTCGAACGGTCGTGCGCCAGCCGCCACCGCACCGGTCACCACTCCGGTCAGGACGTCACCGCTCCCGGCCGTCGCCAGGCGTTCGTCACCGTGGTCGACCAGCACGACCTCACCTCCCGGATCGGCGACGACGGTCGTCGGACCCTTCAACAGAACCACTGCACCGAACTGTCGAGCGAGAGAACACGCCGCCTCGATGCGATCGTCTCCGGGAGCAGCCCCCTGAAGGACTGCGAACTCTCCGTCGTGTGGAGTGAGGATCGTGGGTGCCGATCGATCGATCACCGTTCGAACGTCGAGAGCATGCAGCGCGTCGCCGTCGATCACGACCGTCTGTTGAGCCGATGAGACCACTCGCCGCACCTGATCCATCGTGTGATCTCGACGTCCGAGTCCCGGACCGATCGCCAGGACGGAGAAGCGCGACGACAGATCGGACCGCACGTCGCTGGCCCACGAGGCCTCGTCGACGGAGCGTCTCACGACTTCCACGGGGAGAGCCGATCCATCGACCACACCCGGCGAGGCGAGATGCACGATGCCGGCTCCCGCTCGCAGAGCTGCACCACAAGTCAGACTCGCCGCGCCCATCATTCCGGATGATCCGGCCACCACGTAGGCGCCGTGCTTCCACTTGTGATCGTCGGAACGGCGGATCGGCCACGTCGTAGCCACGTCGTCGGCGGTCATCACAGCGGCGGTCGACGAACTCACGTCGAGTCCGATGTCGGCGATCTCGACGACTCCACTCGTTCGACGTCCTTCATGGAAGAAGTGTCCGGGTTTGGCGGCGGCGAAAGTGATCGTTCGTTCGCACGTCCACGGTGACCCGAGTGCGCGACCGGTGAGGCCATCGATACCGCTCGGCACATCGACCGCCAGCACTCGACACGTTGCCGGTGGGGGGTTCCACTCACCGCGAAATCCGGTTCCGAACGCCGCGTCGATGACGAGGTCGGCATCGGGAAGTCGCGCCGGAAGATCTGTGGCGTCCACCAGCCGGACGGCTACTCCACGTTCACCAAGAAGACGGGCGGCCACTCGCCCGTCCGCACCGTTGTTGCCGGGACCCGCCACCACCACGACCCGTCGCCCGTAGGTGCCACCGAGCATGTTGCGTGCGGTTCGAGCCACCGCCCAGCCCGCCCTCTCGACGAGAACTTCGAGAGGAACTCCACTGGCGGTCGTTCGTTCGTCGACACGACGCATCTCGTCGGGAGTGACGACGGGGATCATCCCGTCAGCGTACGAGCGTCAGCCGGTGGCCACGACGTAGGCGATGGCCAGACCATCGGTGTGGGTGAGGGACAGATGCCACGATGCGATCCCCCGCTCACGCGCCAATGCATCGGCCCGACCCGAAACCTGCAGCACAGGACGTCCGCTCTCCTCACTCTCGACCCACACGTCGTGGAAGTCGAATGCTCCGAGGCCCACACCCATCGCCTTCATCACCGCTTCACGCGCTGCGAATCGAGCGGCCAGGGAGGGCACCGAGTCGACCCGACCTTCGAGCGATCCGATTTCGAGATCGGTGAACATGCGTCCGAGAAGAGTCGGCGTACGCGACAACGTCTCACGGAAACGAGCGATCTCGACGGCATCGACACCGACACCTCGCACCGAACCGAACGAGTCGTTCATCGTCGCCAGAGATCGGCGATCTCGCTCATCGGTCGAATGAGCAGATCGGCCACCGACACCGTCTCGAGAACGTCGTCACGCATGGCACCTTCGGTTTCGGTGACCCAGTCGACGAGCCGCTCGTACCGGCGGTCGTAGCCCTGCAGAACGGCACGAGCCACCGACGCCGGAAGCCGATCGTGAAATCGCACGTGTAGGACGACGAGACCCACCGTGGATCCGGCTTTGACTTCGGGAACGAAGATCACGGTTCGACCGTCGGATCGACCTCGAGCCACGAGAACTTCTCGCTCCGATGCCACACGCCGTTTGGTACCCACGAGAGCAGGATTGGTGTCGACCCGACTCGGGATGTCGCGCGAGATCCCTCCTCTCTCGACGATGGTGACCGTGGCGTGGTCGAGATCACCGTCGATGCGATAGCGGGTGTAACCCACCACGGACTCGACTGCCGGATCGAGGTCGGCCAACACCTTCAGAGTCCGATAGGCGAGAACGTCGCGTCCGGGGCCGGCACCGAGCACCGCCTGAACGAGCGAACGATCGAGTACTCCTTCGTCACTGCGAGAAATTCCCACCGTGACCGTCTTGGCCTGATGCTTGATCGCATCGATGGGTCGCGTGAGTTCCTCGATCGCCCGAGTGAGAGCGGCCGTGAGATCGTCGACGACGGCCGCCGGGCTCGCCACTTTTCCGGTCTCGCGCTGGTGCATCTCGACCGGCGAGTCGTCGGAGATCACCCGGAACATGGTGGCCAGACGCACGGCAGTACTCGCTTCGAGATGTCCGTCGTAATCACCCGAGCGGAGCGTCTCCTGGAAGCGCTCGATCGCGTCGGCCAATTCGACTCCGATACGTTCGACGACGGCCTCACCGTCGTCGAGTTCGATGACGGCTCGTTCGACGACTTCTCGTGCCTCGCGAAGATCCCGAGCGAGATCGTCGATCGCCCGGGCCGCCTCGTATCCGAACAGATGGCCGACCATCGCCGACAGCACGAAAGCGAGTGACGGATCGGTCTCGGGAACTTCGATCACCGATGAGGCATGTGAGAAGCGACTCTCACGAGCCGAGGCGATCACGATCGGCGTGGCCTTGTGGGCACGGTAGATCGCCACTTCCTTGGCCACGTCGTCGGCCGTTCCACCGGCCAATCCGGCTGCGCACACGAGAATCAATGGCTCGCACGAAAGATCGATGTGCTTCTTGTCCTCGGTGATGTCGGACGAGATCGACTTGTAACAGAGTTCGCTCAACTTGATTCGGACTTCGTGCGCGGCGATCGCGTTCGGGCCGTTACCCACTACTGCCCAGTAACGCTTGGATGGTGCGTAACGGCGGGCGATGTCACCCACTTGCTCGCGTCGGGTCAGTACCTGCCGCATGGCATCGGGCAGATCGCGCAGTGCCGACAACAACTGGTGGCGGCGATCGTCGGACCCGGCCTCGACGAGTGCCGAGATCTCACAGGCCAACAAGGTGCCGGCCGCGACCTGCGCGTAGAAAGCCTTGGTCGACGCGACGCTCATCTCGACGTCGCGACCATCGGATGTGTAGAGCACACCGTCGGCCTTGTCGCACAGGTCGGATCCACGGCGATTCACGATGGCGATCACCGCCGCGCCACGGGCGCGGGCCAGATCGACGGTGCGATTCGTGTCGGTCGTGGTACCACTCTGACTGATGGCGACGATGAGCGTGTCGGACATGTCGAGACGCAATCCGAATCCGGAGAGCTCGGTGGCCGTCACTGGATCGACATCGAGGCGACCGTCGGTCAGATGATCGAGGATCGTGGCACAACTCTCTCCGGCCACGGCGGCCGTACCTTGGCCGATCACTCGCACCTTGTCGATCGTGCCGGCGGTCAGACGTGCTGCGACGTCACCCGGAATCACTCGTTCGCCGAGATCGGTTCGCAGCCGACCGTCGACGTCCCGGATCCGGCCTCGTAACGTCTTGGCCAAGCTGATCGGCGCCTCACCGATCTCTTTCAACAAGAAGTGAGGAGCGTCACCACGATCGATGTCCCGGGTGGTCACCTCGGCCGTCACCAAGTCGTCGTCATTCCAGGGAAGTTCGGTTCCGCCGAACGAGATCCGACGGAATCCGTCGACTGTTCCGGCCAATTCACCGTCGAGGACGACGATCTGTCCGGCCCCACCATCGACACTGACCTCACCGTCCATTCGGACGTAACGACTGGTCTCTTCGACGACGCCGTACGGCTCACTCGCCACCACGAAGAGATCTTCGGAGAATCCGACGAAGAGACCCTGTCCGCTTCCCCGTAGTGACACGAGCAGACGGTGGGGATCATCGGCTGAGGCCGCGGCGATGGCCACCGATCCCTCGAACGAGGACACCGAACGTCGGAACGACTCCACCAGATCCGACGTCGACTCCATGTGATGCGCGACGAGGGCGGGAATCACCTTGGCATCGGTGGTGATCTGATGAGCGAACTCGAGGTCGTAGGCGACCCGCAGGTCGGCGTGATTGTCGACGTCCCCGTTCAGCGACGCGACAACATAGGGGCCCGTGCTCGGTTCGAGTCGCTCGCTGTTGACCGGGTGGGCATTGGGTTCGGAGATGATGCCGACACTCGCCCATCGTGTGTGACCGGTGAGCGACATACGAGCCTCGGGTCGACTGAGCGCGAGACGAAGAAGGTCGTCGTCGGCGATCGCCCGTCGCAGGGCACGGGTGTTGTCTCCGAGCTCTCCGATCTCGGCCGCCGCCTTGTAGACGAACGAGAGGACTCCGCCGCGATCGGTGTCGATCCACCGAACCGATCGATTCTGGAAGAGCGCGTCGTCGGCACGTTCGGAGAGAGCGTTCACGACGAACTGATCGTCGGCGCGCAGATCGTGTCCCCACACGAAGAGGTGAACACCCGCCGAGTCTCGGCCTCGAACTTCGAGACGGTCGATGATCGAGAGGGCCTGTTGCACCATGGCGTAGCCGGCAATGGCCGCCACTGATGCGTCGCGACCGGCCAGTGCCGCCACCTCGGTCGCCGTTCGGAGACGGTCCCGACGGATCGCCCACAGAACGTCGCGGAGTGCGCCGATTCGACGGGCATCGGTCTCGAGGTCGTCGACCCGACCGTCGTCGAGACGTGATTCCCATTCGGTGAGCACGTCGTCGAATCGGTCGAGACGATCCTCGATGGTCGTCATCAACTGACGCTGGTCCACGAGAGCTCGAATGCCGGGGACTCCGTGAAGAAGCCGATCGACCTCGACCAGACGGCGGGTGGCCTCGTCGAGGTCATGACGAACGTCGACCGCGGCATCGAGCATCCCCATCACCTCGTCGGCATCAGGTACCGGACGCGCCGACGGACGTCCGACCAGAGCCACGATCCCACACATGGATCCCCAGGCTACCGATGCCGTCAGTGGTGGTTCGGGCGGTCGAATCAGCCGAAGAGCCGACGAACCGTCGCACACAGACGTTCGACCATCGATTCGGCGAGTTGGGTGGTCGCGGCCTCGACCATGACCCGCACGAGGGGTTCGGTTCCACTGGCTCGAACCAGAACCCGTCCCTCGGCCCCGAGCTCGCTTTCGACGGCTGCGATCTCTTCGGCCATCTCGGCCGCCACGTCGCTCGGCCGTCGGGTCACCTCGACGTTGCGCAGAACTTGCGGATAAGCCGTCATGACCGATGACGCCGCCTCGGCGAGTGAACGTCCGCTCCGCACCACGAATTCGGCGAGTGAAACCGCCGAGACCAGACCGTCGCCGGTCGTGGCGACGTCACGATGGATGATGTGTCCGCTCTGCTCACCACCGAGCACGAATCCACCATCGTTCATCGCATCGAGAACGTGTCGATCACCCACCGGGGTGACCACCACCTGAATGCCGGCTTCGTTCATCGCTCGGTGGAATCCCAGATTGGCCATCACTGTCGTGACCACCACACCTCCCGCAAGACGGCCACGATCACGTCGGTCGAGAGCCGACAACGCGATCAAACGATCTCCGTCGACGACCGCACCCTCTCCGTCGACCGCGATGACGCGATCACCGTCACCGTCGAAGGCGAAACCCATGGCGGCGGTTCCCATGGTCGACACGAACGTGCACAGACCCTCCGTCGAAGTGGCGCCGCACCCGTCGTTGATGTTCGTCCCGTCGGGCGCGTCGTTCAACACGATCACGTCGGCACCGAGACGACGAAAGACCTCGGGGGCCGCATCGCACATGGCACCGTTCGCCGTGTCGAGAACGACGCGTAGACCCGACAGCGACCCTTCGCCGAAGTACGAGACCACGTGGTCGACGTACTCGGCCACGGCGAGAGCTCGCCGCGACACCGATCCGACGCGACGCGGAATCGATCCGCTCGGTTCGGCGTTGAGAATCGACGACAGCTCGGCCTCGATGGCTACTTGTTGCGCGTCGGACAATTTCGCGCCACCGGCCGCGAAGATCTTCACCCCGTTGTCGTGGTAGGGATTGTGCGACGCCGTGACGACCGCTCCGGGCACTCCGTCTCGAGCCGCGAACATGGCGACCGCTGGGGTGGGAATCACGCCCACGTCATCGACGTCGACTCCTTCGGCGGCCAGACCAGCGGCCACCGAAGCCTGCAGAACCGCTCCGGATTCGCGCGGATCGCGACCGATCACGACTCGATCGACACGAAGCACACGCGCCGCAGCGCGGCCGAGGGCCAGACAGAACTCAGGAGTGATCTCGTCGATCGCCCGACCACGGACACCGTCGGTCCCGAAGCGAGGATGCCGAGCCGACACGAGGCCCCGTGATCAGCGCTTGGTGTACTGAGGCGCCTTACGGGCCTTCTTCAGGCCGTACTTCTTGCTCTCCTTGCGGCGCGAGTCGCGAGTGAGAAGACCGGCCTTCTTCAACGCCGGACGAGCCTCGGGATCGAGTTCGGCGAGCGAACGAGCAAGACCCATGCGCATGGCACCGGACTGACCGGTCACGCCACCACCGATGATCGAGGCATCGACGTCGTACTGCTCGGCGGTGTTGGTGACGCGCAGGGCCTCGGTGGCCGAGTTGCGCTGTGTCGCGGTGCCGAAGTACTGATCGATCGGCTTACCGTTGACGGTGACCTTTCCTGAGCCGGGGCGCACGCGCACTCGCGCGATCGCAGCCTTACGGCGGCCGGTGGTCTGGGTGAGAGGCTTCGACATCTGTGCTCCCTGAACTTTCAGCGTGCCTTGGCGTGGTCGATCGACCGAGCGGTGGGATTCTGCGAGGCGTGCGGATGCGTCGGGCCGCCGTACACCTTCAACTTCTTGATCATCTGACGTCCGAGAGGACCCTTCGGCAACATGCCTTTCACCGAACCACGAATCGCCTCGTCAGGACGACGGGCGAGAAGGTTGGCGTAGGTCTCGCTCTTCAAACCACCCGGATAACCCGAGTAGCGATACACCATGTGGCGATCGGCCTTACCCGATGTCATGACGATCTTGTCGGCATTGATGATGATCACGTGGTCGCCCATGTCCATGTGCGGGGCGAAGACCGGCTTGTGCTTGCCACGGAGAAGGCGCGCCGCTTCGGTGCACAGACGACCGAGGACCATGCCCTCGGCGTCGAGAACGTGCCACTCGCGCTTCACATCGCTGGCTTTGGGTGTGTAGGTGCTCATGAGAACTTCTTTCGACGGACGAGAAAGCCTACGCCCCTCCCCCACGTTTCCCCACCTGGTGTTCTGGCGCGGATTTTTCACCGCCCAAGTGACGAATCCGCACCAGAAAACGCCGCTGCCGAGCCCTCGGGGGGATACCCGACGTCCCACAAACAGAGTCCGTGCGGGGGGGCCACCTGACCGGCCCCCTCCCGCCTGCGTCCCCGCAGGATCGACGACATCTCTCCCGGCGTGATCTTGCCCTGGCCGACGTCGACCAGGGTGCCGACGATCGAGCGAACCATCTGGTGACAAAAGGCCGTGGCCCGAATCCGACACTGGAGAACTCGGGCACCACGCTCACTCGTCAGGTCGTACCAGTCGATCTCGAGGAGGCGACGCACCATGGACGGCTCGACCTGCCCGGGTTCGACCTTGGGCCGACGGCAGAAGGCCGAGAAGTCGTGTTCACCGATCAACGGATCGGTGGCCATACGCATGAGGTCGAGCGAGAGCGGGGTCGCAACGTGCCACGACGTCTCGGCGATGAAGGGGTCAGGCGTCGGATCGTTCAGGATCGTGTAGCGGTATCGGCGCCAGGTGGCCGAGAAACGAGCGTGGAAGTCGTCGGACACCACCTCGGCCGAACGAATCACCACCGACGGCGCGCACATCTTGCTGAGACGTCGCGGCAGACCTTCGACATCGACATCGACCGGAAGGTCACAACTGACGACCTGTCCCCAGGCGTGCACGCCGGCATCGGTTCGACCGGCCCCCACGATCTCGATCGGCCGTCGAGCGATCGTCGACAGTGCATCCGTGATCACGCCCGCCACCGTCACGACTCCCTCGTTGACCGCGAAGCCATGCAAACCACGACCGTGATAGGCCACCAACAGGCGAACCCGCCTCACGGCGGGTTCGACGGAAGATTCGATGATGGCCACGGGGACGAGCCCCTCGGAATCAGACGAGCTCGACGCGCGCCATGGGGGCGTTGTCACCCTGACGCGGACCGAGCTTCAGGATCCGCAAGTACCCGCCGTTGCGATCGGCGAAGCGCGGCGCGATGTCGGAGACCAACTTGCTCGTCATCTCCTTGTCACCGAGGTAGGCCTGGAGCTGACGGATGCGGTGCAGGCTGGCGGCATCGCCGTCCTGAGCCTTCTTGGCCTTCGTGATGAGCTTCTCGGCGATCGGACGAAGGGCTTTGGCCTTGGCCTCGGTGGTCTCGATCGACTCAGCGGCGAACAACGACGCGGCCAGGTTGGCCATCATCAGTTTCTGGTGAGCGGAGCTGCCGCCGAATTTGCGGGCTCGGCGAGGTGTTGCGGGCATGGTTGGTCCTTTGTTCTTCCGTGGCTCAGCCGCGCAGCGACAGGCCGCGCTCGTCGAGCTTCTGCTTCACTTCGTCGAGGCTCTTCTGGCCGAAGTTGGTGATGTTGAGAAGGTCGTCCTCGGTCTTTTGCAGGAGCTCACCGATGGTGTTGACCTGCGCACGCTTCAGACAGTTGCGCGGACGCTCGGACAGATCGAGATCTTCGATCGCGATGTCGAGGTCGGGACTCGCCGCACCGGCCTGGATCACCTCACCGAGTTCGAGACCCTTGGGCTCCTCGGAGAGGTTGGCCACCAGGTCGACCAGGTTGCGCAGGGTGGCTCCGGCCGAAGCGAGGGCCTCACGCGGCGTGATGGTGCCGTCGGTCTCGATGTCGATGACCAGGCGGTCGTAGTTGGTCGACTGCTCGACTCGCGTCGGCTGCACGTCGAACATGACACGACGGACCGGCGAGAAGATGGCGTCGATCGGGATCACACCGATCGTTCGGTTGCCAGCTTCACGATCGGACGACATGTAACCACGTCCCTGAGCGACCGTGAGATCGATGGCGAGTCGGCCCTTGCTGTTCACGTGGGCGATGACGAGCTCGGGGTTGAGGATCTCGATGTCGGCCGGGCACTCGATGTCGCCCGCCGTGACCACGGCGTCACCACGAACATCGAGACGCAGAACGACGTCCTCATCGGAGTGCGAACGAAGGACGATGTCCTTCAGGTTGAGGATGATGTCGGTGACGTCCTCGGACACTCCGGCGATGGTGTCGAACTCGTGGAGAGCTTCGTCGAACTTCACGGTGGTGATCGCCGCACCGGGGATCGACGACAACAACGTGCGTCGCAGAGAGTTACCGATGGTGTGGCCGAAGCCGGGCTCCAAGGGGCCGACAGCGAAACGCTGACGATTGTTCGATTCGTCGTTGTCGGCTTCGACAGTGGGGCGCTGGATGACGAGCATGATGTCTGTTCCGTTCGTGAGAGGCCTGCGGGTCGTTCAGTTGGTGGGGATCACTTGGAGTACAACTCGACGATGAGCTGCTCGCGCACCGGCACGTCGATGTGCTCACGCGCCGGCTCGGTGCGAACGGTGACCTGCTTGCCACCGTCGCCACCCTCGAGCCAACCCACGAGGGAGCGGTCGAGTGTGTCGATGTTGTTCTGGATCACGATCATGTTGCGTGCCTTGGGTGACAAGGTGACGACGTCACCTGCCTTCACACGTGCACTCGGAATGTTGAGACGCTTGCCGTTCACGAGAACGAGACCGTGGCTCACGAATTGGCGAGCCTGCGGACGCGTGCTCGCCCAGTTGGCGCGGTACACGACGTTGTCGAGTCGAAGTTCGAGCAAACGAAGGAGGTTCTCACCCGTCGGACCCGAGAGGCGGTTGGCCTCGTCGTAGGTCTTGCGGAACTGACGCTCGAGGACGCCGTAGATGTACTTGGCCTTCTGCTTCTCCTGGAGCTGAGCCAAGTACTCGCTCGTGTTTCCACGACGACGGCTACGACCGTGCTGACCGGGAGGGAAAGGGCGACGCTCGAGAGCCTTACTGCCCTTCGCGTTCTCGAAGACGTTGATGCCGAGGCGACGCGAGAGACGCACCTTCGGACCGGTGTAACGAGCCATGACCTAGTTCCTCTTTCGCTTCGGCATCTTGCAACCGTTGTGCGGAACCGGGGTCACGTCCTTGATGCCGGTGACCTCGATACCGGTGTTCTGCAGCGAACGAATGGCCGTGTCACGACCCGAGCCGGGTCCCTTGGCCTGCACTTCCACGCGGCGCATACCCTGCTCGAAGGCATCCTTGGCGGCCTTCTCGGCAGCCAACTGCGCGGCGAACGGTGTGCTCTTTCGTGAGCCCTTGAATCCGACGCCTCCACCCGAGGCCCAGGACACGACATTGCCCTCGACATCGGTGATGCTGACGATGGTGTTGTTGAACGAGCACTTGATGTGGCAGACACCAGTGGTGATGTTCTTGCGCTCGCGCTTGCGGGGACGACGCCCACCGGGCTTCGGCTTGGCCATGGCTTACTTCCTCACTGCCTTCTTCTTGTTGGCCACGGTCTTCTTCGGGCCCTTACGTGAACGAGCGTTGGTCTTGGTGCGC
>LFFH01000010.1 GCA_001510455.1 Actinobacteria bacterium casp-actino8
CTTCTATCTGCTGCTCGGCAGTGCCGCGGGCGCAATCATCGCTGCGCTCGGCATCGGGATGGTCATCACGTATCAGGCGTCCGGTGTGGTGAACTTCGCGGCCGGTGCGATGGCCATGTGGTCGACGTACGTGTACGCCGACTTGCGGAACGGCTCGTACCCATTCCCGATACCCGGACTTCCGGATCGATACCACTTCGGTGAGGACGTGGGTTACCGGTGGGCGCTGTTACTCGCCCTCTTGACGTCCGCGGTACTCGGATTGCTCGTCTACGTCCTGATCTTCAAACCACTTCGACAAGCGCCAGCACTTGCGAAGGTCGTGGCCAGTGTCGGACTCATCATCGTGTTCATCACCTTGGTCGCGAAGCGGTTCGCGGACATGTCGGCGATTCGTGTGCCGAAGATTCTTCCGCGAGAACCGGTCACCATCACGCGAGATCTCACCGTTCCTCGTGACGGTCTGTGGTTGTTGTTCATTGTCGTCGTCATTGCAGCTGCGTTGTGGACGGGTAGTCGTTTCCTTCGAATCGGCCTGGCCATCCGTGCGTCGGCCGAGAACGAAAAGGGTGCCGTGTTGCTCGGTTACTCCCCGGACTTCTTGGCGGGACTCGGATGGGTTCTGTCGTCGGTTCTCACCACTTTGCTCGCCATTCTCGCCGCACCACAGCTGCAGTTGAACTCCACTATCTACACCTTCGGATTCCTGGTGCCAGCTCTCGGGGCGGCTCTCATCGGAAAATTCCAGAACTTCGGCCCCACCGTGGTGACGGGAGTCCTCATCGGAATGGGGCAATCACTCTGTACGAAATTGCAGAACGACCTGTCGTGGTTCCCTGAGTACGGAGCCCGAGAGGGCATTCCTTTCGTCATCATCATCCTCACCATGGTGTTCCTCGGTGAACGCCTTCCCGATCGTGGCGCCGTCAAGATGTGGAAGTTGCCGACCGTGCCACCGGCACGTGTCACGCCGGTCTCGTTCCTCGTGCCCACCGTGGCGGCGATCGCCGGCATCGTTCTTCTCGGTCCTTTGTGGCGGGCGGCCATCATGACGACGGTCATCGCGGCCGTGCTCGCCTTGTCACTCGTCGTTCTCACCGGATTCGGTGGTCAGACATCGCTCTCGCAGATGGCGTTTGCCGGAATCGCTGGCTTCGCCTTGTCGAAGTTGGCCATGAGGTACGACATTCCGTTCCCGATCGCTCCGATTCTGGCTGCTCTTGCGGCCATGGTTTTCGGGTTGATCGTCGGGCTTCCCGCTCTCCGAGTGCGAGGAACGAATCTGGCCATCGTCACCCTGGCGGGAGGAGTGACGATTGCCGAATTCGTCTTCAAGAACCCGTGGGTGATCGGTGACATCTCAACGGGTGGGGCACGAGTCCCGAATCCATCGTTGGCTGGCTGGGATCTCGGCCTGGTGTACGGCACCAAGGTCTCTCGACCGATTTTCGGGATCTTCCTCGTCGTTGTCTTGGCGTTGCTCGGACTTCTCGTGGCCAACATCCGCCGCTCGGGTTCGGGCCGGGTGATGCTCGCGGTGCGCGGAAACGAGCGCGCTGCGGCAGCAGTGGGTATCGACGTGACGCGCGTGAAGATGTTGATGTTCGCGGCGTCCTCGTTCATCGCCGGGGTGGGTGGAACTCTCATCGCCTATCGATTCGGTTCGGTGTCCGACCTCTCGTACGGAGTGATCGCGTCGCTCACTGCCCTGGCCGTTGCCTATCTCGGTGGAATCACGAGTGTGAGCGGAGCGGTCACGGCCGGAATCACTGCTCAGGCCGGAATCGCCTTCTACGGCATGAGTCGACTCTTCGATGGTCTCGGAAGTTGGGAGGCCTTGATCGGTGGAGTTCTGCTGATCGTCACGGCGATTCTCAATCCGGAAGGAATTGCTGGCGGTATTCGACTTCAGGTCGCTGAGAAGCGAGCCCAGAAGCAGAGGGCCGTTGAACAGGCCGTCGAGGAACGAGGCGCTGCGGTCGCGACCTGAGCAGGTCACTAATGTTTGCTCCGTGACGCTGCCGATCGTCGACATCTCGCCGTTCGCGACCGGAGCCGATCATGGCTCATCAGCGGCTCGTGAATCCGCCGCATCGATCGATCACATCTGTCGGCGACTCGGATTCCTGCTCGTGACCGGTCACGGAGTGACCGAAGCGACCAAGCAACGCTTTCTCGACGCCATGCGCGAATTCTTCGCGTTGCCAGCCGAGACGAAGGAACTCATCTCGATCGGTCGAAGTGCTCACCACCGTGGATACGTGGCGATGGAAGCCGAAAGTCTCGAAGGAGCTCTCGGTGACGGTGGTGACATCACCGGTTATCGGGCCGGCGATCTGAAGGAGACGATCGATTCCGGGATCGAACACGGCCCCGACCATCCCGAAGTCCGAGCCGGCACTCCGCTCCACGGGCCCAATCAGCTCCCCGACCTTCCCGGCTTCCGTGAAGCCTGGCAGTCCTATTTCGACGAAGCCACCGAAGCGTCACGACGGATGCAGCGTGGGCTTGCGTTGGCACTCGACCTCGATCCGAACTTCTTCGAAGACATCGACGGTGAGACGATGCTTCATCTGCGCATGCTTCACTACCCACCGAGTGATCGAGTGACTCCGGCACCAGGACAACTCGGATGTGGAACTCACACCGATTACGGGACCATCACCTTGTTGGCCGATGACGGTGTCGGTGGCCTACAGGTCCAGGATCGCTCGGGTGAATGGATCGATGTCGTCGTTCCGGACGGTCATCTGGTGGTCAACCTCGGTGACCTCATGGCGATCTGGACGAACGACCGTTACGTGTCGAATCCTCATCGAGTCGTCAACCCCATCGGGCGAGATCGCTATTCGATTCCTCTTTTCGTGACACCGCCGTTCCATGCTCGTATCGAATGCCTACCCACGTGTCGGTCACTCGACAAGCCGCCTCGTCACGAGCCGATGGTGTCGGGGCCGTATCTGTTGTCGCGGTTCGATGGAACCCACAGTTATCGCAATCCGATACTCGGTCACTGACCGACAGGTATGACGGTCACTGACCGACAGATATCACGGTCACTGACCGACTGATGTCATGGCCAGCGACCGGCGGCCCGCTCTCGCCACTGATCATCGGTCCAGAGCGCTCGGATCTCGGTGGAGATGAAGTCACTCGTCCAGCGCACCATGTCGGCCCAAGGAAACTCGGCGCTCGCCATCTCGGTGAAGGCCATCCCGGCGAGGATCAGTTCGGCGTCCTCGATGTGGATCTCGAAATCCTTGGCGGGGTGATCACGATCGCTCGCCGAATGAGGATCCGATTCGGTCATTCCCCACGACTCATCGGGCCACAGAGTCTCGATGCGCTGCTCGAGGGCGACGATTTCCTCGAGGTTCCACGAACGACGGCCCCAACCCGTGTCCTCGCCACCGAACATCACGATCTGATCCGACATGATGCCGAGAATGATGCGGAGAGCCGAGGCGGCGTCTCGCTCGAGCGGCATGGTTCGCATCTCGCTCATCACGTCCTCCTTGAACGTTCGTTGACCAGATCCTGACGGTTCACCTCGGATGAAGTGCGTCGAGTCTGGCAGAGAGGTCAACGGCCTGTCGTGGTGGGCCTCGTCGTCGGGGCGAATGACCCATTCACCTTGACGATTCGACGGATCAATCTCCTTCGGTGGGTTCGCGGTTCCCACAGCCGTTCGGAGGAAGAAGAGATGGCACGAGTTCGACGAATGATCACACCAGTAGCCATTGGGGTGGTGATCACCATGTCGGTTGCCTGTGGCTCGGCGACGACCACCGAGCCGAGCGGGACGTTGATCGGTCCGAAGGTTCGGCCGTCGGAGGTGGTCGATGCGTCGGTCACCGTCGATGTCGCGCCGACATCCACCGCTCCTCAGGAGTCGGCGATGGCGGAAACACGCACCGCTTTCGAGTGGCTGATGAACCGTCGCATCGAGTGCGGCCGTCGGCCCCGTCAGTGCGTGGTGGACGAACTGGCGGTTCCCGGCTCACCGATTCACCGAGCTCTGTCCGACGTGATGGCCGATCGAGTTCGGTACGGGATCGTGGCCTCCGATCGGGGTACTCATCGATTTCGTATCGACGAGATCCGTCCGGTGGCATCCGACGAAGTGACAGTGCGGGTCTGTCACAGCGATGACGTCGTACTGACGATGGCGGTCGCTCCGGGTCGGCCGGGCGCGATCTATGACGAGTCATGGTCGAGTCATTGGGCGATCTGGACGATGAAGTCGATCGACGGGCGTTGGCGATGGACCGATGAGAGCGTCGAACGACGCGTGTACGAGGAGGAATTGTGCGATTCGTGAAGTCGGTGTTCGTGGCTTCGGTGGCCGTCGTGACGATGGCATCGGTGTCGATCCCGGTTGCGGCGATCGATGGGGCGGGAAGTGGCGGAGCGGCCGATGGCACGATCTGGGCCGGCGTCCAGACGGGAACACCACCCAGTGAGGGCTCGGCCACCACGTGTTCATGGTCGATCGAGAGTGGGTACGACTCGAGCACAGGGGAGAGTTCCGACGAGCCCATCACCATGACGATGAACGGTGTTCAGTACGTCCTCTACTCACGGACGTGCAGCGGATGGTCCACGGTGGTCTGGGTTCCACAACTCGATCCAGCCCAGTTGGCTCAACAGGCATCGGTTCTCGTTCGAGCCCAGTTGAGTTCACCAGCGGTGCACATGGCGCCTCCGGCCGATGCGGGAGTGGTCACGGTTCCGACGTGGATCTGGGCCGATCGTTCGTGGTGGAAGCCGGTTTCGGCCACGGCATGGCTTCCGACACCGGGCGGTGTGATCTGGGCTCGAGCCACTGCCACCCCGGTACGCATGAAGTTCTCCACCGAGGATTCGATCGACGGTGGACGCGGTCGACACTCGGTCGTCTGTGACGGACCGGGGGACGAATGGGACCCGTCGAATGGTGACTCCGGGAATTCCGACTGCTCCTACACCTACCGTCACGCATCCACGTCTCGGGCATCGGGCCGTTTCGATGCATCGGTCGCGGTCGATTGGGAGATCAGTTGGCGATCGAACGTGGGTGTGGGAGGACGTCTACCGGGCTACACCACGTCGATGTCGATGCGCATCACGGTGCAAGAACTTCATGCTCTCGTGGGTTGACCGGTCCGGCACGACGCGTCTTCTGTGACCAGATCACTCCGGAGATCACGAGGGCAGCTCCAGCCAGTTGTACGGGCGCGAGTGATTCACCGAGAAAGAGGACGACCCAGAGCAGGGTGATCGCAGGTTCGATCGACGCAACAAGCGCAGCTGGTGCCGGCCCGAGATACTTCACACCGAGCAAGAAGGCCGTACTCGACACGACCGTACCGATGACGCCGAGACCCAGCATCGACCACACGTACTTGTGACCGAACGGTACGTCGACCCCTCCGACAGTCGCCACGACGATCGTTGCGAACACGAGGGAACCCGTGAGACCCCACGCCGCCGTGAGGAATCCGTCGTGAGTGGGATGACTCGACCGTGTCTGGTTCGACGGCTCGACGGGACCCACGAGTTTCTCCGAATAGAGGATGTAACACGCGTAGATGAAGGAATTGGCGAGTGTGAGAAGCATTCCGGCGATCACTCGACCGTCCGTACCACTCGACACCTCGGGAAAGGTCAGTGCGACGCCGACGAGAGTCATGGCAACTGCACCCCACAGTTGTCGCGACGTCGGTTTGCCGACGAACCAGGCTCCGACCGCAACCATGGTGGGATACGTGTAACAGAGAACGATGTACACGGCACCACTCAGTCGCTCGAGTGATTCGAATGCGACGTACGCCATGAGTCCGAACGACACTCCGGCCATGAACGGTGGAAGCCAACGCACGTTGCGCACGCGTGCGCCGACACCGCGCGAACGTCGTACGGCGACGATCGACCATGCGATCGGAACGGCGATCACGAATCGCCAGAACAAGACGTCGGTCGTTCGAAGTTGTTCGAGGACGTTCTTTCCGAAGACGGTGAAGAGGGAATAGGCGAACGCACTCGTCAGGATCCAGGAAACGCCTCGCCGAGTGGACGACACGAGAGGCGACGCTACGGCATCGACGCAGGAAATAGGTGGCTCACCTGGTCTTTTTCCAGCAGATCGGCCAGGACCGTCGCGGTGACCGGTTCACCGAAGAGTGGGCCGCTCTGGCGGTGGCACCCCACGGCGACGAGGCGATGCGAGTCGTCGATCGAGGTGACCTCACCGGCGGCCAGTTCACGTTCGAGACGGTGGGCGAGATCGGCGACGGCTTCGAGGATGGCATCATCGAACGGTCGGCGCCCGGTGACCATCGAACGAGTCAGTCGGATCTCGTCGACCGACCCGAGAAGGTCGAGGTCGGAGAGTTCGTACAGGGCGACCTGGGCACCTTGGCTCCTGAGGTCGGCCAGGAGCGAGGTGGCGTGGGTCGGATCGACCGCCAACACGTCACTGGTGACGTCGAGAGTCAATCGAGACAGGTCGAGACCCACGAAGGCGGCGGCGATCTGGCCGTCCCGCCAGGCTCGAGGGGTGCATCGACGGGGGAGGTCGATTCGAAACCGGAAGTGGGTGGGCAAGCCGAACAGTTCGAGGCGATGGATGAGGGGGCGGGCTTCCCGAGCCACGGCAACGGACAGTCGCTCGACGGTGTTGGCATCGCGTGCCATGTCGAGCAGCTCCTGCTCGTCGAGAATCGAGCCGTCGTCACGAATCCAACGAGGCACGATCTCGGCGCCGACGGGCCGCCCGTCTCGTACGTCGAACTCGGGTCGAAAGAAGGGCTGAATCTCGCCGCGGTCGAGGGCTCGTCGCAATTCGACTTCGTCGAGGGCTCGTCGTCGATCGATCGCTCGCTGCCCACTGCCGAAGACTTCGATGCGATCGCGACCGTGCTCCTTGGCTCGCTGCAGCGCCTGATCGGCGAATCCGAGCACGGCGACGGGTGACAGATCCTCCCACGGGCCGACGGCCACACCGATACTCGCGCTGACGCGGAGAAGGCGACCACTGATTTCGACCGGTTCGATGATCGACCGAGCCAATCGCTCCGCAATCGCCGGTCCGATATCCGACGTGGAATCATCGATGACCACAGCGAACTCGTCTCCGCCGATTCGAGCGGAGTGACCATCGGAGCCAACGACGCGCGCGATGCGCCGACCGATGACTTGTAACAGGTCGTCACCCGCTGCATGACCGAGTGTGTCGTTGATGGTCTTGAATCGATCGAGGTCGAGATAGAGGACAGTCGTTCGAGTCGCGTCGTGACGCAGACACGATTCGAGCCGTTCGAGGAATCCGGAGCGGTTGAGGAGGCCACTCAATTCGTCGTGCCGTGCGGCGTGGCCGAGAGTCTCGAGTTCGGTGCGATGACGACGATTGCTTCGTCTGACGGACAGCGCGGCGAGACAACCACCCACACAGATCGCCGTGATGATCGCCACCGAACCCACGGGGTGTTATCGGCCGTCCCACCCCCGGACTTGAGGGCCAATCGTCAACGGGAACGCAGGCGCGGGATGAGCAATGGGGTGCGTTCGCAGTACTCCGACCAGCCCGGACGTCGCTCCAGGCTGCGCTTCTCGGCGAAGGGGATACTGGCGGTGAGGAACATGACGGTCATCGACAGGGCTCCCACACCGGTCCACCACGATCCGGGGTCGGCGGCCAGGGCGAAGAGGAACACCCCCCACCACCACAGCATCTCGCCGAGATAGTTCGGGTGACGACTTCTCGACCACAGACCGATGTCGAGAACGTCCCCGGGTCGCTTGGTGCGATTGAAGCGGCGGAGATCGACGTCGGCGAAGTGCTCGATTGCCGTTCCGGTGAGCGCGACCACCACGGCTACCACGTCGAGAACGTTGAAGGCGCGCCCGGGAATCGAGGCCGCTGCGACCATCGGGAGTGATCCGAGCGTCACGACGATCAGCGGGAAAAGATGAACCGATGTGAGACTCGTGAGCCAGCGTGGCATCGGAGTATCGCCGTACAGTTTCACGTAGCGCCAGTCCTCGTGGTGCAGACCGGGCCAACCGATCGCCCAGTTCGCCGTGAGACGAACGCCCCATGCGAGAGCGCACAAGGCGACGAGCCAACGTCGTACGTCACTCGTGTCGTCGATCGTGAAGACGAACCAGAAGGCGATCACCGGTGGCAGAACACTCCACCAAGCGTCGAAGGTCGACCCGTTCCCGACGATCTGGCTCACTACGTAGAGCACGGCCACGGATGCCGCGTAGCCGAGGATCAGATCGCCATAGGGGCCGGACGAAGCCGACGCGACCAGGAGTGCAACCGCGATGGAAACGACGTAGAGAGCGACGATGAAGGCGAGTGAACGTGAGCGAGACCAGTGGCCGAGTCGGTAGTTCATGCCCTCATCATGACCCAGGTATCCCGGGGCTCTACGATTCATTCATGGGGCGGAGGTGGAAGAGCATTCCGGGTCTGATCCTGGGCGCAGTCGTGCTCGTGGGCTCGATTCCGCTCTGGTTGCCCATCGCCCTCGTGCTCGACCTGGTGAGAAGAAAGTTTCGTTGTCCGACCGCTCGTCTCTTGTGTTTCGCCGTGATGTGGGCCTGGATCGAAGTCGCAGGTGTCGTCGCCTCGGGTCTTTTCTGGGTGGCTGGCCAACGTCGAAATCATCGAATCCACTATTCACTCCAACGATGGTGGGCGGCGCGACTGATGACGGCACTGAAGTTGACGACGGGACTCACTTTGCAAGTCGAAGGAGTCGACGCACTTCGGCCCGGCCCGGTCATGTTGTTCGCTCGACATGCGAGTCTCGCTGACTCTCTGGTTTCGGCATTCGTCACCACATCGTTGGCTCGACTGAATCCGCGCTACGTCCTGAAGAAGGAATTACTGATCGATCCGTGCCTCGACGTGGTGGGTAATCGACTCCCGAATCACTTTCTCGATCGTGAAGCAGCCGACAGCGCGCCAGAACTACAAGCGCTCGAAGATCTGGTGGCGCCACTCGATGCGCAGGGGGTCGGTGTCATCTTCCCGGAAGGCACTCGGGCCAATCCGAAGAAGCAGGAACGCTCTTTGCAAAGGATCGCCACGACGTTCCCGGTGCGGGCCGAACGCCTGCAACATCTGAAGCATCTCCTCCCGCCACGAACCGCTGGTGCGGCGGCGATGTTGCGGGGTCATCCCACCGCCGACGTGGTGATGGCATGGCACGTCGGTTTCGAGGGTCTCGACACGTTCGGTGGAATCCTGCGCGCGATCGAACGTCGAGTGGCTCCGATCCGACTCTCGTTGAGACGTGTCGACCGACGTACGATTCCGCAATCGAAGGTCGATGACATGGAAGCATTCGTGCAGTGGATCGATTCCGAGTGGCTGCGTATGGACCGAGAGGTCGACCTGGCTCTGAGTGAGAGGAATTCCGGTGGGTGACGTGATGTTGTGGTCCGCAGTGGCCATTGCCGTCCTGATGGTGTCGACGTGGGTCTTGAGCGTTCTGATCAAGAATGCGTCGATCGTCGACATCGTGTGGGGACTCGGTTTCGTCGTGGTTGCGTGGGTTGCTCGTGCCGTCGGTGACGGTGACGACACCCGTCAGTGGCTGCTCACGATCATGACGAGTGTGTGGGGTGTCCGCCTCGGCGGTTATCTCTTCTGGCGCAACACCGGCCACGGAGAGGACTATCGCTACCGCGCCATGCGCAAGCACTGGGGACACCGCTTCCCGATCATCAGCCTCGTGACCGTGTTCGGTCTGCAAGGGACGCTCATGTGGATCGTGAGTCTCGGTGTGCAGTTGGGCCAGGACGATGCGACGCCGACAGTGGGTGTTCTCGCCTATGTGGGAATCGCCGTGTATCTCGTCGGTTTGTTCTTCGAGGTCGTCGGTGACGCGCAGTTGTCACGGTTCAAGGCCGATCCGACATCGGCCGGGAAAGTGATGGATCGTGGCTTGTGGCGATTCACCAGACACCCCAATTACTTCGGTGACGCGTGCGTGTGGTGGGGTCTGGCTCTGGTGGCCGCCGAAACCGGCAGTGGAGCCTGGGGCCTGCTCGGAGCCGTCGTGATGACCGTTCTTCTGCGTCGAGTCTCGGGCGTGACCCTCCTCGAGCGGTCGCTTCGCAAGCGTCGTGAGGGCTACGAGCAGTACATCGCCCGCACGAGCCCGTTCATTCCTCGCCCACCGAAGAAGATCTGAGTCCCGCGTCGCCCTCTAGGGTGGCCAAGTGAACATGACGAGTCCCCCGATCGTCGCGCGAACCGTCGCTTTTCGCGCCGTGTCCCTTTTCGTCGCCGTGGCTTCGGTGGGTGTCGGTATCGCCCTGATGGTGACGGCCGATCTCGGTGTGGCCCCGGCCGATGTGCTGAGTACCGGCGGTGCCGATCGACTCGGGATCGGTGTCGGAACCATGGGTTGGATCTCGGGCGCTGTGATCACTTCGGTGGCGTGGATCATGGGCCGTCGTCCTCAATGGGGGACGCTGTGGGGAACGTTCGTGGTCGGACTCTCGGTCAACGTGTCGTTGGGACTGTTGTCGGAGACCGACTCGATGGTCTGGCGGATCGTGATGTTCGTAATCGGACTCTCGATCATCTACCTCGGCATCACCGTGGGTGTCTCGACCATGCTCGGCACCGGTCCGATCGAACTTCTGATGCTCGCTCTGACCGATCGCGGTGCGTCGGTTCAGATGTCGCGCTGGGGAATCGAAGCGCTGATTCTCGGGATCGGCGCCGCGCTGGGTGGTCAGGTCGGAGTGGGGACGGTGGTCTTCGTGGTGCTGGCTGGCCCGGTTCTGGCGCGCACTCTGCCCCCGGTGGTTCGTTTCATGGGAACGACGGTGCTCGATCGACCGATCCCCATCGAGCGCTGACCATCAGCTGGGGCGCGGTAGGCGGCTCGACAGAACGTCACGTCGCTCGAGATCGTCGACTTCGTCATCGGACAGGTCGAGAAATTCCTTCAGGACCTCTCGATTGTCCTCGCCTCGATAACGGGGTGAGCCCATGTCACCGAGTTCGGCATCGGTGAAGTGCCATGGTGGACGCGGAACGCGAACGAATCCTCCGACACGATCGGGTACTTCGGTGATTGCGTCCCTGGCTTCGGCCCACGACGATTCGGCGAGTTCGCGAGTGGATCGTACGACTCCGACGGCGAGTCCGAGGGCAGCACAGATCTCTTCGAAAGTGGGGGCATCGGGAACACTTCGTGCCCAGTCGATCATCTCGGCGCGAAGTGAGTCGAAGTTGGCGAGTCGCGTGCTGACTTCGACGAACCGTGGATCATCGAGAAGGTGAGGACGATTCATCGCTTTCACCATGATTTCGAAGGTTCCGCGTTCGGCGGGATGTCCGCTGATCACGACGACGGTGCCGTCGGCAACCGACAGGATCGGATAGTCGCCCGGGCGAAACGAACGAATCCACTGTGGATCGATCGGTCCGTCGAACAATTGATCATGGGCGTGTTCGTTCACGTAGAGCATCGTCTCGGCCATCGAGACGTCGATCCGGTCTCCTTTTCCGGTCCTTTCCCGGCGTAGGAGTGCGGCCAGAATCGCCGTGGTCGTCTCGAGAGCCGTGTAGGTATCGGCATGTGACCACGGATCATTCACGAAGTGACCGCTCGACTCACCCTGCATCCGTGTGAATCCGCTCTCGGCACCGATCACGGTGGCGTAGGCACGGCGATGCATCCAGGGTCCGTCGGCTCCGTATCCCGAGATCGACGCGTAGACGAGGCGAGGATTTCGAGCTCGTAACACCTCCGGTCCGAGACCCAGGCGGTCCATGACCCCGGCTCGATAGTTCTCGACGACCACATCACTCACCTCGGCCAGACGGATCAACAGGTCGGCCCCTGTCGGTGTCGCCAGATCGATGCTCATACATCTCTTGCCCGAGTTCTGCTGAACGAAATAGGTGGCGAGAGATCCGACGCGAGGGCTGGAGAAGCGAGTCAGATCGCCGTCGGGGGGTTCGATCTTCACGACGTCGGCTCCGAGATCGACGAGCATGCGTCCGCAATGTGGTCCGGCCAGCACCCTCGTGAGATCGAGGACGCGAACACCTGCGAGTGGCGAACGATCACTCGACGTGGACGACATGTCGCCATGATGCCGGTTCGGACGAGCGATGGTGGAATCGGTGCCGCCGACATGGTTGTACGGTCGAGGCATGTCGACTCACTCGTCTCTTCCCGACTACGACGAACTCCCCGTACGGGCCGGTCTTCCGGTGAGTTGGGACGTGTGGTCAGGAGCCGACGGCCCGTTGTTCGGGTGCCTCAACATGCTCACCCCCGAACGAGTGGTGGAGGCAGCCGGTCTGGTGCGGGAGGGAAAGGTGTTCGCTCTGAATTGGAGCATGGGTCTTCCCGACCCACCTCTGTTCGGACGTCAGCCTTTTCGCCACGAGGTGACCGGCGGTGAGACGAGTACGAGTCATGACGACGTTCTTCACGACTGGAACACACAGTCGAGTAGTCAGTGGGACGGATTCCGCCACATCCGAAATCATGCGGCGGCGACTGCGGCCGATGTGGAGGGGACGGGTCATTTCGGTGGTGTCGACGATCACGAGCACGGAATCGACCATTGGGCCGGGCGGGGCATCGTCGGTCGTGCAGTTCTGGCGGATCTGGGTCGCTGGCGGGCGTTCATCGGTCGTCCGATTCGTTGCGACGACGCCGATCCGATCGACCCTCACGAGATCATCGAATGTCTGACGGCTCAGGGAACGAGTCTTCAGGAGGGTGACGTCCTCCTGCTCCGATTCGGGTGGATCGAATGGTACGAGAGTCAGAGTGCCGACGTTCGTCGCCGAATCGCCGGGATCGACTCGTTGCGAACACCGGGTCTGCGTCCGGGTGAGGAGTTGGCCCGGACGCTCTGGAATCTGCACGTCGCGGCCGTCGGGTGCGACAACCCTGCGGTCGAGGTGTGGCCGCCGGGAGCGGTCAGTTCACCCGAGCACGAAGCAGCCGTGCGATCCGACCGCGCGCGACTCCACGAGATCTTCACGCACACACTGCTTCTCCCGATGCTCGGGATTCCTCTCGGTGAGATGTGGAATCTCGATGCCCTCGCGTCCCATTGCGCGGCGACCGGACGCTACGAAAGTTTCTTCGTCTCGGCTCCTCTCAACCTCCCTCGTGGTGTGGCGAGTCCTCCCAACGCTCTCGCCATCGTGTGATCATCGATCGGTGTGGCAGGATCGCTTCATGACGCGACCCGACAATCCTCTCGCCGGCCAACTCGCTCTCGTGACCGGAGGTGGATCCGGCATCGGACTCGGGTGCGCCCGGGAACTCGTACGCGATGGCGCGAGTGTGATGTTGGCGGCGCGCAACGTCGATCGTCTGAAGTCGGCGGCCGATGAACTCCGCGCTGTCGCTTCGGGAGACGCGGTCGTCCACGTGCAGGCGTGTGACGTCACGTCGGAGACGAGTGTCGCCGAGACGTGTGCAGCGGCGGAGGAGGCCGGCCGGCTCTCGATGGTTGTGGCCAACGCCGGATTCGGCACCGGTGGTCCGATTCACCTGACCTCACTCGACGACTGGGAGGGGATCCTTCGTACCAACCTCACGGGGGCATTTCTCACCATCAAGCATTCGGTACCGATCCTTTCGGCCAACGGTGGGGGTTCGATCGTCGCCATTTCGTCGATCGCCGGAGTTGCGACACATCGGTTCATGACTCCTTACGACGTGTCGAAGGCGGGTCTCGAGATGCTCGTTCGGCAGACGGCCGACGAACTGGGTTGTCGCAACATTCGCGCCAATGCGGTGCGACCGGGTCTGGTCCCCACCGATGCGACCGAAGGACTCATGAGCCTCGACACCATCGTCGAGGACTACATGCAACAGATGCCCCTCGGGCGTGTGGGAACCACCGAGGACATCGGACAACTCGTGCGCTTTCTGCTCGGTCCGGAAAGTTCATGGATCACCGGTACGTGCATCAGCATCGACGGGGGTCATCATCTGCGTCGCGGTCCGAACATCGAGCCGGCCATGGAAATGGTGCTCGGCGACCAGAGGTATCCAGCCGGCCCGGCTTGATCGGGCGTCGTTGGTCGTCAGGCCGGTTGCAGATGTCGTAGCGCCGCGGCGCTATAGAGGGCGATGCCCGTCGACATGGCATCTTCGTCGTAGAAGACGCGATTCGAATGATTCGGTGCGGCGGCGGCTGGATTGCGGTCGTGGGGAGTCGCACCCAGGAACACCATGGCGCCCGGGATTCGTTCGAGAACGACTCCGAAGTCCTCGGCGCCCATCACCGGATTGGGTAGTTCGATGAACCGATCGTGACCCACGACGTCGCGCACGAGTCCGGCGGCTATCGACGCGTAGTCGTGATCGTTGACGGTGACGTCGTAGCCGATGTGGAGATCGATCTCGACCTGTAGATCGTGGGCTTTGGCGATTCCTTCGGCAACTCTCTTGATTCCGTCGTGGACGGCGCTTCGAGTCGTCTCACTGATCGCTCGAATCGTTCCACCGATCTCGGCCACTTCCGGAATGACGTTGAAGGCGGTTCCAGCACGCAGTTGAGTCACCGAGAGAACCGAGGGATTGAACACGTTGATTCGGCGCGTGATCATCGACTGCAGTGCCTGGACCAACTCACAGGCAGCAGGAACTGGATCGAGAGCGCGGAAGGGCTCGCTCCCGTGGCCACCCTTTCCGACCAGACGAATCGAAAAGGAGTCGCTCGATGCCATGAGAGGACCACCGCGCGAACTGACGAATCCGGTGGGAAGTGACGAAGTGGTGTGGATGGCGAAAGCACCGGTGATCGGAGAGTCGATTCCCGACGTCAGTGGAGCGAGATCGAACAACCCTTCGTCGATCATGTGCTGTGCACCGTGGTGACCCTCTTCTCCGGGTTGGAACATGAAGAGCACCCGTCCGTGAATGTCGGATCGGTGTTGCGCGAGCAATCGTGCTGCGCCCACCAGCATCGCGACATGGGTGTCGTGACCGCAGGCGTGCATCGCTCCGTCGACGCGTGATGCGAAGTCGAGCCCGGTGTCTTCGGGCATGGGGAGGGCGTCCATGTCTCCTCGAAGCAGCATGGTCGGACCGGGGTGATCCCCTTCGAGCGTGGCGGCGACACCGGACGTGGTCTCGTGAAGGGTGATGCCGAGCGGGAGACCTTCAAGTGCCTCGAGCACGTTGTTGCGAGTGACCGGAAGGTGATTGCCGATCTCGGGCCATTCGTGAAGAGTGCGTCGGAGTGCGACGGCGCCGCTCTGGTGGTCGAGTGCCTCCTCGGCGAGTCGGGACAGGACCTCGGGTTCGCTCATGGCGTCACCCTAGACGTGCGTGGAAGAGTGGTTCGATGGTGGACGAAAGGGTCGACGAAATGGTGGACGTGGTCGACGAACACGACCAGGTCCTACGTTCGGTACCTCGGGCCGAGATGCGCCGTGATCGCCTGCGTCATCGGGCGGTGTTCGTAGCGATCAGCGACGGAAACGATCGGTTGCTCGTTCACCGTCGGGCTCTCACCAAGGACGTCTGGCCGGGCTGGCTCGACATCGCCGTCGGGGGAGTGGTCTCGGCCGGAGAGTCGTACGACCGAGCCGCCGAGCGCGAACTCGCCGAAGAAGTGGGGGTGTCGGGGACGGTCGTGGTCGCTCTCGACGGTGGTGTGGCCCAAGCGTTCGACGACGACGTGGTGTCACTCATGGGGCGTTGCTTCCAGGTCACGACACCAGGACCGTTCGTCTTCTCGGACGGTGAGGTGAGCGAGGCCTGGTGGGTGACGAGAGCCGAATTCGAGAGTCTGCGGCTCGAGGAGCGCTTCCTCCCCGACTCCCTGGACCTCCTTCTCCCCCTCCTCCAAAACTGGTGAAATTCGCCCACTCTGTAGCGCAGGTTCACCCTGGCGGTACGGAACGCTTCAGAGTGGGCGAATTATGGTGGTTGGGGTGTTGAGGGTCGAGTTCACGATCGAGCCGTTCGTGGAGGGTCAGCCGGGCCCGCATGTCACCGCTGCTCTCGACGCCGTTCGCGCCCTCGGCCCCGACGTCGACTTCGGCCCCTTCGGCACCTCGTTCCAGGCATCGGCCGAGCTTGCGGCGGCTTCGGTGTCGGCACTCGTGTCGGCCGCCTACGCCCACGGTGCGACTCACGTGAGCATCCACGTCGAGAAGGTCTCGTCGTGAATCCCTCCGACACGTCGGTACATCCGGCGATCTCGATGATCGAACCCCTCCTCGAACTTCTCGGCTGTGAACTCGTCGAACCCGAATCCTGCGAAGCAGCCGATGTTCCTCTGCACTTCGAAGGCCGAATGGTGGGAGCGGTTCGACTTCCGGCGTTGCACGGTGCGCTCGATCGACTCATCGACACCGTCGAGCGTGAGATCGGTTGTCAGGTGATCGACATGAATCGTGAGCAGAAGCAGCTCGCTATCCGACTGCTCGACGAACGAGGTGCGTTCATCCTGCGACGAGCCGTCGAAGACGTGGCCGACGCCATCGGGGTCTCTCGAATCACCGTCTACAACTATCTGAACGCCATTCACCGCTGAGACATCCGAGATACCGTTGGATGCATGAAGTCCTTCGACGTCGTTGCGTTCGACGCCGACGACACGTTGTGGCACAGCGAGGACGGTTTTCGGGCTGCTGAACATCGGTTCTACGAACTCCTCGAACCGTACGCGTCCACCGGCACGAGTGTTCGTGACGCCCTCACGGCCATGGAGCGGGCCAATCTTCCGATCTACGGCTACGGCGTGAAAGCCTTCGGCCTCTCGATGGTCGAAGCCGCTCTGACGATCGGCCAGGAGCGCGTGCCGACGAGTGTCTTCGCCGAGATCGTCGACATCACCCGCGACCTCATGCTGGCCCCGGTTCGACTTCTTCCCGACGTCTCCACTGTTCTCGATGCCGTCGGATCGCACTTTCGGGTCGTGATGATCACTAAGGGTGACCTCATCCATCAGACCCGGAAGGTCTCGACGAGCGGTCTGCAACATCTCTTCACACACGTGGAGATCGTTCTCGAGAAGGATGTCGAGACCTATTCGCGTGTGGTGAGAGAGCTCGATGTCGATCCGGCCCGCTTCCTCATGGTTGGGAACTCGGTGAAGAGTGACGTCTTGCCCGTACTCGGGATCGGTGGGCACGCGGTACACGTTCCGTATCCGCATCTCTGGGAACTCGAACGAGCCGAGGAACTCCCGTCCGGCGATCGATTCACCGAACTCGGCAACCTTCGGGATCTGCCCATTTGGTTGGAAATTCGGGCACACTGACGGCGTGATGTCGTTGTTGAGCACCTTGAGTCCGTCCCCGGACGAGACCTCGGCGAGTGAGGTGATGTCGAGGCCTCTACTCGTCGTCATCATCGTCGTGGGTGCGATGATCACGACCCGACTCACTCATCTCACGGTTCGGAGAGTCGTCCGTCGAGTCTCGCAGCGGAGTGCGAACAACCCGTCGCGCTGGTGGCGCACTCGAATTCGCTACGGAGAATACGAATCGGCCGAAATCGGTGAGAGTCGCCGTCAGCAGCGAGCCGATGCCGCAGCTCGCATGATCCATCACGTGTTCGCCGTCTTCCTCTGGATCGGTGTTCTGATCGCCGTGTTTCACGTGCTCGAACTCGACGCGGCGTTCTTCTTGTCGAGTGCCGGATTCATCGGTGCTGGTCTGGCGATCGGTGGTCAGCACAAGGTCAACGACTATCTCACCGGCCTGTCGGTTCTCGTCGAGGATCGCTACGGCATCGGCGACGAGATCGAAGTATCGACCGGCTTCACCAACGGTGTTCGTGGCAACGTCGAACACATCGGTCTCGTCTCCACTCGTGTGCGTGACGGCTTCAGCACGGTTCACATGCCGCACAGCGCCTTGTTGTCGGTGCGCAATCTGAGCCAGGAACCCATCGAGACTCGACTCGCCATCCAGGTCCCCGGTGATTTCGATCGGGCCGACGTGGCCTCACGCGCCGCCGAGACGATCCGAGAACTGGCCGGGACGCCTCACCTCACCGATGTCGTCCTGGTGCGGGACGTTGCATCGGCCACGCCGATCGAGGGGCACGACCAACTCGAGTTGAAGGTCGTCACGGCCAAGCCGCTGTCACCTCACGAGCGAGAGATTCTCGTTCGACGCACCGAAGAACGTCTGAACGCCCAGGACGGCTGATCTCGGCGAGTACGTTGACCTCGACGTTCAGGGCGACGGGGGGAGCCATGTACACAGCAGACTTCGAATCGTTGAGCACGCATCCCGTGCCCGCATGGTTCGACGACGCCAAGTTCGGTGTGTTCGCCCATTGGACGGTCGGATCGGTGCCCGCTTTCGCACCCGTGGGAAGTGATCCGTTCACCTTGGCGCGAGAGCACGGGGAGGAGATGGCGTTCAGCCACACGCCGTATGCCGAGTGGTACTGGAACTCGATCTCGATACCGGGATCACCGGCCGAGATCCACCACCGCGAGGTTCTCGGTTCGCCCGACTACTCGACCTTCGTCGACACGTTCTTGACCCGGGCCAAGGAATGGGATCCGGCTCATTGGGAAGATCTCTTCCGACGTTCGGGAGCGAAGTACTGCGTGTTCGTCACCAAACACCACGACGGTGTCCTCTTCTGGCCGTCGGAGATTCCGAATCCGACTCATGGCACGCGTTGGCAGTCGGAACGGGACCTCGTGGGTGAGTGCGCGTCGGCTGCTCGGCGGGCAGGAATGCGATTCGGCGTGTACTACTCGGGTGGAATCGATTGGACGTTCCAGGGTCTCGGTATCAAGAGTTGGTCGACGCTCTTCTCGGCGATCCCGCAGGACGATGGCTATCTCGCCTACGCCGATGCCCACTGGCGTGAACTCATCGCTCGCTATCGCCCCGATGTTCTGTGGAACGACATCGGATATCCGCGCTTCGGTGAAGGTGCCGCCCCGCTCATGGCCGACTTCTACAACCAGAATCCCGACGGTGTGGTGAACGATCGATTCGACCTCCTCGGTGTGATCCAGGGTCGGAGTCACGCCGACTTCGGTACTCCCGAATACACGACGCGTCCTATGGATGCGACGAAGAAGTTCGAGGTGTGTCGTGGTATCGGTACCAGCTTCGGATACACACAATTCGAGAATGCATCCACCTATATTCCGATCGACGAATTGATCAGGATGTTCGTCGACATCGTTGCCGATGGTGGCAACTTGCTCCTCAATTTCGGCGCGATGCCAGGGGGGTACGTCCCGTGGGAGCAACAGCTCCGCCTCATGGCCATCGGTGAATGGTTGACGATCAACGGCGCGGCGATCTACGGCAGTCGTCCGCACGAGACGACCAAGCTCGAGACCGACGACGGTGTTCCGGTCCGCCTCACTCGCGGTTCTGACGGATGTACCTACGCGATCGTTTGCGGCCGGCCCGACGGTGCGGCGATCACGATCGATGGTTTGCCACCCGGTGAGGTCTCATGGTTGTTGGACGACGGTCGGGTGACTCGCCGAGGGGACGTACTGACACTCCCGACTCGACCCGATGACACGCCGGCCTGGACTCTTCGAATCTCGTGATCGGGTCAGCGTCCCGATGTCACATCGAGCCAGTCGCGAGGTCGTAATTCGACCAGACGACGAGTTCCGACCAGACGCCGACGCAACTTCTTCGAACCCCGACCGGTGAAGTAGATCGACTTCTGCCATCGGGTCATGTCACGGCGGGGGTCAGTGGCCGTGGGAACGATCGCTCGAGCACCGCAGGCGGCTGCGGTGGCGGCAGTCCGTCGAAGTCCTGAGGTCACCGGCAGAACGATCGCCGTGACCGAGACCGTCGGAAGGATGGCCACGTCGATCGGCGAGATCGACCGGGCGACTCGCACAGTGGGTTGATGGGGTTCCAACCACACCCTTCCGACACTCGAACCGTCGGGATCGACACCTTCGATGAGATAACCCTGAGCGATGAATCCGAGGGGCAGGCCGCATCGAGTGGGCGTGACACGGATGGCACCACCTTCGGGTGCTGCGAACTCGAAGGTCCGACCAGGTGATGCCACGTGAGTCGAGGTACAACCGGCGGTTCGAGCGGCCTTGGCGGCCTTCACCGGACCCCACACCGGAACGTCGACGAATCGTTGCAGCGTCTCGGGTCGAAGATGATCGTCGACCGACGTACAGAGAATCACGGCGGAGATCGTTCCCGCCTCGCGTCGTAGATCGTCCCATGTGACGAAACCGGTTCCATGGACGCGATTAAAGACCCCTGAGATCGCATCGGATGTCAGCCACGGGTCGATGAGGATCGACGTCCCGCGATGGATGACTTGCCAACTCTGATAATCGTCGAGTCGCCGAAGGAACATCAGTGAGGCTCCGAGGATCGGTCGTCGTCGATCGTGAGGGTTGCCGTGGCATCGATGTGGATGGACGACGAAGCGACACGAATGTCGTATCGACCGGGCTCGACGTACCATCCGTCGGGTCGCCAGTAGGCGAATGCACGGGGAGCGAGTTCGATGCGGACGTTTCGGGATTCGCCGGGCGAGAGATCGACTTTGGCGAATCCCTTCAGTTCTTGCACCGGGCGAATCACCGAGCTCCGATGTGGCGCCACGTACACCTGCACCACATGGGTCCCCGTTCGTGACCCGATGTTGGTCACGGAAACACTCACCGTGACGGAGTCGTGGCGAGAGCACGTCTCGCGATCGAGAGCCACCGAATCGATTCGGAAGTCGGTGTACGACAGGCCGTGACCGAACTCGTATCGGACCGGTAGGAGCCTCGAGTCGTACCAACGGTGTCCGATGAAGAGACCTTCACCGTAACGAACCTCACCGTTCTCACCGGGGAAGTTACCGAAGGCCGGCGTGTGCTCGATACGGAGAGGAATCGTGGTGGGGAGACGTCCGCCGGGATCGGATTCGCCGGTCAGCACGTCGGCGACGGCCGGCCCCATCTCTTGGCCTCCGAACCAGATCTGGACGACGGCTGGAACCTCGTCGACCCACGACATGTCGACGGGTGAACCGGAGTTGACGAGGACGACGGTGCGTGGGTTGACAGCAGCGACGGCACGAATGAGTTCGGCTTGGCGGCCGGGAAGATCGAGTGAAGCTCGATCGTGACCTTCGCTCTCCCAGTCGTCGTTGGTTCCCACCACGACGATTGCCACGTCGCACGTCGCCGCCAGATCCCGTGCTTCGATCACGGGATCGGTGGTCTCGACACGTCGCAGTCCGATCCGTGCACCGTGGGCCCACTGACGATCGAGGGCATCGCACTCCAGAACGACCTGGTGGGACCGTCCGGCTTCGAGTTCGACGTCGGCGGTCAGTTCTTGACGGAACAATCCGAAGAAGGTGTCACCGGGTGGAGGCAACTCGGTTCCGTCGATCACGAGCTGTCCGTCGACGAAGAGTCGGCAGGGGCTCGCTTCGATGAGCGAGAAGGTGTGCAGTCCACCGGTCTCGACCACGAGAGACGAATGAGCCGACAGATCGAAGCCGGAGATCGGAACACCGTCGTCCTGACGTGCGATCAGGACGACACGCCCATCGGGACGACGAAGAGTCGCCAAGCGTTCTCCCGAGCCACGGTCGTCGATGCGGACCTCGAAACCCGGTCGACCGTCCGGTGCGATCAGGCGATGGCTGTCGATCACCGGAACCGTCTTGTCGATCGAACAACCGTGAGCGTGACGGATCGTGATCGAGTCTCCGAAGTGTTCACGAAGAGCGTCGACGATCGGAGTCTCGTGATGGGGAAGAACCTCGGCCGAGCCACCGCCCATGATGCGGGCCCGCTCGGCATTCGGCCCGATGACGGCGATGGTCGACAACGACGCTCGGTCGAGAGGCAGAACGGTGACTCCGTCGACTGGCTCGTTGCGGAGCAGGACCATCGAGGAAGCCGAGGCCCGTCGTGCGAGTCGTCGATGCTCGGGCAGATCGACGGCTATTGATTCGGTCGGCGGGTCGTCGAGAGCTCCGAGCCGTTCGAAAACTCCGAGGAGAGTTCGCGCCGCGCGATCGAGTTCGAATTCGTCGACTCGCCCTTCTTTCACGGATTCGGCGAGAACCTTTCCGTAAGCGCGTGGTGGAGCCGGCATCTCGAGGTCGAGTCCGGCGTGCGCGCCACCCTCGGTGGTGACACTGGCGAACCAATCGGTGACCACGAAACCTTCGAAACCCCATTCGCCGCGAAGTACGTCGGACAACAGCCACTCGTGCTCAGCACAGAAGGTTCCGTTCATCCGGTTGTAGGCGGTCATGATTCCGAGGGAGCCGCCCTCTCGTACCGCCATCTCGAACGGAAGCAGATAGACCTCGCGCAGAGTTCGCTCGTCGATCACACTGTTGATCGTCATTCGTTCGAACTCGGCGTCGTTGCCGACGAAGTGCTTGACCGTCGTAGCACAACCTTCGGATTGCACTCCGCGTACGTAGGCCGCCGCGAGTCGGCCCGACAGGAGAGGATCCTCCGAGAAGCATTCGAAGGCCCGCCCGAACAGTGGTGAGCGATGAAGGTTGACGGTGGGGGCCAGCAACACTCGCGCACCCTTGGTGCGCGTCTGATGACCGACTGCTCGCCCGAGTTCCTCCACGAGTTCGGGGTCGAACGTCGCTCCGAGGGCCGAACCACATGGAATGCACAGAGTTGCGACCTGTTGTCCGAGTCCGGGGACGAACGGTCCGCGCGCTCCGGCCGGACCGTCGGTGAGGGTCACGCTCGGTAGGCCCGCGCGTTCGACCGGTTGGGTCGTCCACATGGTGGCACCCGTCGTGAGCGAGGCCTTCTCGTCGATCGAGAGGTCGGCGACGACTGCGTCGATGTCGCGTCCCCCCGTCGTCATGATCTCATTGTGTCAGTTCTAGATGCCGAACTTCGTCGCCTTGAGTTGCTCGATCGCTTCGGCCGGCCCGTCGAATTCCACTTCGGAGACCGACGAACGTCCGTACAGGAAAAGAACGATCTCGCCGGGCGAACCCGACAGAGTCACCGATGGCTGACCCTTCTTGGCGATCACCTCGTCGTAGCCGTTCATCGAGAGCACCAGTCCGACCGGAGTGCGACGGGCGAGCAACTTCGCTCCTCGTCGGAGAAGTCGAACCAGTGACGCCTCGACGGCCGGATCGACATCGGGGGCGTGGGACCCGGTTCGTGCACGGCGAACGTCTTCGAGATGGACGAAGAATTCGATCGTGTTGGCGAGATCGTCGACCCGCGAAAGACGCATCGGGGAGAAGCGAGGAGGTCCGGAACGAACCTGGTCGACCAGTTCGGGCCAGGGTCGGGACGCGGTTCGCTTCCGGATCCGTTCGCCGTACGAGGCCGCCGCTTGCACCATGATGCCGGCCGCGGCGTCGGGTCGTGTCTCGCGAACCACCAGGTGGGCGGCCAGGTCACGAGTCGTCCAACCCTCACAGAGGGTCGGTGCGTCGGGTCCGATGGCGTCGAACAGGTCGCACAGTTCGTGGCGAAGACGAGCGGCGACGTTGGTTCTGGTCATGGGCGGCTCCTTCGTTCGTCGTGTTCACGATCGCCACGGCACGTGGTCGGGCCAGCGACCGACACCTCCATCCTGGACGAGGAAACCCGTGTGTGTCCTGTCGGCGTGTGAACTTCTCCAGACCAACATGTCCTGAGCGATGCGCAGGATGCGCGCCGGGTCGGTGACCGGAGTTCGCCAGGTCGGATCGACGGACAGGTCGAAGCAGAGTGACGAACCGTCGTCGAACTGGACGAAAGCGGTGTCGTTCGAGCGTCGAACAGTGAGGTGTTGTCTCTCGAGGCGACGATCCCAGGGCCACGGATGGTCGCCGAGGGGAATGAGAGCGAAGCGCCAGTCGAATTCCCAGGTCGCGGCATCACGCCACCACGGTGGATCGACACCGTCGAGAAAAGGAGTGAGCGGAAGGCCGTCGCACTGAAGTGGGACGGGTTGCGACCAGGTCTCGGCGAGAGTGGGGACGACGTCGACACTCTCGGTGAAACGATCGATGACGTTGCCTCCGGAGCGACGTGGATCGCGCCAGACGAGAGGTATGTGGTGACTCTCCTCGAACCACCCGACCTTCTGGACGAGACCGTGATCTCCGAGTTGTTCTCCGTGATCGGACGTGACGACGACGACCGTGTCGTCCCACAGATCGAGTTCCTGCAACCCGGCCACGAG
>LFFH01000011.1 GCA_001510455.1 Actinobacteria bacterium casp-actino8
CAGCCCCGACCCGATTGGTACGAAGCTTTGAAGCCCGGTATCCCGGGAATTCACTTCCCGATGCCGGAGGCCTGACTCAGATCAGGAATTCGGCGACCGCGTGATCGCGCATGGTCGCCTGGGCGCGTTCGATGACCTGTGTCCAGAGCGCCATGGCGCGTTCGCTCGACGAATCGAGGGTGCCCACGGCGTACACCGGGATGATCCATCCATAGAGCACACCCACTCGGTAGTCCTGGAAGAATTGATCGAAGGAATAGCCCGACACGCCGAGTGACACGAGTTCGTCGTGATACGTGTGCAGGAGTGAGTCTTCACAGCGACGACGAACGTCGGTCGGCACGCTCTGGCTGATGAAGTACCCGATGTCGTACGCTCCACCACCTTTGCTCGACGTCTGGAAGTCGATCATCCAGACGCGATCGGCGGCGTCGTCGAAGAACAAGTTGTCGAGCCGGTAGTCGAAATGGGCGACCGTGTTCGGCATCGCAGCGATGCGATCGAGAAGCTGATGCACGTTGTCGCCGAAGCTTTCCATCACCGGAACCATGTCGGGGTCGACCGCATGCGCGAAGACCTGAAGGAAGCCGGGAAGGGAAGCCTTGTACACCTCGCGACCAATCTTCATTCCGTCCGAGTTGGCCATCGGCATCCAGTCGATGGCATCGAGCGCGTCGTTCTGCCAGAAGCGAGCGTGTAGGCGGGCGGCGGCTCGCATGGCGGCGTGGGCGTCCTTTTCGTCGACCCCGGCGGCCTGGTCGCCGACCCGTAAGTGACTGAGGTCCTCGAGCATGAGAACGAAGTCCCCGGCTTCGAGGTCTTCGGCCACCGCGTAAGCAGTTGGGACCACATCGAGTGTCGGTGCCAGGTCTCGATAGAAGAGCGCCTCCCGCTCGAACACCCGGGCTGCCGCCAACATCTGGCGAACATTGTCGTCCTGAGTCGGGATCTTGCAGATCATGGTGGCCGGACCCGTTCCCCCCGAGTACGAAACGGCGATGCGGCCGACCTCCCCCATGAAGCCGATTCCGGGTCCGACGGTGTCGCTGTGCACCGCACTGACCTCGGTTCGGGCGTCGATGGTGCCGGCCGATCGCAGACGCTCGGTCAACCAGTCGGCCCTGACCTGATTCGAAGACGTGGGAAGACGAGTCATGACCGAACCGTAGTCGTCGTCGGGCACGGATCGAAGGCCGATGGCGCACTAGTGTCGAGACGAGGGGGTGGAAGCATGGCCCGAGTGCCTGTTGCCGAAGGGGTGTTCACGTGGCCGGCCGAGGAGCCGGCGCTCATCGGAAGTCGTTGTGTGAATTGCGGGAACCACATGTTCCCGGTGCAGTCGGGTTGCCCGAAGTGCAGCGGTGACACGACCGAGACCGTCACGCTCGGACGGCGAGGAACTCTCTGGACCTGGACGATTCAGGGATTCCCACCCAAGGCCCCGCCCTACGCCGGTGACGCCGATCCGAAGACGTTCCGCGCCTTCGGTGTCGGATACGTCGAACTATCCGGCGAGGTGAAGGTCGAGTGTCGACTCACCGAGTCGGACCCCGAGAAGCTGAAGATCGGTATGGAGATGGAGTTGGTCCTGGTTCCGCTGGCCACTGACGAGAACGGCGACGAAGTGGTCACGTTCGCGTTCGCGCCGGTGGCGTGATCAGTGATCGTTATCGCGTAGAGAGGAGAGGTCATGAGTGCTGACGTTGCGATCGTCGGTATCGGAATGCACGAATTCGGTCGACACGAGGGTGTCTCGGGTATGGACCAAGGAGTGATCGCGGTTCGGCGAGCACTGGCCGACGCCGGCGCCTCGTGGGACGACATGCAGTTCGCCTTCGGTGGTTCGATGGCTGCTGGAGCAGCCGACACCATGGTGTCGATCCTCGGACTCACCGGACTGCAGTTCATCAACGTGATGAACGGTTGCGCCACGGGTGGATCGGCCCTCTTCTCGGCATACAACACCATCAAGTCGGGAGTATTCGATCTCGGAATCGCGATCGGGTTCGACAAGCACGAACGCGGTGCCTTCCGGGTGAACACTAAGGGTGCGGGCCTGGGCGACTGGTACGGAGCGAGTGGTCTGGCGCTCACGACTCAGTTCTTCGGTATGAAGATCAATCGCTACATGCACGAGTACGGCATCACACCTTCGACTCTGGCGAAGGTGTCAGCCAAGGCATTTCGCAACGGATCTCAGAACCCGATGGCCTGGCGTCGCAAGCCACTGTCGGAAGAAGAGATCTCCAACTCTCCGATGTTGTCGTACCCGCTCACGCAATACATGTTCTGCAACCCCGGTGAGGGCGGAGTGGCGCTGATTCTGTGCCGAGCCGACAAAGCGCACTTGTACACCGAAAAACCCATCTACCTGCGCGCTGCAGTCGTCAGAAGTCGTCGATTCGGATCGTTCGAAGTTCTGGCACCGTCGATCGCTCTCGAGCACAACGCCGGTCCGACGGTCGACGCGTCGAAGGCGGCCTTCGAGATGGCAGGAATCGGTCCCGACGACGTCGATCTGGCGCAGCTTCAGGACACCGAGACCGGAGCCGAAGTGATGCACATGGCCGAGAACGGTTTCTGCGAGCACGGCGAACAGGAGATGATGATCCAGGCCGGCGAAACAGAGATCGGTGGACGATTCCCGGTCAACACCGACGGAGGGTGTCTGGCCAACGGTGAACCGATCGGGGCCTCGGGCCTTCGACAGGTGTACGAGAACGTTCTGCAATTGCGGGGCGACGCCGGGGCCCGGCAGGTTCCGAACGATCCGCGTGTGGCCTACACGCACGTCTACGGTGCGCCGGGAATATCCGGGGTCACCATTCTCTCGCGCTGATGGCATCTGACGAGGTCGGCGTCCTCCTCGCCGAACGTGCGATCAGGGACGTCGTCCACAACTACTGCCGGGGTGTCGATTCGATCGACGCCGCGCTGCTGTCGACGGTCTTCGCCGAGGACTGCGTGGTCGACTACGGACCGAGTTTGGGAGGTCCCCGCCAAGGCCGTGAGGCCATCGTGGCCGGACTGGTGGCCGGACTCCCGAGATACGCGTCGACCCATCACCAGGTGTCGAACATCCAACTGTGTCTGGACGGCGACGAAGCGGCGAGTGGAGTCACCTACGTGACGGCGTGGCATCGTTTCGAGGACGGTCGCCCCGATGCGGTTTTCTATGGGCAGTATCACGACCGTTTCGTGAAGACCGCCGAGGGATGGCGCATTGTCGAGAGGCGGTTGTTCTCGACCGGAAACGAGAACTTCGACGTCGAATGGCGCATGATTCCGCGACTCGGGAGGAACTGATGGCAACTTTGACGTCCGATCACGCGCGAGAGCGAGGTTCGGAGATGGCGCTCGTCGACGACTTGCGGCAGGTTTCGTGGGCCGAACTCGACGAACGGGTGAACCAATTGGTGAACGGCCTCCGCTCGCGAGGACTGAAGGCTGGGGACACCGTGGCTGTGATCGCTGGCAACCAATGTGAGTGGTTCGAGATCGCGCAGGCCTGCGCCCATGGAGGCTGGACCTACGTGCCGGTCAACTGGCATTTCGTCGCCGATGAGTTCGCCTACGTCTTCTCGGACTCCGACGCCGTCATGGTGTTCGTCGACGATCGCTTCGCGGATGCCGTGGCCACAGCCCTGGCCGATGAACGAAGTGAGGGCGTATCGACGGTCGTGGGCCTACGCACGGCGGCCGGTTCACCCGTTCGTGCTGACTCGCGCTTCGTGGAATTCGAGGACGTGGTGGCGAATGGCGATCCGTCGGAGCCTGACGACCAGCTGCTCGGTGGGCCGATGTTCTACACCTCGGGAACCACCGGTCGTCCGAAAGGAGTTCGAGGAGCGCTCTCGGGAGGCATGGCGGTCACACCCGACATCATGAAGTTGGTGGCTGGGGGATTCTCGAACTTCGTTCCGACTCCGGGACGAACGCTTCTCTGCGGACCCTTCTATCACTCGGCGCAGTGGGCGTTCTCGTTCCTACCGATGATCAACGGGTCGTCCGTGGTCATGCAGCACAAGTACGACTCGGCTGGTGTGCTCGAGTTGATCGATCGTCACGCGTGCACGAACGTGCACCTCGTTCCGACGCAGATGAAGCGACTACTCGATCTGCCCGACGACGCGAAGTCGTCGTTCTCGGGCGCATCCATGTCGGTCGCCTGGCACGGTGCCGCGCCGTGCCCTCCGGCGGTGAAGCGAGCGCTCATCGAGTGGTGGGGTCCCAAGGTGACCGAGTACTACGGATCGACCGAGGGTTCGATCATTTCGGTGATTCCGGCCGACGAATGGTTGGCCAAGGGTGGGAGTGTCGGGCGTCCCCTCGACAGTGTCGAGGTCCTGGTGGTGGACGAGGAGGGGGCCACTGTCGAACAGGGCAAGGAGGGAACTCTCTACTTCCGCAACAAGATGGGGACCGACTTCTCGTATCACAAGGACGACGAGAAGACGAAGGCTGCTCACCTGGAGCCCGGAGTCTTCACGACGGGCGATGTCGGGTACATCGACACCGACGGTTATCTCTGGTTGTCCGATCGCAAGATCGACATGATCATCAGCGGAGGGGTGAACATCTATCCGGCCGAGATCGAAGGAGCACTCGCATCGCACTCGTCGGTTGAGGACGTCGCAGTCATCGGGGTGCCCGACGACGAGTTCGGTGAGAGTGTGAAGGCGATCGTGCAACTCGTGGACGGTGTGTCGGCTTCCGACGAACTGTCAGCCGACCTGATCACTCACTGTCGTGGGTTGCTGGCCGGATACAAGGCCCCCCGATCGGTGGACTACGTGGATGCGATTCCACGGACGGGTACCGGCAAGATCCAGAAGGCGCCCCTGCGAGCCCCGTACTGGGAAGGCCGCGAGCGGAGGATCTGACCGAACCATGATCGACTTCACCCGCGCCTATCACCTCGGAGTTCGAGTTCCCGACATCGGGTCGGCGATGAACGAGATGGGTGACTCGCTCGGAATTTCGTGGTGTTCGCTGCAGGAAAGAGAACAGAACGTATGGTTGCCCGACGTCGGAGCGACCACGATTCCGTTGCGCTTCACGTATTCGGCCGAGGGACCCATGCACGTCGAACTGCTCGAAGGTGCGCCGGAGTCGATATGGGACGGCCGTCTGTCGCCCGGAGCGCACCACATCGGTGTCTGGTCCGACGACGTGAGGGGTGAGACGCAACGTCTCGTCGAGGCCGGATGGACCCTTCTCATGGCGCAGGCACCACCCGACGACGGGTTCGGTGCCTTCACGTACGTTCAACCTCCATCGGGACTGATCGTCGAGTTGGTCTGGAGTGCGATCGAACCGATGTTCCAGCGTTGGTTCGCCGGCGGATCACTCGGATAGGAGCATCAGATGAGCGCGGAGTTCGGGGCGACCACGTCCACTGACGAGGTACTCGGCGGAGTCGACCTCGCTGGTCGTCGGTACCTCGTGACCGGTTCGTCTGGGGGACTCGGTCTCGAGACCTGCCGTTCGCTGGCCGCACACGGAGCGTCGGTGATCATGGTCGCCCGTGACGTCGCCAAGAACGCTCTCGCGCGGGCGTCGATCTTGGAATCGTGCCCCGGGGCCGAACTCGTACCGATCGAATGCGATCTCGGATCGCTCGTTTCGGTCCGCAGAGCCGTTGGCGAGATCCTGGAATCGACATCGCACCTGAACGGAATCGTGGCCAATGCGGGAATCATGGCCACGCCCTTCGGCACTTCGGCTGACGGCCACGAAAGCCAGTTCGCCGTCGACCACCTCGGACACTTCTTGCTCGTTCGCGAATTGCTCGAACTTCTCGCCCGTTCGGCGCCGGCGCGTGTGGTGATCGTCAGTTCGGCCGGCCATCGAATGGGTGACGTCGATCTGGACGATGTCGACTTCAACCACCGCGAGTACGACCCATTCGTTGCCTACGGGGCCGCCAAGACCTGCAACGTTCTGCACGCCGTCGGAATCGACGAACGCTGGCGGGATCGCGGTGTGCGAGCGTTCGCAGTTCATCCCGGAGGGATTCACACCGAGCTGGGTCGCTACATGACACCCGAAGTGATCTCGCAGCTTTTGTCCCGTATGGAGGGTGCTTCTTCGTTCGAGTGGAAGTCGATTCCGCAAGGCGCCGCGACCCAGGTCTGGGCCCTGACCTCACCCGATCTCGACGGTACGGGTGCTCTGTACTGTGAGGACTGTCGCGTCTCTCCGGTTCTGACGGAGGACGTGGCGGGTGTCGATGGTCCTGGTGTGGCGGCTCGAGCCGTCGATCCGAATCGGGCGACACGGCTTTGGGACCTCAGCGAGCAGTTGGTGGCGACCGCGGATTAGGGTTCGCCCATGGCGACCATCTTGGCTCACATCACCGTTCGCCCCGGTTCGGAGTCGGACTTCGAGGCCATCTCTCGTGACTTGTACGAGACCAGTCACGAGTCAGAGACCGGGCTGTTGAGGTACGAGTACTGGCGCGGGTCGGAGCCCGGCTCGTATTACACGCTGTTGTCGTTCGTCGATTTCGCGTCGTTCATCGCTCACCAGACGAGTGATCATCACGAGGAAGCATCGCCGAAACTCGGCCAGGTGCTGACGGGCATCCGCCTCGAGTGGATCGATCCGGTGGACGGAGCCGCTCCGCTACCACGAACCGAAGCCCAGGACCTCTCGGCAGCGGCCGACGAATTGACTCGTCGGTACGCCGAACGTTTCGCAGCCCGCGTCGCGCCGTGGTGGCAGACAGTTCGAAACTGAGCACGACCGGACGACCCGCGATCAGGAAGGATTCGCACATGACCGACACGATCAACGAGAAGAAGCCGTGGTTCCTCGCCGGAAACTACGGACCGGTTTTCGACGAGATCACCGAGACCAGCCTGAGGGTGACGGGCTCCATCCCGAGCGCGCTTTCGGGAACTTATGTCCGCAACGGTTCCAATCCGAAGAATGGTGAAGCCGGCCATTGGTTCTTCGGTGACGGAATGGTCCACGGAGTCCGACTCGAAGGTGGACGAGCCCAGTGGTATCGCAATCGATACGTACGCACCCCGAAGTGGGAACAGGGCCTCGACGCCATGGATCCCGATTGCATCTTCGATCCGACGGCGAGCGCTGCCAACACCCATGTGCTGGCACACGCCGGACGCATCTGGGCACTCGAGGAAGGGCACCTTCCATGGGAACTGTCGCCCGAGCTCGAGACCATGGGTCCTGACGACTTCGGTGGGCGACTGACCACGGCCTTCACCGCTCATCCGAAGTTGTGTCCCGAAACTGGTGAACTGCACTTCTTCGGCTACTCGGCAGTCGCGCCGTTCGTGACCTACCACGTGCTCGACGCCCGCGGCGATCTCGTGCACTCGGCACCGATCGCGACACCCAAGGGAACGATGATGCACGACTTCATGATCACTCGCCATCATGCGATCTTCATGGATCTACCAGTCGTCTTCGACATGGACAAGATGGCGGCCGGAGCACCACCGATCGGCTGGGACGACGACTACGGAGCACGCATCGGAATTCTTCCACGGTTCGGAACCGATGCCGACGTTCGTTGGTTCGAGGTCGACCCGTGTTACGTGTTCCATCCGCTGAATGCGTACGTCTCCGGCGATCGCGTCGTGTGCGACGTCGGCCGTCATGCATCGATGTGGCGAGGATCCATGGAGAATTTCGAACCCTGCTACATGCACCGATGGACGTTCGATCTGACGACGGGCGCCGTTACCGAGACACAGATGGACGATTGGGCGCACGCCTTCCCGAGAGTCGACGATCGGGTCGTTGGACTCGAGCATCGATACGGATGGGTGTCGGGCTCACGACCGGGTGCCGGTGGTGGAATGAACGCGCCCGGGGTCGTGGCTAGGTACGACATGACCGACGGCTCGAAGACGGTCCATGATTTCGGACCCCACGCCCACCCCGGGGAGTTCGTCTTCGTTCAGGAGAATGCGACGTCGGGGGAGGACGAGGGCTGGGCCATGGGCTTCGTCTACGACGACTCGACCGACAGCAGTGATCTGGTCATCCTCGATGCGAGCGACTTGTCCCAGGAGCCCGTCGCTCGTGTTCACCTACCCCGACGAGTGCCATTCGGATTCCACGGGAGTTGGATCGACGATTCGACGATGGCCTGATCGTTCAACACGTCGGTGGTTCGGCGAGATCTCGGATGTGCGCGTAGAAGGCGATGAGCCGAGGATCGGGTTCGTACAGCTCGACGAGATGTCCGAGATCGGTACGCGCATCACACATCACGAAACGTTGACCACCGACGGTCGTGGCGTCGAGCACCACCGGCCAGCCCGTCGATTCGCAGTGGCTGACGGCCGAGTCGAGACTCGGCACGATGTGGGCGATGTGGTGAACTCCCGTGGCCGATCCGATCCGGCGGTCGCCGTGTTCGACGATCAACTCGACCATGAGGTCACCGAGTTGACCGTAGGCACTCGAATGATCGAAATTTTCGTCACCGAGGATCGAGTCGCAGCGGGAGAGTTCGACGTGGTGAATCGTGACGAAAGGACCGACACCGAGTCTGTTTCTCCACGAAGAAAGTGTCGATTCCGACAGATCGGGCACTGCGTAGGCGATCTGTCGGGGTGCGGTGATGGGCTCGTTCACGTCGACAGCCTGACATGTCGAGCGCCGTCTAGTGTTCTCGCATGACCGATTCGTTGCGGGAGCTTCTCGACCGTCAGGCCATCGTCGATCTGACCATTGCCTACACCTATGCCCTCGACACGAAGAGCTGGGACGACCTCGATCGAGTGTTCCTGACCGATGCCACTGCCGATTTGACCGAGCCCCTCGGAGATCGCGACGCCATCAAGGCGCGAATTCGACGGGCCCTCGAACACCTCGACGTATCGCAGCACATGGTGTCGAATCACGAGATCCGAATCGACGGCGACGCTGCGACCTGTCGCTGTTACCTGCAGGCTCAGCACGTTCGTCAAGCGGCACCAGGTTCACCGAATTTCATCGTGGCCGGACGCTACGACGACCGACTGGTTCGTACGGCGGACGGCTGGCGTATTCGGCACCGGATTCTCGAAATCATGTGGACCGACGGCAATCCACAAGTCGCTCGAGGACGCGACTGAGCTCAGGCCTCGACCCAAGGGGCGAGCAGCTGCGGAACCCTCAGGTGCTCGGGGATTCGGTCGATCCCGATCATTCGGTCGATCTGCTCGTGGAAGTGCCAGATACGTCGCTCCTGGTAACTGATCGGAACGCCCGTGAGTGCAGGTGACTCGAGGGATCTCTGCATGGGTGCCATGTTCCAGAAGTCCTCCTGCATGATCTGGGCGAAGGTGTCGAGTCGAACCTGCCAGTGATCGGGAAGCCCTTGGTCGGGATCGAAGTCGATCGGTGCGTAATGAGTCCACTCGATGCGCGTGTTCGAACCGTCGAGCGGCCAGAAAGTGATGAATGGGAACCCGTAGGCCGCAATGGGAGTGATGAGGTTCGGAAAGATGCCGTAAGCACTGCTCGTGCAGCGCACCATGTCGTTGACCGTCTCGATGTCGATGAATCCGGGCTGGACGACGTGTCGGTAATCGTCCCACGACGACATTCCGAGAGCCGTGTAGGCGCTACGCGAAAATGGAGTGATCATCCGCGAGCACCCATTGGGTAGAAGTGACATCACGGCTCCCCGGCTGTCGAGGAGGCTTTCGCCGTTTCGCGAATGAATGTGTCTGAAGTGGTACACCTCGAGGAACGCCTCGGCAGTCACCTTCCAATTGCACGGGACGATCTCGCTCTGACGGAAAACGGTCCGAAGGGAATCGCCCTGCAACTCTCCGAGTTCATGAACGATGGTGCCGAGCCACTCGCGAAGTCGTGGCGCGTCCGGGTTCTGGTTGACGAAGATCCAGCCGTCCCACGTCTCGCATCGGACCGTGGCCAGGCAACGCTCGGATTTGTCGAGACCGACGAAATCACGTTCATCGGGCACCGACACCAGAGTTCCATCGTCGATGTCGTAGGACCACGAGTGGTATTGGCAGCGCAAAAGGCGACTCGAACCGCGAGCATCGCGGACTACCGGAGCACCACGATGTCGACAGGTGTTGTAGAACGCGCGTATTTCCCCGTCTCGACCACGAATCACGATCATCGGTGATCCGAGGCCGTCGAAGGTGAAGAAGTCGCCGGCTTTCGGCACGTCGTCGATTCGTCCGGCCAGAACCCACACTTTGGTCCAGAGGAACTCGCGCTCGAGTCGAAGGAACTCGTCACTCGTGTACCGATCGACCGGAATGTCGGGAAAACGCGGGAAACCATCTGGTGGTGACGTACGGGCGAACTCGAGACGCATCTCGTCGGTGAGTCGTTCGACCAGCTCAGGAGTCATCAGCGCGCCAATGACCCCGCGTCGACCACGATCGTTTCGGCGTTCACCCAGGCCGCCATGTCGGACACGAGGAACGCGATCGTGCGAGCGATGTCGTCGGGAACGCCGCCACGCCCGAGTGGAGTTCCCGTGAGCATGGCTCCGACGTCGACGCCCGCAGCGCGCAGAGGGGCCAACTGATCCTGAACACCTGGTGTGTCGATCGGGCCGGGGGCAACGCCCACGACCCGAATGTCGAGGGGAGCGAACTCGCGCGACAGAACCTTGGTCATCCCGATGACCGCGTGCTTGGAGATCGTGTAGGCGCTGATGCCCGCAGTGGCGCTCAGGCCGGCGATGGACGCAACGTTGAGGATGACGCCGCCCTTCATGCGACGGGCTGCTTCTCTCGCACCCGCGAAACTCCCGCGAACGTTGATGTCGAGCATGCGATCGAGGAACGAGTCGCTCGCGTCGATGGCCGGTCCGGTCGTGGGGAAGATGCCGGCATTGTTGACCCAGATGTCGATGCCTCCCAGTCGAGTCACTGCCGTTTCGGCGCCGGCCACGATGGTGTCCGTGTCGCCGACATCCATGAAGGTCGCGAGGATTCGTCGACCGGTTCGCTCGGAGATCTCCGATGCGGTCGCCTCGGCGGCACTCAGGTCGAGGTCACCGAGCAGGACGTCGGCTCCAGCTTCGGCGAGCCGATGAGCGGTTTGGGCGCCGATTCCCTTGGCGCCTCCGGTCACCACCGCACGCCGCCCGCTCAGGCTCCAGAGTTGGGAGAGTGGCTGTTCGGAATGGTCGTCGATCATGTCAGTCCCTTCGAGCATCCGTTCGCGGACGGAAGCCAATTCTCAGGCTCTTGAGAGAGCGCAGGCAGAAATTCGGGTGGTGGTCGAACTCGTTCTCATCGGGAACGAACCACATCTCCTCGATGCGGTCGACCAGTGCTCTGAACCCGATCACGAGTTCTCGGCGCGCCAAGGGCGCGCCGAGACAGTGATGATTACCGAACCCGAAAGCGAGGTGGCTGCGTAGGTTGGCGCGATCGAGGTTCATATCGGCCGGACAGTCGAAATGGGCAGGATCCCGATTCGCGGCGGCGTACCGCACGTTCACGACTGATCCGGCCGGAATGGTCACCCCGTGCATCGCGACGTCGACGACCGCCGTGCGGAACAAACCTTGAACCGGGCCTTCGAGGCGCAGCACCTCCTCGGCCAGTAGTGGTACGTATCGATCGGGATCCGACGTGACCTTGTCCCATTGGTCCGGATTCTCGATCAGGAGGCGAGCACCCTCGGCGAGGGCATTGGTAGTGGTCTCCGAGCCGCCGACGAAGGTGTCGGCCATCATCTCGGCGTGTAGTTCGTTGTCGGTGAGAGTTCGACCCCATTCGGGGATCGGCGTGTTGACGAGATCGGACAACAAACTGTCGTCGGGTTCGCTTCTCAGTCGTTCGAAGATCGGTTGGAAGTAATGCTGGGCTGCGATCTCCTGCTCGGTCGACCAGATCGCCTCCTCCTCGCTCTGCATGAGGCCGAGTCGTTGCACCCAGGCGTCGGTCCAGGCCTTGATCTGCCAGATGTCGTCCTCGGGTGCTCCCATCTGGCGGCCGATGACGATGAGTGGGAGAGGAATGGCGAACGATCGAACCCAGTCGCACTGGCCGTCGTCGATGAACGCGTCGACGAGACGGTGGGCGAGACGTTCGATGAACGGATCGAGTTCTTTGATCTTGGACGGTCGGAATGCGTGATTGAAGAGGCCGCGCATCTCGCGATGTTCGGGCTCATCGCGGGCGGCGAGAGTTGGAGCAGGGATCCATCCCTTTTCCTCGTAGATCCGGCGCAGTTTCGCCGAACGCGGATCGACCCGCCCCCGGTGTTGCGCGCTCGAGAACCGTTCGGTGTCGAGAAGCACCTGGCGTACGTCGTCGTATCTCGTGATCACGTACATGCCGGTCAAGCCGTCTCGCCAGACCGGCGCCTCCGTTCGCAGGGCGTCGTAAGCCGCGTAGGGGCACTCGGAAACCGATGGATCGAGAAGTGAGTTCGGGATCGCAAGCGACGAATCCCCGGCACGTTCCGTCATGGGGCCATTGTCGCGCACGACGGTCCGGGCGAAGCCCGACCTCCGTCCTCGGCACCTGTCGGCGGTGGACTAGAACCGGGGTATGACTTCTTCGATTCCGAACGGCGGTACACCCGTCTCCACCGATGACTACGTGGCCATCAGTCGCCTCGTGAACCGCTACTCCGATGCCGTGATCCATCGCAACGGAGCCCAGTGGGCGAGCTGCTGGAACGAGGACGCGGTCTGGGATCTGGGCAAGGGGAGACTGGTCACCGGCAAGGAGGCGATCGTTGGACTCTGGTACGCGGCCATGGGTGGAATGTCTGCGGTGATCCAGCATGCCCACAACGGAGACGCGTGGTACGAAGACGGGTCGCACGATCGGGCGGTCGGTCGCTGGGCGATCAGCGAGCGATATCTCACGGCCACGGGAACCCGCGCCGTTCTTCTCGCCGAGTACCACGACGGTTTCGTGAAAAATGACGGTCAGTGGCTCTTCTCGCGGCGATTTCTGCAACCGCATTATCAAGGTCCCGCCGATCTGTCGGCCGAGTTCGCGAACACCAAGGACGGCCTCGTCGCCGCCGAAGAGAGTCCGGATGTGTGATCGAACGAATGCCCGTCGGATCCGAGAGATCTCCTAGCGTCACGCCATGCCTGTGTTCGCATCAGAACTCGCCCGTGAACGACCCGACGAGGTGGCGATCCGCGATCCACGTCGTACCTATCTCTGGGGTGAGGTCGGCGACATCCTCAATCGCGTGGCAAACCTTGTTCTCACCCGAGATCTCGGTGACCGTCGACGGGTTGCCGTCTTCGCCGAGAACGCGGCCGAGACGGCTCTCGCGCACCTCGGCTGTCTGCTCGGCAGCGTGTCGACGGTGCCGGTCAATTTTCACCTGACCGCGGAGGAAGTCGCTTACATCCTCGTCGATTCCGAATCACGCGTGCTGTTCGTCGGTCCCGAGACGTTCGAACGGGGCCTCGTCGCAGCCGACTTGGCGCGGGCCGAGGGAACCGATCTCGAAGTCATCGGTTGGAACGTGGAATCGCCCGGAGTCACGCGGTGGAACGACTGGTTGGCATCGGGTGATCAGTCGGACCCGCCTCTCGACGTCGTCCCACGCGCCAATCTTCTCTACACATCCGGCACGACGGGTCGACCGAAGGGAACCGAACTGCCACCGACGATGTTCGCCGGTGGTGACACGATGGCCGAACATCTCGAGGGAATGAAAGCGAATCGATTCGCCGCGTTCGGCACCCATCTCGTCGTCGGGCCGATGTATCACACCGGTCCGCTGAACGGCATGCGACTCCTGGTTCGTGGCGTTCCGATGGTGATCCTGGCCAAGTTCGACGCCGAAGCCACGTTGGCAGCGATTCAAGAGTTCCGCACGGAATCCTCGGTCATGGTCCCGACGCACTTCGTTCGTCTTCTCGCATTGCCCGACGAGGTGAAGGAAAAGTACGACGTGTCGTCGATGAAGTTGGCCGCCCACACCGGAGCCTCGTGTCCGGTCGACGTGAAGAGAGCCATGATCGAATGGTGGGGACCGATCTTCATCGACGCTTATGGCGCGACCGAGGTGGGCACGACGTGTCAGATAACGAGCCAAGAATGGTTGGATCATCCAGGTTCGGTCGGACGCCCCATTCCTCCTTTCTCGGTGAAAGTTCTGGATGACGACGGTGAAGAAGTGGCACCGGGGATCGAGGGACGGCTGTTCTTCGTCGACGCCACCGGGCGCGGCGTGATCTATCCGAACGACCCCGAGAAGACGGCGGCGGCCAACATCGCGCCCGGGGTTTTCACGCTCGGTGAGATCGGATTCGTCGATGCCGAGGGCTACGTCTACATCACGGATCGCTTTTCCGACATGGTGGTATCGGGGGGTGTGAACATCTACCCGGCCGAAGCCGAACAGGTCCTCGTTCAGCATCCGGCAGTCCTGGATGCGGCTTGCATCGGAGTCCCACATCCCGAAATGGGAGAGGAGCTGAAAGCGCTCGTGATCCTTCGTGAAGGCTCGTCGTTGGCCGACCCGAGTGAGATCATCACCTTCTGCCGTGAGCGTCTCAGTCACTACAAGTGTCCACGCACCATCGAAATCGTGCCGGATCTCGGTCGTAACACCATGGGAAAGATCAACAAACGCAAGTTGCGTGCGCCGTATTGGGAGAAGTGATGTCCGAGCCAGTTCTGATCGTGGAAGATGTGGCCCCTCGAGTACGACGACTCACGTTGAATCGTCCTGAGAAGCGCAACGCGTTGAACGACGATCTCCGCGGTGCTCTCTTCGACGCACTGCGGGCCGGTGACAAGGATCGGGATGTCTCGGTGATGATCGTTCGAGGAGCCGGAACGTGTTTTTCGGCCGGCTACGACCTCGGGTCGTCGAACTCCGACGTGGAAAGATCCAGCGCTTTCGCCGACGGTTGGTGGTCGCGGCACGTGGTCAACAACTGGTTCGAGATGTGGGACATGGCCACACCGATCATCGGCCAAGTACACGGTTACTGCTTGGCCGGTGGAAGTGAGCTCGCCACGGCGTGCGATCTGGTGTACGTGGCGCACGATGCCAAGATCGGCTACCCGCCCGTGCGCCTCATGTCCCCACCCGACATGCAGTGGCAGACGTGGCTCATGGGTCTGCGCCGCGGCATGGAGGCGCTCTTGACCGGTGACTCGATGTCGGGGGACGACGCGGTGACTGCTGGCTTCGCCAATCGGGCTTTCCCGGTCGCGGACCTCGACACCGAAGTTCTCGCCATCGCCGAGCGGGTGGCCAAGATCCCCTCCGACTTGTTGGCCCTGAACAAACGGGCTGCCCACCGGGCGATGGAGGCCATGGGCATTCGCGCCGGAATCAGAGCCACGGCCGAGATTCAGGCCCTCGGCTTCCATCAGCCCTCGTCCCGGGAGTACCTGGCCTCTTTCGCAACAAAAGGGGTGACGGCGGCGTTGTCCCAACGGGATGCGGCCTTCGGCGACTACCGAGAAGCCGGGACTCCTTCGACCTCTTCGTCGTCGCCGGAGTGACTTCGGTTACTAATCCGGCGGTCAATTCATGCTAAGAATGGGTCACCTGCCGGAGACGTCAGGTTCCAATAGGGGGAAAACAGTGCACAAGCGCTCCAAGCTTTTGACCGCGCTCGTCGCAGTGGCCGGACTGACTCTGGCCGCCTGCGGGGGCGACGATGGGGGATCGTCCGACGCTCCGGCGACCGACGCTCCGGCGACCGAAGCTCCGTCGACCGACGAGCCGTCGACGGACGCTCCGGCCGAACCGAGCGATTCGGGATGTCCGGCCGAACCCGATACGTCACTCGACGCTGCCGGTGGTGAGGGCCTGGGTGCTCTCGAGCAGGCACTGCAGTGTGCCGAAGTCAGCCCGCTCGCTGCGGACGGCGATCCGATCGTCATCGGCATCATGAACCCGGAGGGCGACCCCAACGGTTCGTTCCCCGAGTACACCGTGATGGCGCAGGCCGCCGTTGACTTCATCAACGAAGAATTGGGTGGAATTGGCGCCGATTACGCGTCGGGCACCCCGGGTCGACCCATCAAACTCGAAGTCTGCAAGATGGCCATTTCGCCGGTCGATTCGCAGAAGTGCGCCAACGAACTGGCCTCGAAGAACCCTCTCGTCGTCTACTCGACGCTGAACTTCTTCGGTAACCACTTCCCGATTCTCGTGGAAGCAGGAATTCCGGTAGTGGTCGGTACGCCGATCTCGCCCGCTGACTTCACGACCGCTGGTGTGTACGCCATCGGTGGTGGCGGTGGATGTCTTGGTGTTCACACGGGTCTCATCCAGTACGCAACTCAGGATGTCCTCGGTGGCACGGCCGATCCTGTCAAGGTGGCCGTGCCCTGGGCGAACACTCCGCCAGGCGTGTTCTGTTACCACGACCTCGAGAAGAAGCCCATGAACGTCCTGAACGGATCGACCGCTTCGTCATCGTCGCTCGCCGGATCGATGCCTGGTCTCGAGCACATCGGCGTGCCGATCCTTCCGGGTCAGGCCGACGTGACGCCCGATGCTCAGAAGGTGCTCGACTTCGGACCCGACGTCGTCATCTACTCGGGCCAGGGCGCCGACTGCTGGTCGCTCGTCAACTCGATGTTGAAGCTCGGCTGGACTCCTGACGCGACGCCGCTCGTGTTGTCGGGCGCTTGCACCGACCTCACGACCATGAGCGAACTCGGCGACAAGATCAAGGGCGTCTACCTGATTGGATCCTCGTCGATTCTCGTCCCCGACGCACTTCCGGCCGGTCAGTTGCAGCGTGAGGCTCGCGTCTACAACGAGAAGGGCGCACAGTACGCATCCGACGACACCTCGGTGGGTAAGGGCTTCGGAACCCAGGGATTCACGGGCATCATGGCCATTTGGCAGATCGCCAACTCCATTGCTGGTGATCTGAGCGGTGAATCGTTGGTGGAGGCGTTCGAAGCGACCAAGGGCCACCACGCCTTTGCCGGTTCGGGTATCTCGTGCCAGGACGCCATCGCTCCGTACGTCGCCGTGTGCAACTCCTTGGTGTCGGCCAGCCAGTGGGACGGCAGCACCTTGGTGCCGGTGAAGGGCGACTTCTCCGGTCTCGACCTGGTGGCGGGAACCGAACTCGACTTCGGATCCTGATGATTTCCGTGGGGTGGGCCGAGACCTCGTGTCTCGGCCCACCCCACGATGACATCCGACCTCGGTCGGATCGTTCGAGGCGGTGATGGGCACCGTCGTTGTTGCCCATCGGGGGAAAGGGTTCTCGTGAAGGACGCGATTGCTTTCGCATTCCTCGGCTTGGGGGCGGGAAGTTTCTTCGCTCTCATGGCGTCAGGCCTCGTCGTGGCCTACAAGGGTTCGGGGGTGATCAACTTCGCCCACGGTTCGGTGGCGATGTATGCCGGCTTCACCTTCAACTATCTGCGTATCGACGGCAAGTTGCGTCTTCCGTGGATCGATTTCTTGCCCACACACCAACTGAACGTGCCCGTCAAGATCACGATCTCCTCAGGAGGTCGTGTTTATGTCTGGTTGGCGGTCGCGATCGCTCTGGCGATGTCGGTACTTCTCGGCGCCGCCATGCATTATCTGGTGTTCCGTCCCTTGCGCAACGCGGCTCCACTCGGCAAAGTCATCGGAGCCATCGGTGTGATGCTCTATCTCCAAGGCGTCGCACTCGTGAATTTCGGGTCGGAGAACCCCCAACCGAAGTCTCTCCTCCTGCCCGACACCCTCTTTCGCAACTTCCTCGGCTTCGGCAAGCCGCTTCCGGGTGAGAATCTCGGACTCCTCATCATCGCCGTGGTGCTCGGCGCCGCGCTCTGGTTCAACTACAAGTTCACTCGTTTCGGTCTGGCGACTCGTGCTGCGGCGGGCAACGAGAAGGGCGCCATTCTTCTCGGCTACTCGCCCGATCGCTTGGCTCTGTACAACTGGATGATCGCCACTCTCGTCGCCGGAATCGCCGGAGTCTTCGTCGGCTCGATCACCGGTGCCCTCACTCCCACCAAGTTCACGACTCTCATCGTTCCGGCCCTCGGAGCTGCACTCATCGGTTCGTTGTCGTCGGTCCCCATCGCCATTGCCGGCGGTCTCGGAATCGGCATGCTCCAGACGGTCACCTCGACGTGGATGACCGGGAAGTCGTGGTTCCCGGGATGGCTGCAGTCGGGCGCCACCGATGCCATTCCGCTCATCATCATCGTCGTGACACTGTTCGTGCGGGGTAAATCGCTACCCATTCGAGGAACCATCGAGGAGCGACGCCTTCCGCTCTCGCCCTATCCGAAGCGGATCGGATGGCACGTCGCGGTCTGGGTGCCGGTGGGGTTGATCCTTGCCTATGGGCTCCCGGGTGACTTCGTGTTCGCTGGCTTCTCGGGCAAGTGGAGCTTCGCATTGATGACTTCCCTGATTGCGGCGATGCTCATGCTCAGTTATGTGTTGTTGGCCGGATACGTGGGCCAGATCTCCATGGTGCAGTTGTCGATCGCCGGCGTCGCAGCATTCTTCATGGCCAGAATGAGTGCCAATGGCGTCCCGAGCCCGCAGGACCCCTTCGCCGTGGCCGGACCGGGATTGCCATGGCCCATCTCGGCGACTCTCGGCGTCATCGTCGCCATCGCGGTCGGAGTTCTCCTCGGAATTCCAGCTCTGAGAATTCGTGGTGTGCAGTTGGCGGTGGTGACCATCGCAGCAGCGGTGTCGTTGCAGACGCTTTATTTCGACAACGCGAAGTTGACGAAGCTCATGGCGGGTTCGAATGCAGCCGTGCCGTCTCCGACTTTTTTCGGGGCTGATATCGGGTCATCAGGTCCCCGTGGTCTGACCGACTCTCCCAAGTTCGTAGCGTTCTGTGTGGTCGTGCTTGCGCTTCTGTGCGTCGTGGTCTCGAACCTTCGTCGCGGAAGCACTGGCCGACGATTCCTGGCCGTTCGTGCGAACGAGAGGGCGGCGGCATCGGCTGGTATCGACGTGGCTCGAACCAAGTTGCTGGCCTTCGGAATCGCATCGGGTATCGCCGGCGTCGCTGGCGTGATGACTGCGTTCCAGCAGCAGCAGATCTCGTCGTCGAACTGGGTGTATTTCGCCGGGTTGATCGCACTCGCCTTCGCCTATCTGGGTGGCATCACCTCGGTGGCCGGTGCCTTGATCGGCGGCATGCTCACCGGTTCGGGCCTGGTGTCAGTGTTCGGCTCCCACCAGTCGGACGGGCTCCATGCCTACACGCCTTTGATCGGTGGAGTCGGAATGATCCTCACTGCGATCATCCACCCATCAGGTCAGGCGATGTTGTTCCAGCCGCTCTTGCAATATTTCGGGAGTTGGCTGAGGAAAGCGCGCTCGGCTGAATGGAAGTTCGTCGGTCGACGCCTCGGTCCGTATGTCGTGCTGGGACTCGCCCTCGGAGCGATCGGTATCAACCCGTGGCGCACCGACGACTGGAGTCGACCATGGATGATGGTGGTCGGTGTACTCCTCGTTCTCTTCGTTCGATCGATCGTGGTGCGTGTCAAAGGCGGCGGACATGGTCCATCACCGGTTTCCGACATGGAGGTGGCCTCATGACTCATCTTCTCGAAACTTCGGACCTCACGGTCGCTTACGGCGGACTGCGGGCCAACTCCGACGTGAACATCAGGGTCGAAAAGGGCAAGCTGACCGGCCTGATCGGCCCGAATGGTGCTGGAAAGACCACATTCATCGACGCCATCACCGGTTATACGCCGATCACGTCAGGAACCGCGAAGTTCAAGGGCCGTGATCTGGTGACCGAATCACCGGCAAAGAGGGCGCGCCAAGGACTGGTCAGAACTTTTCAGTCACTCGAACTGTTCGAAGACCTGACCGTCTGGGACAACTTGATCGTCATGGCCGAACCCACGAAGTGGTGGGCCTTTCTGGCCGACATCGTGAGCCCGTTGCGCACCACCGGAGTGGAGGAGCGAGCCGAGAACGCGTTGAATCTGCTCGGTCTCACCGAGTTCCGCGACCGACTCACTCTCGATCTTTCCCATGGTCAGCGAAAACTGGTGAGTGTGGCGCGCAGCCTGGCCGCTGCTCCTGAGCTCTTGCTGTTGGACGAACCGGCCGCTGGACTCGACACGGTCGAATCACAGCAACTCGGTGTCTTGTTGCGACGTATCGTCGAAGATGGTACGACGATCTTTCTGATCGATCACGACATGGGTCTCGTCCTGAGCGTGTGCGATTACATCTACGTCCTGGACTTCGGTCAGATCATCGCCGAAGGCACGCCAGCCGAAGTGAGGTCGAACCCTGACGTCATTCGCGCCTACCTCGGAGAGACGGCCGGTGAGATACAGGCATCCGAAGGCGCAGCGGCGTCGTCGGCGTTGCGCGACGAAGGAAGTAACCGATGAGTGATTCGTTGATCTCCATCCAGGGTCTGAGTTCCGGATACGGCGGGATCCCGGTACTTCGGCAGTTGTCGCTCACGGTGGGTCCCGGTGAGGTGGTGGCTCTGCTCGGTCCGAACGGAGCTGGCAAGACCACGACCCTTCTGACCATCAGTGGCATTCTCCAGCCCATCGACGGACGAGTCGACGTTCTCGGTGAAGACGTCGCGGGGCAGAAACCCGAGAAGATTGCCCGACGGGGTCTGGCCCACGTGGCCGAGGACCGTTCTCTCTTCTTCGACCTGACGGTGAAGGAGAACTTGCGACTCGGCCTAACAGGTGACCGCGCCCAACGTGGCGAAGCCATGGAATCGGCACTCGAGATGTTTCCGGCTCTACGACCCCTGGTCGATCGACGGGCTGGGCTCTTGTCGGGAGGCGAACAACAAATGTTGGCCATGGCCAGAGGTCTGGCGTCTCGCCCCAAGGTTCTGCTCATCGACGAGATGAGTCTTGGATTGGCGCCGATCATCGTGGAGCGAATGTTGCCGATCGTGCGACGTATTGCCGACGAAACCGGCGCGGGAGTGCTGATGGTCGAACAGCACGTGGGTCTGGCGTTGTCGGTGGCCGACCGCGGGTACGTGCTTGCGCATGGCGAATTGACGATGGAGGGCTCGGCGTCCGAACTGCGAGCGAATCGAAAGTTGGTCGAGGAGTCGTACCTCGGAGGTGTCTGAGGTACGACGAAGGGGGAGCCATGGCACTGCTGAGCACCCGCGGTATGTCCGTGGATTTCGGCGGCTTGAAGGCCGTGAACGAAGTCGATCTCGAGGTCGAAGCGGGCCGTCTGGTCGGCCTGATCGGTCCGAACGGCGCTGGCAAGACGACGTTCATCGATGGAATCACCGGATTCGTCCCGACGACGGGTCGTATCGAGTTCAAGGGGGAGGACATCACGTCTCTTCCTGTTCACGCTCGTGCCCGTCTCGGCCTCGGTCGAACGTGGCAATCTCTCGAGCTCTTCGACGATCTCACCATCGAAGAGAACATTCAGGTCGCCGCCGAACGTCAGACGACCAGAAAGTTTCTCCTCGATCTCGTTCGTCCCAACCGTGATCGCGATCGGTCGGGGGTGCAGTTCGCCTTCGACGTCCTCGGAATCGGCGACCTGGCGAGCAAGTACCCCAATGAGATCAGCCAGGGCCAACGCAAACTGGTCTCGGCGGCTCGGGCTCTGGCCGCGCGTCCCGAACTGGTCTGCATGGACGAGCCGGCTGCCGGCCTCGACACCAGCGAGTCCCAGGAGCTGGGTCGACGTCTGCGACAGATCATCGATGCCGGTATCACCATCTTCCTCGTGGATCACGACATGGGTTTGGTCTTGGACGTGTGCGACTACATCTACGTGATCGAGTTCGGCATGAAGATCGCCGAGGGGACTCCCGATCAAGTCAAGCGTGATCCTCGTGTGATCGAGGCGTACCTGGGTAGCAGCGCTGGAGGGACGTGACATGAGTGCATTGCTCGAGATTTCATCGTTGAACACCGGTTACAGCGGTGTCTCGGTCGTCCGAGATCTGAATTTGCACGTCGACGAGGGTGAGGTCGTTGCGCTACTCGGTCCGAATGGTGCTGGAAAGACGACGACCCTGTTGACGATCTCGGGTTTGGTGCCGGTGATCTCGGGCGACGTTCGCGTCTTCGGTCGAAGTGTCAAGGGTCGGCGGCCTCATGGCATCGCTCGCGACGGACTCGCGCACGTTCCCGAGGGGCGAGCTCTCTTCTACCAACTTTCGGTAGCCGAGAATCTGCGACTCGGAGCGAAGTCGGGGCGTTCCGATATTGCGAGGGCAGTTTCTTTCTTCCCGGCCCTGAAGCCGATTCTCGACCGTCGAGCCGGATTGTTGTCGGGTGGTGAGCAACAGATGTTGGCCATGGCCCGTGCTCTCATGGTCAATCCTCGACTCCTGATGGTGGACGAGATGAGTCTCGGCCTGGCTCCGATCATCGTCGAGCGTCTGCTGCCGATTCTCCGAAAGATTGCCGACGAGACCGGAGCCGGAGTTCTGTTGGTCGAACAGCACGTACACATGGCACTGGAAGTCGCCGATCGGGCCTACGTGATGAATCACGGTGAGCTCGCCGTCGAGGGAAAGGCGGCCGATCTGGCCAAGGATCGCGCGCTGATCGAAGCGTCCTACCTCGGTGACGCTGATTGATCGGCCCGAAGGTCACGCCTTCGGCATCTGCTTCAGATACGAAGCGGCATCGAAATAGTCACGCCACAGTGTGATCTTGCCGTCTTGCACTTCCCAGACGCCGTTGACCGGAAGCTCGACCCACCCGTGGGACATCTTGAAGCGATCGAGTCGCTCGTTGAAGACCGTCGAACCCGACATCGCCTCGCGATGAATCACCCACTCGATCTCCGTGCAGTCGGCGAACATCGGGGCGAGGATCCCTCGGACTCCTTCGGGACCGAACACTTTGATCATGGGGACGTTGTCGTATTCGCACTTGTCGTCGACCATCGAACACGCAGTGTCGAGATCGTTCGCCTCGAGAGCTCGAATGAACGCGTTGACGGTTTCGAGAGGGGTCATGAGGGGTTCTCTTCCT
>LFFH01000012.1 GCA_001510455.1 Actinobacteria bacterium casp-actino8
CCCGTCAGCACGTAGATCATGGTGAACGTGTCGGGCCCGACCGTCGGGACGGTCCAGGACGTGTCCGTCTCCATGTCGATCACTCGAACATCGGCACGCGAATGAGTCGCGTCGTCCACGCCGGTGTCAGATTCACGGATTCCGGTGTCGACTTTCTTCCAGGTGGCGTTCTCGTGTGTGTAGCGCACGAAGCGCTGTCCGTCCCATGTTCGGGTCGGATCGACCTCAGAGGTCGTGAAGTCGAAATCGTGATCGGCGATCGTCAGATGTTCGGCCGGGCATCCGATCTCGACGACTTCGAGATCGGCGGAGCATTCGAGAACTCGATGTCGGATGTGAGGGGGCTGGGTGACGCATTCACCGGCCCGAAGCACGAAGGGCTCACCTTGACCTTCATAGGCGAGTCGGACCCATCCGCGTTGACAGAAGATCAACTGGAAGAGTACGTCGTGATGGTGTGGATAGTCGGGTACCGGACCGGCGGTGCGAATCCGAATGTGCGAAGCGATGACCGCTCCGCCTTGTCGATCGGGAACGATGTCGCGATATTCCATGCCGGCCCGGCCCACGTGCCAGGCCTCGTCTCCTGAAGTCATCTGAAAAGTGGATGTCAGCGAGGGACGCGAATTCGCCGACGGAAGAACCGCCGCGTCCGGAGCCGCTGAGTCACCGAGAACAGCGACGTCGTCCAGAACGATGTGCGGTCGCGGGGCATCGGCGCGGACCAGTCGAAGCCTCACTCCGTGTCCGTCGAGAGTGACCCGGCGCGGATCGTCGGCTGGATAGACGTCGACGATTCTCCATCCGAGCGAGACGAGTCGGTCGGTGTCGCCCGCGATGTCGCGGCAGGGCACCTCGACCGTGGTTCGTGACGTCACGAGCCGACTGTAGCGACGATCGAAGGCGGCTTGCGTGCTCGTCTGTGCGAACATGGGACCTTTCCACGAGTCGGAAAGGTGAACGAATCGATGGCCGAGACCGATCTGAGATTCGACGATTGCGTCGTGATCGTCACGGGCGCGGGCCGCAATCTCGGCCGCGAGTACGCGCTCGCTCTGGCCGCCCGAGGCGCCGCAGTGGTGGTGAACGATCTCGGAGTCGGGATATCGGACTCCGATGGCGATGCCGAGGCGCCGACGGTCAATCCGGCCGATGAGGTCGTCGATGTCATCCTCGCCTCCGGAGGACAGGCGGTCGCCAATCACGACACGGTGAGCACCCCCCAGGGGGGCCAATCGATCGTCGACTGCGCCCTCGACACCTTCGGTCGGGTCGACGTGGTGATCAACAACGCTGGACAGGTCCGCATGGGTGATTTCGGATCCTTTCCCGACGAGAGCATCGACGCGCTCGTCGACACCCAGTTGAAAGGTGTCCTCAATGTCTCGCGTCCGGCCTGGCGCCACATGGAAGCCCAAGGCGGCGGCCGTTTCGTGAACGTGTCGTCGGGTGCAGCATTCGGTGGCGTTCCGGGTGGCGTCGTCTACGCAATGGCCAAGATGGGCACGATCGGGCTGACCTTCGGTATGGCGAGCGAAGGGAAGTCCATCGGAATTTCCGCCAACGTGATCGTGCCGTACGCGAAGACACGACCGGGAACCCCCTTCGGTCCGATTCCCTGGTCAATCGAACTCGGCGCGTGGCTCGATCCGGCGCTCGTCGCTCCTCTGGTCGTGTATCTGTCGCACGCATCCTGCCATCTGTCGGGTGAAGTGCTGAGTGTCGGAGCCGGTTGGCAGGCCGGAGTGCGTCTTTCGATGGCGACCGGTTTCCGAGATCGCAGTGCGACGCCCGAGGACATCGCCCGACACGCCGACACGTTGATCCGAGGCGGCGAGCGCGACGTGTCTCCGTTCCGCTCTCCGGCGATGAGACAGCTTCTGGACGGATTCTCGCTTCCCGACGACCTCGGGCGGAGCTGATGGAGGCGATGGTGTCGTACAACGAACTCGGGTTCTACACCCTTCCCGGAGCTCCTCGTAGTCCGCGTGACCTCCTCCAGGAAGTCGCCGACGCCGAACGTCTCGGCCTCGGAGCGTGCTTCATATCGGAGCGATTCAACATCAAGGAAGCCGTGACTCTGTCGGGCGCCGTCGGAGCCGTGTCGTCGAAACTTGGCATCGCCACGGCGGCGACGAATCACAACACGCGTCACCCTCTCGTGACGGCCAGTTACGCGACAACCATGCACCGCCTCACCGACGGACGTTTCTGTCTCGGTCTCGGACGAGGGATCGGTCCACTCTTCGACGCCTACGGCATTCCGAAGATCACCACCGCTCAGATGGAGGACTTCGCCGGCCTGATGAGACGACTCTTCGCCGGCGAGGTCATCTTCGGACACGACGGACCGGCCGGCAAGTATCCCATTCTCTCTCTCGATCCTTCTTTCGACGAGAAGATTCCCCTCGGAATCACCGCGTTCGGTCCGAACACTCTCGAATTGGCGGGCCGGGCTTTCGATTGCGTGATTCTCCACACCTTCTTCACCGATGAGACCTTGGTCAGATGCATACGGACGGTGAAAGAATCGGCCGAACGGGCCGGGCGGGACCCGGATTCGGTGAGGGTCTGGTCGTGTTTCGCCACCATCGGTGATCACATTGCCGAGCCAGTGCGTCTGAAGAAGACCGTCGGGCGACTGGCGACCTATCTCCAGGCCTATGGAGACCTCATGGTCGAGACGAACCGTTGGGATCAGGCCGTCCTCGAACGTTTTCGAGCCGACGAGTTCGTGAAGAATTTCCACGGTGCGCTCGACAACACCGCGACGACTGCCGAGTTGGAACACGTGGCCACGTTGATTCCCGATGAGTGGCTCGAACCGGCGGCGACCGGAACGCCGTCGCAATGTGTCGACAAGATCAACGGGCAATTCGAACTGGGGGCCGACGGAGTGATCCTTCACGGAGCCAGCCCGGTTGATCTCGAACCGATCGTCGTCGAGTACGCGGCTCGACGCCCGGTGGGCCGTTTCGATCATCTCCCCTCGAATCCGGGAGCGTGACGTGGCGTTTGCGAGCAATGGACCCATCCGTCTCTTCCACGAGTCGCTCGGCTCGCCCGACGATCCGACTCTGGTTCTCGTGAACGGGCTCGGGAACCAATGCCTCAGTTTCCGCGAAGAGATGTGTCTTTCCTTCGTCGAGGCCGGCTTTCGCGTCGTGCGTTTCGACAACCGAGACGTCGGGCAGTCGAGTGACGGGCCCGAGGGATACACATTGTCGGACATGGCGTCCGATGTGATCGCCGTCGTCGATCATCTCGGTGTCGATCGATTCCACGTGATGGGGTTCTCACTCGGCGGCATGATCGTGCAGACGTTGGCGATCGAGTGGGCGAGTCGCCTGTTGTCGGCAACGTCGGTGATGTCGACCACCGGGGATCCCGATGTCGGGCGTCCGAGTGACGAGGCCCGGCGACTGTTGCTCACGCCAGGGTCGACCGATCGGCGCGAGGCGATCGATGCTCATCTGTCCGGTCAGCGGGTGTGGGGGAGCCCGGGTCTCGTCGAGTGGGACATCCAGGAGGATCTGGCCGGCCGACTGTTCGATCGGGCCTGTCGGCCGGCCGGAGTCGCTCGGCAGTACCATGCCGCGCGTCGGGACGGCAGTCGATCGGCTCGGCTCGCCTCGGTGAACGTTCCTTTCTTGGTGATCCACGGAACGGCCGACACCCTGATCGATATTTCCGGAGGTCGACGAACCGCCGAGGCTGTCCCGACGGCCCGCTTCGTCGAGATCGTCGGGATGGGACACGACTACCCATCGGCGATCTGGCCCCGTCTGGTCGCTGAACTCGCCAGCGTGGCCCTACAGTCTCGAGGTGGAGGTCAACGATGAGTGTCAGTGCACCGGTTTCGGATTGGATGACCGATTACGACATCTTCGATCCTCGCTACGTGAACGACCCGTTTCCGATCTGGGACGAGATGCGGGAACGTTGTCCGGTCGCTCACAGTGACCGATGGGGCGGGTCGTACAATCCGACCCGGTACGCCGACGTGACGGCCATCGCCCGTGACATCGAGAAATTCCCATCCGGTGGCGGCATCGCAGTGGTTCCGCCTCCGATGACGGCTGATGGACAACCCGTTCCTCAAGTGCTCCCGTACGGGGTCCCTCCGATCAGTTCCGATCCACCGCTGCACACCTGGACGCGGCGGCTGATCCTTCCGTGGATGAGTCCTCAGAAGACCTTGACCTACGAGGCCATGACGCGCGATCTGTGCAATCGCCTGATCGACGGTTTCATCGAGACCGGGCGAGCCGACGTGGCCGCCGACTACGCCCAACAGATTCCGGTTCGAGTGATCGCGCACATTCTGGGTGTCCCCGAGTCGATGAGTGATTCCTTCACTGGTTGGGTGAGGGACGTGCTCGAATTCGCATACGACGCCGAACGTCGTCAACGGGGTATGAGTGGTGTCATCACGTTCTTCCAGGGCGCATTGGCCGAGCGTCGCGAGAACCCCGGAGACGATCTGATCTCCGAGTTACTCCACACCGAGATCGACGGTCAGCCGATCGAGGACTCGGTCATCCTCGGAATGTGCGCACTGTTGTTGGTGGCCGGTGTCGACACGACCTGGTCGTCGATCGGTTCATCCTTGTGGCATCTCGCCAGTCATCCCGATGATCTCGCTCGCTTGGTTAGTGAGCCCGAACTGCTTCCCACGGCCGTCGAGGAGTTCCTCCGTGCTTACGCGCCGGTCACCATGGCGCGCCGCTTGCTCGAGGACACCGAATACAACGGCTGTCCGATGAAGGCGGGAGAGCGCATCCTCATGAATTTCCCCGCCGCCAATCGAGACCCGGAGGCATTCGATCGACCGGAAGAAGTGCTCATCGATCGACAGGAGAATCGGCACGTGGCATTCGGCGCCGGAATTCACCGGTGTGCAGGATCGAACCTGGCTCGAATGGAACTCCGTGTCTCCATCGAGACCTTCATGGCCCGGATCCCCGAATTCACCCTTGTCGACCCGTCGGCCGTGACGTGGGCCGGGGGACAGGTTCGTGGTCCCCGATCGGCCGTGGTGGCGTTCACTCCTCGATGAGCGACCTGCGGGCTCCGATGCAGGGGACGATCTCCTGGGTCGCTGACGTCGGAGCGAGAATTCCGGCTGGCCGTCCCATCGTCGTGATCGAGTCCATGAAAATGGAGCACGACGTGGTTCATGACGAGGCCGTCGAAATCGTCGACCTTCACGTGATCGCTGGTGCGACGGTGGCCAGTGGTCAGGTGTTGGTCGAGATTCGTCCCACCCTGGTCGATCACCTCGATGACGCACAGCACGACGAGGTGGATCGGGTCGATCTCTCGCAGGTCGTCGAGCGTCATCGGATCGTGTCGGATTCACATCGTTCCGAGGTCGTCGAGCGGCGGCATCGGACCAGCCGCCGTACGGCTCGTGAGAACCTCGCTGACCTCGTCGAACCCGGGTCCTTCGTCGAATACGGCCCTCTCGTGATCGCCGCTCAGAGACGACGTCGTCCACTCGAGGATCTGATCGAGCGAACGCCCGCTGATGGTCTGGTCGGCGGTGTGGGTGACGTGAACGGATCGAGCGACGGGACCTGCAACCGTCGAGCGGTCGTCATGTCCTACGACTACACCGTTCTCGCGGGCACTCAGGGGCAGCAGAATCACCGTAAGAAGGATCGCCTGTTCGACGTCGCCGCGCGCCTTCGGCTTCCCGTTGTTCTCTTCGCCGAAGGTGGAGGAGGAAGACCGGGAGACACCGATGGCCTCGGGGTGTCCGGACTCGATTGCTGGGCTTTCCACGATTTCGCGAAACTGTCCGGCCTCGTTCCGCTCGTCGGTATCGCCGGTGGGTATTGCTTCGCTGGTAACGCCGCCCTTCTCGGTTGTTGCGATGTCGTGATCGCGCTCTCTGGTTCCAACATCGGGATGGGCGGTCCGGCGATGATCGAAGGAGGAGGGCTCGGAGTTCACGCGCCGGAGTCGATCGGACCCACCGCAGTTCATGAGCGGAACGGCGTCGTGGACGTGGTCGTGTCCGATGACGCCGAAGCAGTCGAGGTGGCCAAGAAGTACCTCGACTTCTTCCAGTGTCGTCGAACGACGTTCGTTGCTCCGCCGCAAGAGTCCTTGCGCGACGTCGTGCCGATCGATCGCAAGAAGGCCTATGACATACGTTCCGTCGTGCAGGGTCTGTTCGACGTCGACTCGGTTCTCGAACTCCGCCGGGGTTTCGGCGCTGGAATGTTCACGGCACTCGCTCGACTGGAGGGGATGACCGTCGGCGTCGTGGCGAACGATCCTCGTCATCTCGCTGGCGCGATCGACAGCGATGGGGCCGACAAGGCGGCTCGCTTCATGCAACTGTGCGACGCCTTCGACGTGCCGATCGTGACGCTGGTCGACACTCCCGGCATGATGGTCGGCCCTGAGGTGGAGGAAACGGCTCTGGTTCGTCACTGCAGTCGTCTCTTCGTGACCGGAGTCAACGTGGCCGTGCCCGTGGTCAGTGTCGTGATCAGGAAGTCGTACGGTCTCGGCGCCCAGGCCATGATGGCCGGATCGACCAAAGCGCCATTGTGCTGTGTGGCCTGGCCCACCGGTGAATTCGGAGGAATGGGTCTCGAGGGAGCGGTGCGGCTCGGTTATCGCAAGGAGTTGGAAGCGATCGACGATCCGAACGAGCGCGAGACCGTGTTCCAGCAGATGGTCGACCGCATGTACGAACACGGCAAGGCCGTGTCGGTGGCCTCACACTTCGAGATCGACGACGTGATCGATCCGGCTGATACTCGACGCTGGCTGGCCACGATCCTCGGCGCGTGGGTTCCGCCCGTTCGAGGCGACCGAAAGCGTCCGAACGTCGATACCTGGTGACCTAGAGGAGTCGAGTGTTGAGCGTGTCGACGTTGTCGTGGAGGATCCGCTTTCGGTCCTGGTCGTCGAAAGCTTTCAACTCGGGGAGATAGTCGAGCGGATTCGGCATGCCCTCGATGTGCGGCCAGTCGGAGCCGAAGAGGACGCGGTCAGTACCCATGAGTTCACTCACGACGTGGACGTCGTCCTCCCAGAACGGATTGATCCACCAATGGTTGCGGAACGTCTCGATCGGGTCGTCGCTGAAGTAGCCGGGCATCTTCTTGGCTGTCGACGTCATCTTGTGCATGGCATCGGCCAGGAAACCGGAGCCGTTCTCGACGCTCGCCATCCGTAAGCGTGGGAAACGATCGAATATCTTCTCGAAGATCGAGGTGATCACGAAGTCCTGAGCCGCCCGTTCGATGGCGAAACTCTTGATGGAAGGTTTCCACGAACCACCCGAAAATTGAGCCGAGAAGGAATCGTCGGCGTACCCCTGGCTCGAGTAGCCGCTGTCGCCGGCGTGGACCACCACGGAGACGCCGGCCTCGGCGGCCAGTGACCAGAACGGATCGAACGACTCGTGGAAGGGAGACCGAACACCATGCGCGGTGTGGACCGCCGCCGGTCGCATCACGATCACCCGAGCTCCAGCGGTCAGGACCCGCTCGAGTTCGGAGACGGCCCAGTCGACATCGGCGAGGGACAGGTAAGCACCGGCGAAGATTCGATCCTGGTAGTCGAAGCCCCAGTCCTCTTCGAGCCACTTGTTGAAAGCCGTGAACGTCTGACAGACAGCGAACGGATCGTGCTTCAACAACTCCTCGTACAACATGCCCAGGGTGGGGAAGAGCCAGATGCGCCCGATTCCTTGGGCGTCCATCGTCGACAGTCGAGCGTCGCGGTCGCGGTACTCGGGTCGAATCGGCTCACGCTGAGTCAAGAATTCGAGAGGGCTCTTCCCGTCGGGATTGCCACGAAAGTAATCGTGCATGGCACCCGCCGGAGCGATGGGGTCGAACGTGGGATTCGTGACGACTCGGCTGACGCGACCACCGACGACTTGATACTTGCGCCCGTCGATCTCGGCCCATTGAACGCACCTCGGACCGAGCTTCGGGTCGAGGTGGCGCGTGAAGGCATCGAGGGCCTCGTAGTAGTGGTTGTCGCAGTCGAAGGGCTGATACCCGAGATCGGAGACCGTAGCGCTCATGACGCCAGGGTACGACAAGATCGGCACCGCCGCAGTGACGGAGATCAGAGGCAGATGTCCGACGGTCTGACCGGGACCCGTGGCAATTCACGGCCGGTCGCCTGGCGGATCGCATTGACGATGGCCGGCGTCACACTGATGCACGGCGGTTCTCCGACCCCCTTGGCTCCGAGCGGGGATTTCGGCTCGAATTCCTCGACGAAGGACGTGACGACCTCGGGTGCATCGAGAAATGTCGGCAGCAAGTAATCGGTGAAGCTCGGATTACGGACGAGACCCTCATCGACGACGATCTCTTCCATCACGGCCAGACCGAGCCCTTGGGCGATACCCCCTTCGACCTGGCCCACACAGGACAGCGGGTTCAGAACGCGGCCCACGTCCTGAGCGGTGGCCACCTGAACCACCTTCACCAGCCCGAGATCGAGATCGACGTCGACCACCGCTCGGTGAGCGACGAAGGCGAAGGCGACATGGCAGTTGCCCTGGCCGTTCTCGTCGAGATCCTCGGTGGGAGGGTGTCGGTACTCGGCCGTCTCGTCGACGTGAAGACCACGTGCTGCATCGACGACGGTTCGCCGATAGGAAAGGCCGTCAGTGATCTCGAGATCGTCGATCGACAGCGAGTCTCGTTCGAGACCATCGCGCTCGGCGACCAGGTCGAGAAGCCGCTCCCGTGCGGCTCGACAGGCGGCATCCACCGCACCACCACTCATCCAGGTCTGGCGACTGGCCGACGTCGAACCGGCCGATCCGATCTGGGTGTCGATGGTGTCGAGAAGAACCTCGTCGACACCGAGGACCGTTCTGGCGATCTGCTGGGCGAGCATCACGAAACCTTGACCGACCTCGGCGGTTGCGAACTTGATCGTCACCACACCGTCGTCGACACGACAGCGTGCCGTCGAGAAGTCGTCGAACCCTTCGGAGTACATGAGGTTCTTGATGCTGACACCCCAGCCGACGCCGCGTCTGATGTGACGTCGATCGGCCGTCAGCCCGCTTCCACCTGGTATGTCGCGGTAGTCATCACTGTCAGGAGTCATCGGGGGCATCGGCAAGGCGGCCGTCTCGCGGATGCAACGCTCCACGGGTGCCACATCGTCGACGATCTGACCGGTCACGAGCACGTCACCGGTCTCCATGGCGTTTCGTAAGCGAATTTCGACCGGATCCACTCCTACTGCCGCGGCCAACTTGTCCATCTGACTCTCGTGAGCGAAGCACGCCTGAACGACTCCGAACCCTCGCATGGCTCCGCAGGGCGGGTTGTTCGTACGAACCGCCCAACTTTCGACGGTCGCACTCGGGCACTTGTACGGACCCTGGATCTGGGAGATGCCGTTGACGAGGACAGCTGGTGACGTACTGCAGTACGCCCCACCGTCGAACACGACTCGAGCCTCGACTCGGCGAATGCGACCGTCGAGATCGGCGTGATGGCGCATCCAGATGGTGGCCGGGTGTCGATGAACGTGCCCGTAGAAGCTCTCTTCGCGGTCGTAGGCGATGCGAACCGGGCGACCGGTACGCAGTGCGAGCAGGCATGTGTGTACCTGCAGACTGATGTCCTCACGTGCCCCGAAGGCACCTCCAACGCCGCCCAGAACGAGACGAACCTTCTCTTCGGCAAGGCCGAGACAGGCCGCGATCTGTTTGCGATCTTCATGAAGCCATTGAGTCGCGATGTACAACTCGACTCCCGAGCCATCGTGGTCGGGTAGAGCCAAAGCAGCTTCGAGGCCGAGAAACGCCTGATCCTGCATGCCGATCACGTAGGTGCCCTCGACGACGATGTCTCCGGTGACCGACTGGTCGCCATGGACGACACGTTGCTCGCGGAAGATGTTGCCGTCGGGGTGAAGAGTCTCTTCGGTGCCGGCGATGCAGATCTCCGGATCGGTGATGGGAGTCAGGAGTTCATAGTCGACTCGTATGGCGGCAAGGGCGCGACGGCAGGTCTCGGGATGATCGGCCGCGACGGCGGCGACAGGTTCTCCCACGTAACGAACCTCGTCTCCCACCCGGGCGAAAACCGGCTGATCCTGGGCGATCAGTCCGTAGGTCAGTTGACCGGGTACGTCTTCAGCAGTGATCACACAGGAAACGCCGTCGATGGCCAGGGCCGCCGCGACGTCGATGGAAACGATCCGCGCTCGCGGATGGGGTGACCGAAGGGTGGCCCCCCACAACATTCCGTCGGCCCACATGTCGCTACTGAAAGCGAAACTTCCGGACACCTTGGCATTGGCGTCGGGTCGAACGGCACTGGTTCCGAGAGTTCCCTCGCGGAGTCGAGTGGAGACGGCCGTGGTCACGATTTCCTCCTTCGAACGACGACTTCGCGCACCGCCTCCAGGATCCGGCCGTATCCGGTGCAACGACAGATGTTGCCCGACAGAGCCTCTTTGATCTCGTTGTCGTTCGGCGTTTCGTGGGCCGACAGGAGATGATGAACTGCCACCACGAAGCCAGGAGTGCAGAAGCCACACTGCACGCCGCCAGCGTCGATGAAAGCTTGCTGGACGTCGCCGAGCGCCTGACCACTTCCGAGTCCTTCGATGGTGGTGATCTCGGAGTCGACCGCCGACGCAGCGAGAACGAGACACGAGCACACGGCGCGCCCGTCGAGTACGACGGTGCAGCTGCCGCATTCACCCTGTTCGCAAGCGCCCTTGGATCCGGGAAGGCCGAGCCGTTCCCGAAGGACGTACAGGAGACTTTCGCCGATCCAGGCGTCCTGAACGTCGAGCTGTCGGCCGTTCACCGAGAGGTGATAGTCGAGTGTGGGAGGGGAATGGTTGGTCATACGTCAGACCTTTCGAGGAGACGGAGGGCCAGGACCCGCACGGCGTGTCGTCGATAAGCAGCCGTGGAACGATGATCGTCGATCGGTCGGGCCGACTGAGCCACCCGTTCGGCGAACTCGCGGGCGACATCGGGGGCGATCGGTCGGGACAGATCGCACTGGGCGGCGATCCAGGCTTCGGCGTCGAGAGCACGGATGATGGTCGGACCGACCGCGCCGAGGGCAACCGTCACTGCGGTCGACGAACGGGTGAGGCACAGCGACGCAGTGGCGATCACCATGGCGTTACGACTGCCCACTTTGGCGTATCCCTGCCAGCCGTTCCGACGAGGAAAGCTGATCGATCGGATGATCTCTCCGGGGGCGAGGGAGTTCCGTTTGACACCGGTCATGAATTCGCCGAAAGGGACGTGACGCTCTCCGGACGAGCTGACGATGTCGATGACGGCATCGAGCGCTGCGATCACGGGGAGGCCGTCGCCGGCCGGTGAACACGTTCCGAGATTGCCGCCGAGTGTTCCAGCGGCGCGAATCTGTGGTGAGCCCACCGTTCGCGCCGCCTGCGCGAGAGCCGGCAGGAGGTCGGCGAGAGTTCCGCGTTCCATGTCGGCGTACGGAACGGCCGAGCCGATCGTCACGAACTCGTCCGTGACGTCGTATCTCTTCAGTTCGTCGATGCGGGACAAGGACACGACCGAGGACGGCCGACGATCGTGAAGATTGATCTCGACCATCAGATCCGTCCCTCCCGCGAGAAGAGTTGCCGATGTGTCGGAGCTCAGGATCGAGAGAGCCTCGTCGATCGTACGAGGAGAAAGAACACTCATGCCGGCCGGCCGTCCCAACCCGAGAATGCGTCGATCATGGCCTTCACGTCTCCGAGCGGATAGAGAATGGGACAGGTGCATCCGTGGTCGATGTAGTGAGCGACCTTGGCGCGTGCTTCGGCCGGGGTGCCACTCGCTGTGAGCATGTGGACGATCTCATCGGGTACGAGTTTGCTGGCCGCTACCACCTGTTCGTGCGTGGCCGGCCACGTGAGCACCTCTCCGACAGCGTCGAGGAGCGATTGGGGAACTCCGGAAGCCTTCATGATGTGGGGCTGTTGTCCGAGGTATTGAGTGACCATGAGACGTGCCATGTCGATCGCGGTGTCTCGATCCTCGTGAACCGAACAGACAACCAATTGAGGGCGATCGATGTCGTCGAGAGAGCGGCCGGATCGAGCTGCCCCTCGTGCCAAGGCTTCGATGGCCTGATCGTTGTACTCGGGTGACACCAAGTAGTTGAGGACGGCTCCGTCGGCGATCTCCCCGGTCAACTCCATCATTTGCATTCCGGTGGCTCCGATGTAGATCGGAACATCCTTCGGGCGACGTTCCTGGTAGACGTAGTCGAGTTCGACTCCATCGAGGTGAACGTATTCTCCATGGAAGGTGACGTTCTCGTTGGCGAGCAGAGATCGCACCGAGGTCACGATCTCTCGCATCACACGTAGTGGTTTGGCGCGCTCGATTCCGACCTTCTGGGCGAGTGGATCCCACCAGGCGCCGATCCCGAGGATCACTCGACCAGGTGCGAGGTCGTCGAGAGTCGAGAAGGTCGCCGCCAAGCGAGCCGGATTGCGACTCCAGCAGTCGACGACGCCACTGCCCACCTTGATGGTCGACGTCGACGTGGCGAAGGCGGCCATCGGTACCGTCGCCTCGCGGACGAGTCGACTTTCGGCTTGCCAGACGGCATCGAATCCTTTCGATTCGGCATAGGTGACGAAGTCGATGCCTTCTCGAATCGAGTGTGCATCCTGGAGATAGAGAGCGACAGGTTGGTTCATGAGCCTTCCTTCGGGAGTGGTTTCAGAGACGTGTGAACAATCGTTGGGCGGATTCGGCGGCCTTCGCCCGAACTTCCTCGAGATCGACTCGGGTCGGTTCGCCGTTGTCGAGGAGACGTTCGCCGGAAGAGGTGGTCACGGAAATCGGACGAGTCCCCGGAGTGAAGGCGACGTGCCATGGAGAATCGATCTGGTCGTAATTCCAGACGACAGTGTCATCGCGGCACTCGGGGATGAGATCGTGACCGTTCCGAAGCCATTGCCAACTGGGTTCGGGGGAGGCAGTCACGTCGGAGGCACGATGCGCGACGTAGCTCAATCGGAACTCCTCCAACATGTCGGCACCGATGCCGTCCGAACCGAGGACGATCTTGCTGGTTCGTGAGGCAGGACGGGCGTAGCCGACGGCATTGTTCATGTTGCTTCTCGGATTGTGAGCAATCGTTCCCGGAAGGTCTCGATCGAGGTGTACGCAATGAACGAGCAGCCAGGACTCGTCGGCCAGATTCTCGAGGCGACGTCCCGCATCACGGTCGTCCACACCTTCGGCGACGTGGATGTGCACTCCGGTCCCGTGACGCTTGGCCAGATCGGTGGCCTTGTGCAACGTGTCGTCCGAACACGTGAAGGCGGCGTGGACGCCCACCATTCCGCGTCCTCCTCCCGACAAGTAGCGATCGTTCTCGGTCAGACCGCGACGTGCTCCGTCCGGTCCGTGTCGATCGGTGACACCGTAGGAACAGGACACCCGAACGCCGACCTCGTGACACGCCTCGGCGATGACGTCGAGACTTCCTTCGATGGCCGACGGACTTTCATGATGATCGACGATTCCAGTGGTCCCCGACATGAGAGCTTCGACCGCGCCGAGCTTGGCCGACCAATGAATGATGTCGAGATCGAGCGCGAGGTCGAGACGCCACCAGATCTGTTGGAGAACCGACAAGAAGTCGGTCGGAGTGGCGGGCGGCGCGGGCATGCCCCTCGCCAGTGCCGAGTAGAGATGGTGGTGTGCGCACACCAGCCCAGGAGTCGTGTTGGTCATGACTCCGAATCGTTCGTCGAGGGCCGCATGGGCAGTTTGGTCCGCCACACGCCGTCGACCTGCTGCAAGGCAGCGGCAACGGCGCCGGCAGTCGGAACGAGGCCGATCTCACCGACTCCTTTGATCCCGTACGGCGAGGACGGCTCGGGCGATTCCACGAGAATCGTCGTCACAGGCGGCATGTCCTTGGCCCGGATGATCCCGAGTGCTCGCAGAGTCGTCGGGATCGGAAAAGAGGTGTCGGGGTCGGCGGGGAAGTCCTCGGTGAGTGCATAGCCGAGGCCCATGTGGACACTTCCCTCGATCTGACCCTCGCACAGAGTCGGATTGACCGCTCGACCCACGTCGTGCGCCGCCACGACTCGATCGATCGAACCGTCGTTCGGATCGGCCACGACCATCTGGCATGCGTAGCCGAACGTGGAGTGGATCGTCGGGTTCTCGACGTCCCCGAGTTTGTCGGTCCAGTCGACTCGGTATTCACCGACGTGGTCGACGTCGGGTGCGCAATCCGCCCGACGCGCAACGTCACACGCATCCTTCACGGCGCCGGCTCCCATCAGGGTTCCTCGTGAGCCGGTCGTCTGGCCGAATCCCAGTTCGCGTGTGGTGTCGACGATCACGCGTATCCGACTCGGATCGACACCGAGCTCGTGAACCACGACCTGTTGCGCGACGGTGTTGATCCCTTGGCCCATTTCCGTCCATCCGTGACGAACTTCCACGATGCCGTCGGAACGGAAGCGAACGACCGCGCGCGTGACTTCCTTGAAACCGTTGCCCAGTCCGCTGTTCTTGAGACCGAGGGCGAGGCCGACCGCACGGCCGTCGGTTCGTGCCTCGTCGTAGTGAGGCTTCATCTCGTCGAGGCAACGTTCGGCTCCGAGGCAACCGTCGTCCATGATCTGCCCCGGTCCCCAGACCATGCCGGGTTTGATCACATTCAACTTACGAATGTCCCAACCACTGATTCCCACCTTGCTGGCGAGGCGATCGAGAACCCCTTCCATGGCGAATTGCGCCTGATTGGCACCGAAGCCGCGAAACGCGCCGCACACCGGGTTGTTCGTACGCACCGCGATGGCCTCGACATCGATCGTCGGGAGGTGGTACGGCCCTGAGGCATGACCCGCCATCCGCTCGAGAACCTTCATACCGACACTCGCGTAGGCCCCGCTGTCTCCGATCGCCCGAACCTTCAGTGCCGTGAGGCGACCATCGGCATCGCATCCGATGTCGTAGGTCATACGAATCGGATGTCTCTTGGCGTGGATTCGGAACGACTCCTCGCGCGACAGAGTGCACTTGACGGGTCGATCGAGCAGCCAAGCGGCCAGCGCCGCGTGGGCCTGATTGCTCATGTCCTCCTTGCCACCGAATGCGCCACCGTTGGTCACGAGTTCGACCGTGACCGAATCGTTGTCGAGACCGAGCACCCGGGCGATGTCGTTGCGATCGTCCCAAACCCCTTGTCCGCCCGAGTAGACGTGAAGATGTCGAGATTCGCCGTCGCGAGACGGAACTGCCAGTGTGCTCTCGGGTTCGAGAAAGGCGTGTTCGATGCGTTGGGTCTCGAAGGTCTCGGACACACGATGAGTCGATTCGGCCAGCGCGGCCTCCACGTCGCCTCGCCGGTACGAACTGGTGCTGAGCCGGTTCGAGTCGGTGCCCCACACGGCGATCTCTCGATCCGAGAGGGCTGCCGTCGGGTCCGAGACAACCGGAAGGGGTTGGTACGTCACCTCGACCAGTTCGGCCGCCGATCGGGCCGCACGCCGAGTGTCGGCCACGACCACTGCGAGGACGTCCCCGGCATAGCTCGTGCGACCTCCGACCGGAATCATCACCGGCCAGTCCTTGTGAATGAGACCGACCTTGGTCTCACCGGGGATGTCGGCCGCAGTGAACACTGCGACGACTCCGGGAGCCGCCAGGGCCCGGTCGACATCGATGGCCATCACGTCGGCGCGTGCATGAGACGTGAGATGAAGGGCGGCGTGCAACATGCCGTCACGACGCAGATCGTCGACGTATCCGCGATCGCCGAGCGCCAACTCGCGAGCTTCGTACTTCACGCCCCGCGAGCCGATTCCGCCTGGCACTTCGACCGAGACCGGTGTGCCTTGAGCGACTGCCTCGATGGCGTCGAGGACCTTCACGTAACCGGTGCAGCGACACAGGTTGGCACCCAGGTGTCGACTCATGTCTTCTCTCGTGAGGGCAGATCCCTTCTTGTCGATCTGTCCCTTGGCTCGCATCACGATTCCAGGGATGCAGAAGCCGCATTGCAGACCTCCGCAGGCGCCGAATGCGGTGGCATAACGGTCACGCTCCTCGTCGGACAATCCCTCCAGAGTGACGATTTCCTTGCCGGCCACTTTGGTCAGCGGTTGCTGGCAGCTGACGACGGGTTTGCCGCCGACGAGAACGGTGCAGCACCCGCATTGGCCCGACGGAGAACATCCGTCCTTCGGTGACGTGATGTCGAGCTCTTCGCGTAGGGCTTCGAGAAGATGAGAGTGTTCGGACGAAACAGTGACATCGCGCCCATTGACGCGCAGAGAGATTCGGGTTTCGGTCATGATGGACGGATCGTTCCCTTCTGACTCGTGAGACGCGTGTAGACCTCGGGTCGGCGGTAGCGCTCGAAGTCGAAGAGGGTCTCCTTGTATCGAGCGCACCAATCGAGATCGCATTCGGCGGTGATCAATTCGTCATCGGAGGTGAGGGTCTGGGCGATGATCTGACCGCTCGGAGCGATGATGCACGACTGGGCCAGCGAATCGACGCCCTCCTCGATGCCACCCTTGGCGACTCCGATGACCCACGTGCCGTTCTGGTAGGCGCCCGCCTGCATGACGAGGGAGTTGTGAAATCCCTGAAGAACGTTCTGGCTGGGATCGGGGACGTAATGAAGCGGAGTGTTGTACCCGCACAGAATCATCTCGACTCCCTGAAGTCCCATTTCACGGTACGACTCGGGCCAACGTCGGTCGTTGCAGATCATCATGCCGACGATTCCTCCGAAGGCGCGCCACACGGGAAACCCCTCGTCACTCGGCTCGAAGTAGTAACGCTCGGCGTGTTGGAAAGGACGACCGGGTTCGTCGGATTCGTGGCCCGGGATGTGAACCTTTCGGTACCGACCGACGATCGACCCGTCGCGCTCGACGAGGATCTGAGTGTTGAACCGATGTCTCGCTCCCGTGGAGTCGGGCTCGGTGAGTTCGGCGTAGCCGAGGCAGAAACCGATTCCGAGCCGTCGAGCCTCGGCGAACAAAGGGGCCGTGCTGTCGTTCGGCATCGAGGTCTCGTACCAATGATCGACGCGGGTGATGTCGGATTCGAACCAGCGTGGGAAGAAGGTCGTCAAAGCGAGTTCGGGGTAGACGACCAGTTCGACACCACGGCGATGAGCCTGCTGCAGCAAGTCGATCAACCGGGCGACGACGTCGTCGCGCGCGTGATCGCGCTGAATCGGGCCGAGTTGCGCGGCCCCCACGACGACCGGCCGACGAGTCTCGGCGTGGAGCTCGAAATGGCGACTCATGGCTGACTCCTCGAGATAGCTCTGCCGGACGTGGTGTCAACATCGAAATCGGTGTCGACGAGCTCCATGATGACGTCGAGGAGCAGTTGAGCACCGTCCACGAGGTCGGCGTCGTCGGTGTGTTCGGCCGGGTTGTGGCTGATGCCGAGGTGAGACGGCGTGAAGATCATGGCCGTCGGGCACACTCGGGCGAGCATCTGGGCGTCATGACCGGCTCCGGAGGGGAGTCGCCGGACAGAATGTCCACGTCGTTCGATGGCGCGCTGCACCGTGTCGATGACGCGAGCATCGAATTCGACCGGTTCGAAACGAGCCAGAATTCGACGGCTGATGTCCACGTCCTCGTCTTCGGCAATCCTTCGCAGGAAAGAATCGATCTCGGATTCGGCCGCCGACAGCAGGACTTCGTCGGTGTTCCGGACGTCGAGAGTCAACGTGGCCGAACGAGGAACGACGTTGATGAGATTCGGAACGATCTCGATTCGACCGACGGTGCAGACCTGGTCGCCACCCATTCGCTCGGCCAACTCCCTCAGGAACACTGTCAGTCGGGCCGCGACCAGAGCTGGGTCGCGACGCATCGACATCGGGGTCGTGCCGGCGTGGTTGCTCTGACCCTCGATGGTCACTTCCTGCCACGAGATTCCCTGAACGCCCGTCACTGCACCGAAGCGAAAGCCTTCGCGTTCGAGAACCGGACCCTGTTCGATGTGCAATTCGACGAAGGCATGGGGAGCCGGGGCCGGGCACGGCACCGAGCCCGCGTAACCGATTCGTAGTAGCTCGTCACCGTAGGTCGCGCCGTCGATGGCGACGGTCGAGAGGGCCTCTTCCACGGCCAATCCGCCCACGTAGACGAGTGATCCCAGCATGTCGGGCTGGAAGCGCGCTCCCTCTTCGTTGCTGAAAATGGTCACGGCGATCGGACGGCGAGGACGGACACCGGTCTGTATCAACGTTTCGATGATCTCGATTCCGGCCAGAACACCGAGATTTCCGTCGTAACGCCCACCGGTCCGCACCGTGTCGATGTGGGAGCCGGTCATGACCGGGGCTCCGACGCCGACGTTCCACGTTCCGGTCACGTTCCCCACGACGTCGACCGAGACCTCGAGACCGAGATCCTTCATCCAGGTCACCACCAGGTCGCGTCCGTCTCGGTCGGAATCGGACAGCGCTAGGCGGCAGGAGCCCCCTCCCTCGATCGGTCCGATTCGAGCCAAGTCGCTTAAGCGATCGAGAAGGCGACGTCCGTCGATTCGGGGTGTCATGGGGGCATCGCCGAGCGCCTGTCCGCGAGAGCTGTCGACCTCGACCATGTGGGAAGTTTACATTTTGTCAAATCGTCCGCCTCGTGATCGGCCTGCCATAGTCGAAGCGTGGCGTCGATCGGCGGGTGGGGGGACTGGATCGTCGTGGCCCTCGCCGTTCTCGTCGCCGCGACGGCTCAGTACACGGCTGGGTTCGGATTCGCCCTTCTCGGTGTCCCCTTGATGGCGACGTCGATCGACACCCACGACGCCGTGATCATCACGGTGTGGCTGGGGCTGGTGACGAGTTCTCTACAAGCCATCGAGGGCCGTCGTGTCCTCGACCGCTCGGTGACAGCACGGTTGACCATCGGAACGGTGCTCGGTATTCCGATCGGGTCGACGGTCTTCGTTCTGGTGGCCGAGCGCACGCTGACGGTCGTTCTCGGGGTGTGCGTTCTCGTTGCAACGGCCGTGTTGGCGCACGGCTTTCGACTGACGTCCACCAGTACGCGTCCCGAGTGGGTCGCTGGGATCGTGTCCGGCGCGCTGGCTTCCTCGCTCGCAACGAACGGACCACCTTTGGTCGCGATCCTTCAGGCCAGACGTTTTCCGATCGCGGTGTTCCGGGCCACGATCAACACCGTGTTCGCCGTGGCCAATGTGTTGGCTCTGGTCGCCTTTGCGCTGACAGGGGACCTCGCGCTGCGACAACTGCTGTTGTCGATCACGACCCTCCCCGTCCTCGCTGTCGGTGTGGCGATCGGGCTGCGATTACGACGTTCGATCGATGAGCCTCGAGCACGACGGGTCGTTCTCGGGTTGCTGGCTCTGGCCGGACTGTCGGCTCTCGTGTCGGCTGCAACCGGCTGATCTCTACGACGCGAAGATCGACAACCACTGCTCCTTGTCGGTGGGTTTCAGAACGAAGTTGTGTCGACGAACGTCGGACAATTCTTCGGCGGGTGCCTCCGAGTACCGGTGGCCGGGAAAGATCACCGTCTGGTCGGGCAGAGAGTCGAGACGTCGCAGACTGTCGAACATCGCTTCTGGGTCACTGCCGGGAAGGTCGGTCCGCCCGCAGCCGTCCAGGAACAACGTGTCACCCGAAACGAGGGCGCCACGAACACGGAAGCATTGGCTGCCAGGAGTGTGACCCGGGGTGTGCACGCATTCGATCTCGACCCGACCGACCCGCACCACGTCACCACCGTCGTGCAGAACCAGATGTTGGGCGCCGACTCCCGTTGTCTTCTCGACCCACGGCGCTTCGTTCCGATTCACGTGGATCGGAACATCGACCCGCTCGAGGAGACGGGCGACCCCTTCGATGCGATGGCCCATCATCGACCCACCCACGTGATCAGGGTGGTAGTGCGTCGCGAGAACTCCGGTGAGATGCATTCCGTCGGCGGCGGCGATGTCGATCAGTTCGTCCACACCGTAAGCCGGGTCGACGACCACGCATTCACCCGTGGTGCGGTCTCCGATCAGATACACGAAGTTCACCATCTGGTGAGCGAGCGGATCGCCGCTCGCGAAATCGTGTCCGGACAGAAGTTGGCGAAAGTAGAGGTCGTCGGCCATCGGGCCTACGCTAACCCCGTGTCGATCGAGCGTCTGACCCACCTGGAGTCCGGCCAGGTCGTTCCCTTCGGCGGTGATCGGTACACAGTGATCGGCGCCGAATTGGCAGCGGCTTTCCGCGATGGCGATCGCCTCGTGGTGGTTCAGGAGTCGGGAGACCTGTTGCACGTACCGGCCGAGGTGGCTCGCATCGTCGAGATCGCCGTCCACGATGCGGTGACGGCTTTCCGGGGACTCGGCACGATCCCGGTCGCTCGCATCGACAGCTTCTACGACGAGTTCGCCGCCCGACTGAGTGATGACTCGTCTTTCGCGCCGGTGAAAGAGGCCAACGACGTCGACGTCGACGATGCTCGCCGACGCGGACGTGCCATCGGCCGATTGGTGCTCTCCGACAAGATGCGGGCCGACATGATCTCGGCCCTTCGCATGTGGCGAGACCTTCCCGATCCGTTGTCGGCCTCTGCCGTCACGATCGACCACGGCCGATGGACAGTGGAGGAGCGCCGCAGTCCACTCGGAGTGGTGGGTTTCGTTTTCGAAGGCCGACCCAATGTTTTCGCCGACGCGACCGGAGTCCTGAAGAGTGGCAACTCGGTGGTCTTTCGAATCGGTAGCGATGCGCTGCGCACGGCTCGTGCGATCATGACGCACTGTGTTGCACCGGCACTCGAGGCAGCGAGCATTCCGCGGGGCAGTGTGGTTCTCGTGGACTCAGCGGCTCGTTCGGCTGGACATGCCCTCTTCTCCGACCGCCGACTCGCGCTGGCGGTGGCACGTGGTAGCGGTGAGGCAGTGGCCCAGTTGGGTGCTGTCGCTCGACAGGCGGGAATCTCGGTGAGTCTCCACGGCACCGGCGGAGCATGGATTCATGTGGCCGATGACGTCGACGTGAAGCGCGTGTCCGACGTCGTCGATTCCTCACTCGACCGCAAGGTGTGCAACACCGTGAATGTCGTGGCCGTCCCTGAGGCGCGAAACGAATTGCACCGCGCCGTGTTCGAAGGAATCGTACGAGCGGCCGAGCTTCGGGGTGTCCGCGCGGTCGTTCACGTGAAAGAGGCGGACTTTTCGATCTGGAGTGAGGCCGGGCTGCTCGATGACGTGGAGGTCGTGCGACACTCGGACGATTCGTACCTGGCGACCGAGTGGGAGTGGGACGAGGTCCCGGAGGTGTCGGTGATTTCGGTTCCCGACGTCGATCGAACCCTCGATCTGTACGACCGGCACAGTCCGCATTTCGTCCTGTCTGTCCTCACTGATGACGAACGACTTCTCGAGTACGTGTACGCGTCCTCCGAGGCACCATTCCTCGGGGATGGCTTCACCCGATGGGTCGACGGGCAGTACGCCCTTCGCCGACCCGAGTTGGGTCTGTCGAACTGGCAGAACGGACGACTCTTCGGCCGGGGCGGCATCTTGTCCGGTGACGGGGTCTTTTCGGTTCGCTACGTGGCTCGCCACCAGGACCCGACCCAACGTCGGTGATTGGGAAGTTCTCAGCCGATCAGCACGTCCACCAGACGGGACATGAGTCCGCCGACTCGACCTCGGGCCTCCTGTTTGTCGACTGACTCCGCGAGCCGGTTCATCGTGTTGACGCCGATCCATCGGAGAGGCTCGGGCTCCCAGCGCCGAGAGCGGTGGCCGATGAGGGGTAGATCGTCGGTTCCATGGGCGATGAGCCGGGACATGGCCCGCCCGGCGACGAAGGTGGAAGTGACTCCGTCCCCCACGTAACCACCGAGGCGACCGAATCCGGACCCACGATCGAAAGTCACCGACCACGTCCAGTCGCGAGGAACGGCGAGTGGACCACCCCAGCGGTGGGTGATCCCGGCCTCGCTCAACACCGGAAACAATTCGACCATCGACGCCAAGAGTTTGCTGTGAACACGGTCGTCGTAATCGGAACGGTTGCGGATTCGAGAACCGAACGCGTAGCCGACCCCGCGTCCCCCGAAGGCCAATCGATCATCGTGGGTGCGTTGGGCATAGATGATCTGACGCCGGTAATCGGACAAGGCTTCGCGTTGCGGGAGGCCGATCTCGTCCCACACGGCCGGGGACAGCGGCTCGGTCGCGATCATCGAGGAATGGATCGGGATCACGATCCGTCCGGACGATCGCGCCCCGTAGGCCTCGCGACAATCCACGACGATCGGAGCCTTCACGCAACCATGTGTGGTCTCGATTCGGCCCACTTCGATGGATCGAACGCGAGACTCCTCGTGAAAGATCACACCCCGATCTCCGATGAGTTCAGC